>WHUE01000044.1:0-23607 GCA_009377375.1 Alphaproteobacteria bacterium | reverse complement strand
GAACGTGCTGGGCGGCGGCGGCCTTCGGGCGCTCAACAAGCTCGCCGCCGAACCCGGCGACGGGATGTCGATTGCCGTCGCCAACGGGGCGGCCGCCAGCCTGACGCAGCTGCTCGACATGCCGGGCGCGAAATACGACCTGACCAAGTTCGAATTCCTCGGCATCGCCGACCATTCGCGGTGGAACATACTGGTCTCGCCGAAATCGCCCTACAACAGCCTCGCCGACCTGATGAAGGCCGGCAAGACGATCAGCTGGGGCGCGTCGGGCAAGATTTCGGGCCTGTCCGACGGTGCGGCGTTCACCTGCCACGCGCTCGGCCTCAAGTGCCGGGTCGTCACGGGCTACAAGGGCAGCAGCGCGGCCGCGCTCGCCCTCGCCCAGGGCGAGATGGAGGGACTCTACGTATCCGAAACCTCCGCCTACAACTACGTGACCGCGAAGAACGCGAAGGCCCTCGCCACCGCGAACCGCAAGCGCTCGATTCTGTTCCCCGACCTCCCGACCGTCTTCGAGCAGCTGCCGAACCTGACGAAGGATCAGCAGTGGTGGTTCGATCTGCACGCGACCGTCGAAAGCCTCGGGCGCGTTCTCGTCGCGCCGCCCGGCACGCCGCGGGAGCGGGCCGAAGAGCTGAGGACGGTCACGCACAAGATCCTGAGCGACCCCGCGGTGGTGGCCGAAGGCAAGAAGAGAAAGCGGTTCATCAAGTACATCCCGGCCGCCGAGGCCAGGAAGGCCGTGCTCACGGTGCTGGAATCGGTGACGCCCGACCAGAAGGCCCGGATCAAGAAAGTGGCCCTCGACACCTATTGAGACCGGCGTGACGACGGGCGGACGGCGCGGCCGTCCGCCCGGTCCGGTCTAACGCCGCTGCCGCCTCTGCGCGTCGGTCTTGCGCGCGCCCTTGCTGCGGGACCTGGATTTGGCGTCCGCCGCGCGGAGGCGGGCGGCGAAGCGCTTGGGGCCCATCGGGGCGCCCTCGGCGAGGCCGAGATCGACCTGCTCCAGCCGGTGAATCTCGTCGCGCAGCCGGGCGGCCTCCTCGAATTCCAGGTTGGCGGCGGCCTCGCGCATGCGGCCGTTCAGCTCCTCCAGGTAGCCCTTCAGGTTGTGGCCGACCATGTGCATCTGGTCGGCGTCGCCGGTGGTCACCGTATAGTGGTCGCTTTCGTAGACCGAATTCAAGACGTCGCCGATCTGCTTGCGCACCGATTCCGGCGTGATGCCGTGCTCGGCGTTGTAGGCCTGCTGCTTCTCGCGCCGGCGGTTGGTCTCGCCGATGGCGAAGTCGAGCGATCGCGTCATCGTGTCGGCATAGAGGATCACGCGTCCGTCCAGGTTGCGCGCCGCCCGGCCGATGGTCTGCACCAGCGAGGTGCCGGAGCGCAGAAAGCCCTCCTTGTCGGCGTCGAGGATGGCGACCAGCGCGCATTCGGGGATGTCCAGCCCCTCGCGCAGCAGGTTGATGCCGATCAGGATGTCGAACGCGCCGAGCCGCAGGTCGCGGATGATCTCGATCCGCTCCAGCGTGTCGATGTCCGAATGCAGGTAGCGCACGCGCAGCCCCGCCTCCTGCATGTATTCGGTCAGGTCCTCGGCCATGCGCTTGGTCAGCGTGGTGACGAGGACGCGCTGGCCCTTCCTGGCGGATTCGCGGCACTCGAACAGCAGGTCGTCGACCTGGTTCTCCACCGGGCGGACAATGCAGACCGGGTCGATCAGCCCAGTCGGGCGGATGACCTGCTCGACGAAAGCGCCGCCGGTGCGCGCCAGCTCCCACGGGCCGGGGGTGGCGGAGACGAAGACGGATTGCGGCCGCATCGCGTCCCATTCCTCGAATTTCAGCGGCCGGTTGTCGGTGCAGCTCGGCAGGCGGAAGCCGAACTCCGACAGCGTGGTCTTGCGGTTCCAGTCGCCTTTGAACATGCCGCCGATCTGCGGCACGGTGACGTGGCTTTCGTCCACGATCAGCAGCGCGTCCTCGGGCAGGTACTCGAACAGCGTCGGCGGCGGCTCGCCCGGTGCGCGGCCGGTCAGGTAGCGGGAATAGTTCTCGATCCCGGCGCAGTGGCCGGTGGCCTCCATCATCTCCAGGTCGAAGACGGTGCGCTGTTCCAGCCGCTGGGCTTCCACCAGCTTGCCCTGGGCGTGCAGCTCCTCCAGCCGCGCCTTCATCTCCGCCTTGATCTGCTTCGCCGCCTGGCGGAGCGTCGGCTTGGGCGTCACGTAATGGCTGTTGGGATATATGACGATCTCGTCCAGCGCGGCGGCTTTCTCGCCGGTCAGCGGGTCGAACTCGTGGATCGACTCCACCTCGTCGCCGAACAACGAGATGCGCCAGGCGCGGTCCTCGTAATGGGCGGGAAATATCTCCACCACGTCGCCATGCACGCGGAACGCGCCGCGGGTGAAGCTGATGTCGTTGCGCCGGTATTGCAACTCGACGAAGCGCCGCAGCAGCGCGTCGCGTTCGACCGTGCCGCCGGCGGCGATCTTCACCGTCATCTCGGAATAGGTCTCGACCGAGCCGATGCCGTAGATGCAGGAGACCGAGGCGACGATCACCACGTCGCGGCGTTCCAGCAGCGCCCGCGTCGCGGCGTGGCGCATGCGGTCGATCTGCTCGTTGATCGAGGCGTCCTTCTCGATATAGGTGTCGGTGCGGGGGACGTAGGCTTCCGGCTGGTAGTAGTCGTAATAGGAGACGAAATACTCCACCGCGTTGTCGGGGAAGAACGACTTCATCTCGCCGTAGAGCTGGGCCGCCAGGGTCTTGTTGGGCGCCAGCACCAGCGTCGGGCGGCCGAGCCGGCGCACCAGATGCGCGACGGTGAAGGTCTTGCCCGACCCGGTGACGCCGAGCAGCACCTGCTCGCGCTCGCCCTCCGCGATTCCGGCGAGAAGCTGCTCGATCGCCTGCGGCTGGTCGCCCGCGGGCTCGAAATCCGATTGCAGGCGGAACACCGCGTCGGGGGCCGGGGCGGCTGGCTTTTCGATTGTGGTGGCCATGGAGCTTTATATGCTTCCCGATCCCTGGATTTCCAGCGCCGCCTCGGCAAAGACCGGGTCGTCGCCGAAGGCGGAGCGAAAATCCGTCTCCCGATGCCCTGCTGCGGCGTCTGAATTGTTGCGCGCGAATCGGGCCCGGCGTAGTGTGCCGCCGCTCTTTCACCGCAATTCGGAACGAAGCCGGAATCATGTCCATCATCGCCAAGCGGCTGGGTCGCATCAAGCCGTCGCCCACCAACGTGCTTACGGGAAAGGTCGCCGAAATGAAGGCGGCCGGGCGCGAGGTCATCGGCCTCGGTGCCGGCGAGCCGGATTTCGACACCCCGGACAACATCAAGCAGGCCGCGATCGACGCGCTGAACCGGGGCGAGACCAAGTACACCCCCATCGCCGGCACCATGGCGCTGCGCAAGGCCATCGCGGCGAAGTTCGCGCGCGAGAACGGGCTGACCTACGATCCGGCCACGCAGATCACGGTCGGCTGCGGCGGCAAGCACGTGATCTTCAACGCGCTGATGGCCTCGCTGGACGAGGGGGACGAGGTGATCGTCCCGGCGCCGTACTGGGTGTCCTATCCGGACATGGTGCTGCTGGCCGAGGGCACGCCGGTCTTCGTCGAATGCACCGCGGAAAACGGCTTCCTGATGACGCCGGAGCAGCTCGAGGCCGCGATCACGCCGAAGACCAAGTGGCTGATCCTGAACTCGCCGAGCAACCCCTCCGGCGCCGCCTATACGCGCGCGCAGCTCAAGGGGCTTGCCCAGGTGCTGCTGCGCCATCCGCAGGTCTGGATCATGCCGGACGACATGTACGAGCACGTGATCTACGACGATTTCGAGTTCACCACGATCGCCCAGGTGGAGCCGAAGCTCTATGACCGCACGCTGACGCTGAACGGCGTCTCCAAGGTCTACAGCATGACCGGCTGGCGGCTCGGCTACGCCGCCGGGCCGAAAGAGCTGATCGCGGCAATGAACATGGTGCAGTCGCAGAGCATCACGCATACCTCGTCGATCAGCCAGGCGGCGGCCTGCGCCGGGCTGAACGGACCGCAGGATTTCATCGCGCCGCACAACGCGCTGTTCAAGCAGCGCCGCGACCTCGTCGTCTCGATGCTGAACCAGGCCGCCGGCATAAGCTGCCGCAGCCCGGCCGGCGCGTTCTACGTTTACCCGTCCTGCGCCGGCGTGATCGGCAAGACCGCTCCCGACGGCACGGTGATCGCGGACGATACCGCCTTTGTGACCTACCTGCTGGAGACCGAGGGCGTGGCTGTGGTCCAGGGGGCGGCGTTCGGCCTGTCGCCCCATTTCCGCATCTCCTACGCGACCTCGACCGAGGCGCTGGAAGAGGCCTGCCGGCGCATCCAGCGCGCCTGCGCCGCGCTCCGCTAGAGACCCGTCCGGAAGGTTGCGCCGGCCGGCCCCGAGGCCGGCTGCGTCGAGTCCGACGTTCGGGCCGGCCTCCGGATTCCCCTTGCATCCGGTCGGTGGGACTGGAAACATGTCCTTCGGCGAAAGACCGGATACCCCGATGGCGGTGCCGGCGCGAGCGGAAGGCTCGCCCGTTTCCCGCCCGGAGAACGAGGGCGCAGGCGCCCCCGAGGGAGACGCGAATGACTGGTGCATTGGCTGCAGGGACCCGATGCGCGGCCCTGGTCGGACCTTATCTTTCCGGAAAAACCACGCTTCTGGAGTCGCTCCTGTTCGCGACCGGCGCGATTCCGCGCAAGGGCTCGGTCAAGGAGGGCAACACGGTCGGGGATTCCGCGCCGGAATCGCGCGACCGCGAGATGACCACCGAGCTGTCGGTGGCGGAAACGGAATATCTGGACGACGGCTGGGTCTTCGTCGACTGTCCCGGCTCGGTGGAGCTGGCCCAGGAATCCTTCAACGCGCTCCTCGCGGCGGATGCCGCCATCGTCGTCTGCGAACCGGCGCCGGAGCGCGCGGTGGCGCTGGCGCCGCTGATGCGGTTCCTCGACGCCCACGCGATCCCGCACATCGTGTTCATCAACAAGATGGACCAGGCGACCGCGCCGCTCCAGGAAGTGCTGGAGGCGCTTCAGGGCGCCGCCGCCCGTCCGCTGGTGCTGCGCCAGGTCCCCATCCGTGACGGCGAGGCCATCACCGGCTATGTCGACCTGGTGAGCGAGCGCGCCTACGAATACAAGCCCGGCGAGCCGTCGGCGATGATCAGCATCCCCGAGACCGTTTCCGAGGAGGAGGCCGAGGCGCGCCAGACCATGCTGGAGGCGCTGGCCGATTTCGACGACGAGCTGCTCGAGAAGCTTCTCGAGGAGACGGTCCCGCCGAGCGACGAAATCTACGAGCAGTGCAGGAAGGATCTGCGCGAGGGGCTGATCGTCCCGGTCTTCCTAGGCGCGGCCGAACACGACCACGGGGTGCGCAGGCTGCTCAAGGCGCTGCGCCACGAGGTGCCCTCCCCTGCGGCGACGGCCGGGCGCAAGGGCATCGCACCCGAGGGCGAGCCCTGCGCCCAGGTGTTCAAGTCCCTGTTCGCCGCCCATACCGGCAAGCTCTCGATCGCCCGCGTCTGGCGCGGCGAGATCAAGGAGGGCGAAACCATGGGCGGCGTGCGCATCGGCGGCATCGCGCGGCTGCTCGGCAACCATCAGAAGAAGGTGGACAGGGCCGGGCTCGGCGACGTCGTCGCGCTGCAGCGGATGGACGAATGCCATACCGGCGATTTCCTCACCCCGTCGGGCAAGCCTCCGGAAGGGACGGAAGCCTGGCCCGAACCCATGGCGCCGGTCTATTCCATCGCCATCGAGGCGGCGAACCGGTCCGACGAGGTGAAGCTGACCGGCGCGTTGCAGCGGCTGCACGAGGAGGACCCGTCGCTGAGCTACCGCCAGGACAACGACGTCCACCAGCTCATCCTCTTCGGCCAGGGCGAGATTCATCTCCAGATCGCCATCGCCCGGCTCAAGGGCAAGTTCAATGTCGGCGCCGTGACCGCCCCGCCGCAGGTGCCCTACAAGGAAACGATCCAGAAGTCGGTGTCGCAGCACGCACGGTTCAAGCGCCAGACCGGCGGCCACGGGATGTTCGGCGACGTCCACGTGGACATCAGGCCGATGCCCCGCGGCGGCGGGTTCGCGTTCAACGAGAAGATCGTCGGCGGCTCGGTGCCCAAGCAGTACATTCCGGCGGTGGAGGCCGGCGCGCGCGAGTATCTCGACGAGGGTCCGTTCGGCTTTCCCGTGGTCGACGTGTCGGTGACGCTGACGGACGGCCAGTTCCACGCGGTGGACAGCAACGAGATGTCGTTCAAGCTGGCCGCGCGCGAGGCCATGAAGGAGGGCCTGCCGAAATGCGGACCGGTTCTGCTGGAGCCGATCCTCAAGGTGGATATCGACGTGCCGTCGGATTTCACCAACAAGGTTCACGGGCTGATCAGCGGCCGCCGCGGCCAGATTCTCGGCTTCGACACCAGGGCGGGGTGGCCCGGCTGGGACACGGTGTCCGCGATGATGCCGCAGGCCGAGATACAGGACCTGATCATAGAGCTGCGTTCTCTGAGCCAGGGCGTGGCCACGTTCCACGCCACCTTCGATCACCTTCAGGAGCTGAGCGGCCGGCTTGCCGACCAGGTGGTCAAGTCGCGCAAGGGCGCCGAGGCGCAGGCGTCGTAGCAGGGAAACGGCCTTCCGGGGGGGAGAGTCGGGAACGAGGGTTCCCGGCAGACAAGGGAGGGGGCGGCCGTCCAGCCGCCCTCTCCCTGGTTCCCGGCTCCTGCTCGCCTCACGGAGTTATGAACGGGCTTGATTTCGCGGTCGACCCCGGCCGTGATTAGATCGGCCGTCGGGACAATCGCCCGGACATGTCAGGAGACACGGCAATGCTGATCAGATCCAGACGCAGCTGGGAGATGGCCGAACGCGACGCGACTCCGGAGCCGGTCTACCGCGACCGGCGGCGGCTGGTGCAGGCGATGGCCGCAGGGCCGATCCTGCTGCCCTCCCTCGCCGGCGCGCTCCTCGGCGGCGGGCCGGCGCGGGCGGCGGAGGACGATCCTTCGGCGCGGATGTATCCGGCAATGCGGAACCTGCGCTACCGGCTCGACCGGCCGGTGACGGACGAGAAGCAGGCGACCACCTACATCAATTTCTACGAGTTCGGCTCGCACAAGAGCGTGGCGGGCCCCGCCCAGGCGCTGAAGATCCGTCCGTGGACCGTCACCTTCGACGGCATGGTGGAAAAGGAGAAGACGGTCGATATCGACGATCTGCTGGGCGCGATGAAGCCGGAGGAGCGGCTGTACCGCCACCGCTGCGTGGAGGCGTGGTCGATGGCGGTGCCGTGGACCGGCTTCCCGATGCAGGACCTCGTGGCCTATGCCAGGCCCCTGTCGGGGGCGAAATACGTCGTCATGCAGACCTTCAAGGATCCGGCCATGGCGCCCGGCCAGAAGCAGTTCTGGTATCCGTGGCCTTACGTGGAGGGGCTCACCATGGCGGAGGCCACGAACGAGCTGGCGCTGATGGGCACCGGTCTCTACGGCAAGCCGCTGCCGAGGCAGAACGGCGCGCCGCTGCGCCTCGTCGTGCCGTGGAAATACGGCTTCAAGTCGATCAAGTCGATCGTCCGCTTCACCTTCACCGACAAGCGCCCCGTCAGCTTCTGGGAGAAAATCCAGGCCGCCGAGTACGGGTTCTGGGCCAACGTGAATCCGGAAGTGGACCACCCCCGCTGGTCGCAAGCCACCGAGGAGGTCCTCGGCATGGGCAAGCGGGTGCCGACGCTGCTCTATAACGGCTACGCCGATCAGGTCGCCGGGCTCTACAAGGGTATGGAGGGCGAGAAGCTGTTCATGTAGCCGACGTGCCGTCCCGGACTGGCGGAGACGGCTTGCGGCGATTGCGCGCTTTTCGCAGAAGGCCCCGAGAATAAAGGCTCATGGGCCCGAAAGACGGCGTGGCCGGCGAATTAGTCCGCCGGCCACGCATCACACCGCAGACACCGGCTTGTACTGCTGTTCCGCACCTCAGCGCATGCTGCCGGAGGGCCTGTCGCCGCCGGTCGTCGAGCCGGCATCGCTCTCCTTGTACTCGGGGAGCGTCTTCAACTGGTCCTTGGTCATGCTGGTGGTGATCGTGGCGTCGTCGCCGGCGCCGCTCATGGTCAGCTCCTTCCACGGCAGGGCGACCTTGCGCTGGCCGAGTCCGAGGAACCCGCCGACGCCGACGATCACGGTGTCGCCCTCGACCTTCTCGATCTCGCCGATGTCATCGCCTTTGGCGTCCTTGATGTCCTTCCCGACCACGTCCGCCGGAGGCGAGCTCATGGTGCCGGAAGGGGCCCCGGCGCCGCTGGCGCCCGGCGCGGTTCCCGAGGGCGATTGCTGCGTGGTGTCGCCGGACGATCCGCCGGGGCTCGGGGCGCTGGTCTGGGCAAAGGCCGCCCCGGCCAGCGCCATCATTCCGACGCTGAGCGCGGTTTGCATAATTTTCTTCATAACTCTCCTCCTCTTCGACTGGGCGACCTTGGGCGGCCGCCCTTGGTGATCCGTGCCGCGCTGCATGTCGGCAGCCGGCGAGTTCGACAGATCACTGACATGGCGACTACGGCACCCACCGAAAACCCGGGTCACAAAACAACCACGGGCCCGGGGTCCGGAATCGAGAGAAGCTGTGAGGGGTATGCGAAGGGCGGTACGCGGCCCTGAAGCGGGCGTTCCCGGTTCGGCAGGGAGGGCGCCGCTGGCGGCCGACCTGAAAAAAGAAGCCCGGTGCCGAAGCACCGGGCAGTCTAACAGGGAGGCTTCACGTCTAGAAGACGTAGGATCCGAAGACCCTTTTCCGGGCATTGCACCCGGAACTCGATGCCCGGCCAAGCCGGGCGAAACTCTGGTCCGCACGCCGCGCGCGCAGGAAGCGCCCGATGTGCAACGGAGCGCCAGTATCGCACCCTCGGGCTGCAATCGATTGCCCTCCGTCTTACGAGTGGGAGATAATGCCTCGGGTGATTTGTTTCTACCGTAAATAAAGCAAACCAGCCATGCGGTTTATGCATAGCTGGTTTGTAGCGCGTGAGACGGTGTGTCGTCAGCGCCTGTCTTCGTTGAGACGACTCAGCAGGAAATCCCGGAACACCGTCACCCGGCTCGAATGGCGCAGCTCTTCCGGGTATACGAAAAACGCATCGTGCGTCGGGCCTTCCAGCTCCGGCAGGACCGGGATGAGCCCGGTGGTCAGATTGGCCATGTAATCGGGCAGCGAGGCGATGCCCGTGCCGACGGCGCAGGCCCGGTACATGCCGTAGATATTGTTGACCCGGAGCACCGGCCGCCTCGCCTCGCCGGGGCCGCGCCCGGCGGTGAGTATCCAGTTGATGTCGGTGAAGGGCGGGTTATAGGTCTCGTCGTAGCCGATCAGCCTGTGGCGGTCGAGATCGTCCAGCGACTGCGGCATGCCGTAGCGCTCCAGATACTCCGCGGACGCCATCGCGCCGTGGCGCAGGGTGAACAGGTGGCGCTGGATCAGGTCCGGCTGCTGCGGCGGGGCCAGCCGGATGGCGACGTCGGCCTGGCGCATCGACAGGTTGAGCTCGTCCTCGCGCACGATCAGCGAGACGTCGATCTCGGGATAGGCCTCGATGAAATCGCGCAGCCGCTCGGTCAGCCACATGGAGCCGAAGGCGACCGTGGTGGTGATGCGCAGCGGCCCGCGCGGCCGGTCCATCGATTCGCCGACCAGCGCCTCGGCCATGGCAAGCTTGGCGACCACGTCCTGGGCGGCATGAAAAAGCGTCTCGCCCTGTTCGGTGAGCTGAAGCCCGCGGGCGTGGCGGCGGAACAGCCTGGCGCCCAGGCTGTGTTCCAGCGCGCTGACCTGGCGGCTGACGGAACTCTGCGTCAGGTTCAGCCGGTCGCCGGCGCGCGTGAAACTGCCCGCCTCGGCGACCGCGTGGAATATTCTCAGCTTGTCCCAGTCCATCGGGGCGGCGCCCTATCCAGTCATAGCCGTGCCGGCGGAAGAACCCGCCGCCTCAACCCTGGATCATACACCCCTATTCGGCGGCCGAGGCCGACTCGGACCCGTCCGCGCGCGCGGCCAGGAAATGCTCGGCTTCCAGCGCCGCCATGCAGCCGGTGCCGGCAGCGGTGACCGCCTGGCGGTAGACCTTGTCCTGCACGTCGCCGGCGGCGAACACGCCGGGCACGCTGGTCGCCGTGCTGTCCGGCGCGGTGAACAGGTAGCCGCCCTCGTCCATCGCCAGCTTGCCCCGGAACAGCGCCGTCGCCGGGTCGTGGCCGATGGCGATGAACAGCCCGTCGAGCGCGACCTCCCGCGTCTCGCCCGTCCGCGTGTCCCTCAGCCGGACTGCGGTGACGCCCGGCGGGTTCTCGTCGCCCAGCACCTCGGCGATTTCGGCGTTCCAGATGCATTCGATCTTCGGATTGCGGAACAGCCGGTCCTGCAGGATCTTCTCGGCGCGCAGCTCGTCGCGGCGGTGAAACAGCATCACCTTGCTGGCATGGTTGGTCAGGTAGATCGCCTCCTCGACCGCGGTGTTGCCGCCGCCGACCACGCCCACCACCTTGCCGCGATAGAAGAACCCGTCGCAGGTGGCGCAGGCGGACACGCCGAAGCCCTGAAATTTCGCTTCCGAATCCAGCCCCAGCCAGCGCGCCTGCGCGCCGGTGCAGATCACCAGCGTGTCGCCGGAATACACCGTGCCGCTGTCGCCGGTGCAGCGGAACGGGCGGGACGAAAGGTCCACATCGACGATCAGGTCGTTGTGCATCGCCGTGCCGACATGCTCGGCCTGGGCCTGCATCTGCTCCATCAGCCAGGGGCCCTGGATGACGTCGGCGAAGCCCGGATAGTTCTCGACGTCGGTGGTGATGCTGAGCTGGCCGCCGAGCTCCATCCCGGTCACCAGCACCGGCGCCAGGCTGGCGCGCGCGGCGTAGATGGCGGCGGTATATCCGGCGGGACCGGAGCCGAGGATCAGGACCTTGGAATGCAGCATGTCAGGCATGAGTACCGGGCGTGACGGGGCGGTTCGAGGGCGGGCTTCGTCAGAAGCCGAACATGTGATCGAGACTAAACGGGCCGTCGCCGTTGAGCAATCCGTGATAGCCGAACAGCCGGCAGGTCGTGTCGCGGACGATGACGTAACCGCCGTCTCCGGCCGCGCGGCGCTCCGCGGCGTCGAAGGTTTCCGAATACCGCCACAGATGGGAGCCGCCGCAGGGAATCCCTATGTCGCGCCCGGCGACCTCGCGCCCGGCCGCATCCATCAGCGCGAGCCGCGTCGACGACGTCTCGTGCCACGGCGAGGAGGCGGGGTAGATCAGGTGGCACAGCGTGTCCAGCGGTTCCGGCCCGAGCCGCAGGAACAGCCGCGTGCTCAGCCCGGGCGCGCGGCCGGCATAGCTCTGCGGCTCGTTCTTCCAGGTCATCACCGTGTTGAACACATGCGCGCCGAAGCTGGTCTCGGCGGCGTGGCCGGTATGCCGGTCCTCGTAGCGGAAGATGGCGTGCAGCCAGCCATCCGCCGCGCCGCCGTCCGAAAAATCGTAGATCAGCTCGATATGGCCGTACCCGCCCGCCAGCGGGCCGGAACCGTTGACCAGCTCGCCGGCATCCACGGCGATGCCGTGGTCGCGGGGCAGCCGGCCGAGCGCCTTTCGCGCCACCTCGCGCCCGGTGGAATCGATCAGCAGCGCGGCGAGGGGCAGTTCGTTCTGGCAGGTCGCCATCGGCGTCGGCAGGGCGATGCTGCGCCAGCGCTCCGGCGGCAACACCGGGGCCGGCAGGATGAACCCCTTGCCCATGAGATTGCCCATCTCGGCGATGGCGGGGTCGGGGTTCAGGTCGGCGCGCTCCACATTGACGTGGGCCATGCGCTGCCGGCCCTGCGCGTCGGCGATCTCGTAGCGCGGGCGGACGAAATGCTTGCCGGCGCGCAGCTCGATATGGCGCGGCCAGCGCGCCTCCGGCAGAAGCGACGCGACAGACAGGGCGCGGGTCGCGAAGGGCGCGATTTCCTCGTCCAGCGCTACCGCCCGGGACTCGCCCATCAGATTCAGCGCGATCTCCCCGGCGGGGATCGGGCAAGGGTGGGAATTCTGCAGCCACAGCACCACGTCCTCGCCGTCCTTCGGCGCGGGCAGCCCGCCGTAGAGGTCCGACGGCCAGGCATTGGCGTCATGGGTGCAGGACAGCATCGAGCCGTCGTCCCGCCAGACGTCGAGCGCGTATTTGACCACGTCGTGGCCACGGATGCCCGAGGCGTGGATGAAGAGCTGGCCGCAGAAACCGCCGACCCCGAACCGGTCCCGCACGTCGCGGCTGTCGATCGCGACCCCGCTCTGCGCGCCGCCCAGTCTCTGATCCCATTCGGCGAGGATCGCGCCGTCGCCGCCGAACAGCACCAGGTGCAGCGTGACGTCCTCGGCGCCGTAGCCCGTCCAGTAATTGGCGGTGACCACGCGCGTGCGGGTCGCGCCGTCGTCGCGGAAGAAGGCGAAGTTGGTGGCGAAGTTCACCGGGTCCAGATAGGCCCGCTTGTTGGTCAGCAAGGTCTGGTCGATGCGCATCGCGTCAAGGCTTGTCACCGGCGCGCCGGCCGGGATCAGGTGGCGGATATGGTCGATCAGCCGGTCGGCGTCGAACGCCGCGACGAAGACGGCGCCGACCTTGCAGCCGGGCAGGTCGGTGACGGGCCGGGCCTTCATCCCCAGCACGTCCGAGCCGATCGCGGCAACGTCCTGCACCAGCGCGCAGGCGAAATCGACGCCGGCGATGTCATGCATCTCGGCGAACGCGCCGGCCATGCCGAGCGGGTCGTAGAGCGCGACCGGCCCCGCCCGGCGCAGCGTTTCCACCAGCGCCGCGGCGGGGGAGGCGGCCAGCGGGTGGCTCACCGCCTTGTAGAAGGCGTTGCCGCCCTTGACGTTGCTGAAGGTTTCGATCCGAAGCGCCATGACCCCGCCGTTATCTCACGCGCCCGCGAAGGGCACGAGCTTCTTGACCCAGGCGGACAGGCGGTGGCGCGACTGCTCGCGGCGCACGACCTCGTCGTCGGTCACCCAGTTGAGCTGGATGACGCGCCGCGGGCCGGTGAAGCGACGATGGCCGTGATACGAATGCGCGGAGCGGCGGAAGGCCAGCAGCGTGCCCGCGTCCGGCGGCACCTCGGCGGCGTAGTCCTCCAGATCGTCGGCCGACCGCAGCACGCGCAGCCGCCCGCCCGGCTGTTCCCAGCTGCTGTTCATGTAGATCAGCACGGTGATGATCTTGGTCTCCGAATCCGTGTGGATGCGGCCGTCCTTCGCCTGGCAGCGCCCGCGCGCGGTCACCATGGTCGGACGTCCGGCGAGATCGACGCCGAACTTCTCGCCGAACGCGCGGGCGACGGGCGGGCTCTCCAGCTCCTCGACCATCGCGGCGAAGGCCGGTCCGAAGGACAGCTCGCCCAGCGGGAAGCTGCCGGCCCGGCCGATTTCCGGATAATCCGCCTCGATCGCACCGATGGCATCGGGCTTCAGGAAGCCGCGCACGATGACGTGGTCGTATGGGTCGCGGACCAGCGGCGTCGAGGCGAACGCGCTCAGGTCAATGGCCGGCATGCGGGAGTCCCAAGGATTTCCGGGCGGTTTGCACCCTGCCTTTCATAAGGGCCGCGCGGGCGAATTTCAATTCCCTTGGCCGGAGACGGGGCCCGATGCGGCGCTGTGTCCCATTCGGCGGCGGATCTCCGCAGCCACGCGCGCGGTTTCCTGCAGCGGCGCATAGGCCCAGTCCTCCAGCCGGCCGGTGAAGGGGCGCGTCATGCCGGCCTCCCGCATCGCTGCGTGGAACCGGTCGAACTTGGCCGAGGTCCCGTCGAGGGCGAAGACATGGACCGGCTTTCCCGTCGCGCAGGCTTCCGTCACCATGTTGACCGAATCGCCCGTCGCCACGATGGCGTCCGCCAGCCCCAGCATGCCGAAATACGGGTTGTCGCCGCTGCCGTCCCAGATGTCGGCGGCGGTTCCCGCCAGCTTTTCCGCGACGATCGCCGTGTTCTTCGCCCCGGTGCGCCGCGACGGGGTGACCATCAGCCCGGCCCCGGCCGCGCGGGCGGCCTGAGCCAGCGCCCCGCCCAGCCGCGCCGCGCCGTCCGCGGTGAGCCGGTACTGCCGGTTGCTGCCGCCCAGCAGCACTGCGACCCGGGGACGGGGCAGGGCGGCGTAGCGGTCGCGGAACCTCGCGGCCTCCGCCGCCAGCCGCGCCGGTGTCACCCGGTGCAGCGCGCCCAGCGTGGAAATGACGTTGGGGCCGGACAGCCGGTCGTGGGCCGGGGCGACCACGAGGTCGAACCGCGCCGGGTTCACCGCCGGGTTCTGGATCTGCACCGCGAAGGTCGCGCCCCGCGCCGCCCTGCGGATGGCGATGGCCGGCGCCACCGTTTGCCGCCCGGTGGCGATCAGCAGGTCGGGCCAGGGCGGAACCAGCGCGTCGCCTGCGGACCCCGGCGCGGAAAGCGGGCTGAGCCAGAGCCGGGGCGGCAGCCAGCGCCACGGCGCGCGCGGCCGGATGTGCCGGATCTCCGGCGCGAGCCCGAGCGCCTCGGCGAGACCGAGACACTGGCTGTCCATCCCGGCCTTGCCGTCGGTCAGCACCCAGCAGACCGGCTCAACGGTCATTCCGCTTACCGTCCGTGCGATCCATCAGCCCCGTCATTGAAATATAATTTCTTTTTCTTATAATATAATTTCTTGGGAGGAGCATCGGTTACCAGCCATGGCGCGCGTCAAGCTCGACCAGATCGATTTGCGCATCCTGCGCGATTTGCAGGATAACGGGCGCATCACCAATGTGGAACTCGCGAAACGGGCCGGCATTTCGCCGCCGCCCTGCCTGCGCCGCGTCCGCGCGCTGGAGGAGACGGGCTGCATCCGGGGCTACCACGCCGACCTCAGCGCCGAGGCGCTGGGATTCGGCGTCATCGTCTTCGCCCATGTCGGGCTGCACAGCCAGGCGGAGAACGATCTCGTCGCCTTCGAGCAGCTGGCGAAATCCTGGCCCGAAGTCCGCGAATGCCACATGCTGGCGGGCGAGACCGACTTCCTGCTGAAGATCGTCGCGCTCGACTGGGACAGCTACCAGCGCTTCCTGACCAGCAAGCTCACCGCCGCGCCCAATGTCAGCGTGGTCAAATCCGCCCTCGCCATCCGCTCCGCCACGCAGCGCCCCGGCGTGCCGATCGAGTTCAGCCGCGCCGACGGCTAGAACATGATCCAGCCAGATAGAACCGCCTGCGCCGCGGGCATTTTGCGTCGGGGGCAGGAGCGTGGCGCGGCGCGATGCCTTCGCATCGGGCAAGCCGCGCGACGCACCCCCGACGCAAAATGCCCCGGCCCCCCGATCGATGGTGTGGAGGGTTGCGCGCAGACGGCCGCCCGCGTCGTTGCGACCCTTGGCCGATGCGAAGGCATCGCCCTGCGGGCCGCGCCTCGCGGTTCGTCTCGTCTGCGCACAACGCAGGTGGTTCTATCTGGCTGGATCATGCTCTAGGTGTTCAGTTCCGCACGGGGCGCCGCAGCGCGCGGCAGCCTTCCGCACCTGCTCTACTTGTAGCGGACCGAGATGATCTCGTAGGACTTCGCGCCCTTGGGCGTGACCACCTCGACCGAATCGCCGACCTTCTTGTTGATCATGGCCCGCGCCAGCGGCGAGGTGATGGACAGGCGGCCTTCCTTGATGTCGGCCTCGTGCTCGCCGACGATCTGGTAGGTGGTTTCCTCGTCGGTGTCCTCGTCGGCCACCTTGACGGTGGCGCCGAACTTGACGTCCTTGCCCTTCAGCGACTTGACGTCGATGATCTCGGCCAGCGCTATTCGTTCTTCCAGCACGCCGAGGCGGCCCTCGATAAAGCCCTGGCGCTCGCGCGCCGCATGGTATTCGGCGTTTTCCGAAAGGTCGCCGTGCTCGCGCGCCGCGGCGATCGCCTTGATCACCGCCGGGCGCTCAACCGATTTCAGGTGCTTGAGCTCGGCTTCCAGCCGGTTGTAGCCATCAAGCGTCATCGGAAACTTGTCCATCGTGCCAGCCTGCTGCCTGTCAAAAAAGTCAAACGTACCGTCCCCCGCTGATCCAGCGGGCGACGGCGACCGGATACAGTGTAGAACTAAAACGCCGATTGAAAATAGGATTGTAGCGGGGCCACATCAAGCGTGCCCGCGCGCATCGCGGCCAGCGCCTCGACGCAGGCGCGCGCGCCCGCCACGGTGGTGTAGTAGGGGATACGGTTCAACACCGCAGTGCGGCGGATGCCGGCGCTTTCCGCAATCCGGCTGGTGCCGTCGGTGGTGTTGAACATGAGTTGCACCTCGCCCGATTTCATGGCGTCGACGCAGTGCGGGCGCGCCTCGTGCTCCTTGTTCAGCGCGCGTACCTCCAGCCCGGCTTCGCGCAGCGCATCCGCCGTGCCCCGCGTCGCCACCAGCGCGTAGCCCATCGCGGTCAGCCGGCGGGCGAGCTCCACCATCGCCGGCTTGTCGCGGTCGCGCACGGAGATGAACACCGTACCCTCTGCCGGCAGGTTGGCGCCGACGCCGAGCTGCGCCTTGGCAAAGGCGCGGCCGAAATCGCTGTCCAGCCCCATAACCTCGCCGGTGGATTTCATTTCCGGCCCCAGAAGCGTGTCGATGCCGGGGAACCGGTTGAACGGAAACACCGCTTCCTTGATGGCGACATGCTTCCCGATCGCCGTCACCGCGTATTCCTTCAGCAGCGCCGGCAGGCGTTCGCCCGCCATCACCCGGGCGGCCATCTTGGCGATGGGCACGCCGGTCGCCTTGGCGACGAAGGGCACGGTGCGGCTGGCGCGCGGGTTGACCTCCAGGATGTAGATGTCGCCGTCCTTGACCGCGAACTGCACGTTCATCAGCCCGACGACGTCGAGTCCCCGCGCCAGCGCGGCCGTCTGGGCGCGAATCTCCTCCACCGTGGCCGCGGCCAGCGAGTAGGGCGGCAGGGAACAGGCCGAATCGCCGGAATGGATGCCGGCCTCCTCGATATGTTCCATGATCCCGGCGACGAAGACCTCGCCCTCGGCGTCGGCCACGGCGTCCACGTCCACCTCTATGGCGTCCGACAGGTAGGAATCGATCAGCACCGGATTGTCGCCGAACACCCCGACCGCCTGGCGGATATAGCGTTTCAGCCCTTCGGGCCCGTTGACGATCTCCATCGCCCGGCCGCCCAGCACGTAGGACGGCCGGATCACCACCGGATAGCCGATCTCCTCGGCGGCGGCCAGCGCCTCGTCCGGGGTCCAGGCCATGCCGTTGCGCGGCTGGCGCAGCCCCAGCCGGTGCAGCAGCTTCTGGAACCGCTCGCGGTCCTCGGCAAGGTCGATGGCGTCCGGCGAGGTGCCGAGCACGGGAATGCCGGCGGCCTCCAGCGCGCGGGCGAGCTTCAGCGGCGTCTGGCCGCCGAACTGCAGGATCACCCCCAGCATCGTGCCGGCGCGCTGCTCGACCCGGACGATCTCGATCACGTCCTCGGCGGTCAGCGGCTCGAAATACAGCCGGTCCGAGGTGTCGTAATCGGTCGAGACCGTCTCCGGGTTGCAGTTGATCATGATGGCCTCGTACCCCGCCTCGCGGAGCGCGTAGACCGCATGGACGCAGCAGTAGTCGAACTCGATCCCCTGGCCGATGCGGTTGGGCCCGCCGCCGAGGATGATGATCTTCTCCCGCGTGCTGGGATCGGCCTCGCATTCGGGCGGTTCGGTTCCGTCGCCCTCATAGGCCGAATACATGTAAGGCGTGGTGGACGGGATCTCCGCGGCGCAGGTGTCGATCCGCTTGTAGACCGGGACGAGCCCGAGGGCGCGCCGGCGCGCCGAGACCGTCTCTTCGTCCGTCCCCGCCAGCTCGGCAAGCCGGGCGTCGGAGAATCCCATCGATTTCAGGCCCCGCAGCCCGTCGGCATCCGCCGGCAGGCCGGATTCCCGCACGCGGTCCTCGACCTTTACGATCGCCTCGATCTGGCGCAGGAACCACGGGTCGTACTTGCAGGCCTCGTGGATAGCCGCCAGCGGCAGGCCGAGGCGGAACGCCTGGGCGATGACCAGCAGCCGGTCCGGCGTGGCGCGCGACAGCGCGGCGCGCACCGCCTCGACATCGACGGGCGCGTCCGGGTCCACTCCGGCGATGGCGACCTCGTTCAGCCCGGTCAGCCCGGTCTCCATCGAGCGCATGGCCTTCTGCAGCGACTCGGCGAAATTGCGCCCGACCGCCATCGCCTCGCCGACCGATTTCATCGAGGTGTTGAGCAGCGCCTCGGCGCCGGGAAACTTCTCGAAGGTGAATCGCGGCACCTTGGTGACGATGTAGTCGATGGTGGGCTCGAACGACGCGGGGGTGACCCCGGTGATGTCGTTCTGCAGCTCGTCCAGCGTGTAGCCGACGGCGAGCAGCGCCGCGACCTTGGCGATGGGAAAGCCGGTGGCCTTGGACGCCAGCGCCGAGGAGCGCGAGACGCGCGGGTTCATCTCGATGATGACCATGCGGCCCGTTTCCGGGTCGACGGCGAACTGCACGTTGGAGCCGCCGGTATCCACCCCGATCTCGCGCAGCACCGCGATCGAGGCGTTGCGCATGATCTGGTATTCCTTGTCGGTCAGCGTCAGCGCCGGGGCGACGGTGATCGAATCGCCGGTATGCACCCCCATCGGATCGATGTTCTCGATCGAGCAGACGATGATGCAGTTGTCCGCCCGGTCGCGGACCACCTCCATCTCGTATTCCTTCCACCCCAGCACCGATTCCTCGATGAGGACCTGGTGCGACGGCGAGGCGTCGAAGCCGCGCTCGACGATCTCCTTGAATTCCTCCGGGTTGTAGGCGATGCCGCCGCCGGTCCCGGCCAGGGTGAAGGACGGGCGGACGATCGCCGGCAGTCCGGTCTTCTCCAGCGCCGCCCAGGCCTGTTCCATCGTGCTTACGGAATCGCCCTTCGCGCATTCCAGCCCGATCCGGGCCATCGCCGCCTGGAAGAGCTCGCGGCTCTCGGCCATGTCGATGGCCTCCATCGACGCGCCGATCAGTTCCACCCCGAACTTCGCCAGCGTTCCGTCCTTGGCCAGGGCCAGCGCAGTGTTCAGCCCGGTCTGCCCGCCCATCGTCGGCAGCAGCGCGTCGGGGCGCTCCTTCTCGATGATCTTCGCCACCATCTGCGGCGTCACCGGCTCGACATAGGTCGCATCCGCCAGCCCCGGATCGGTCATGATCGTGGCGGGGTTGGAGTTCACCAGGATAATCCGGTAGCCCTCCTCCTTCAGCGCCTTGCAGGCCTGGGTGCCGGAATAGTCGAACTCGCACGCCTGGCCGATGATGATCGGCCCCGCGCCGATGATCAGGATCGAGGAGATGTCGGTGCGCCTGGGCATCGGGCTAGCTGCGCCCCTCGTCGATCATCTTCACGAAGCGGTCGAACAGATAATGGCTGTCCTGCGGGCCGGGGGAGGCCTCGGGGTGGTACTGGACGGAGAAGACGGGCTTTCCCTCCACCCGCAGCCCCTCGACCGAGCCGTCGAACAGCGAGGAATGGGTTTCGGTCACGCCCGCGGGCAGGCTGCCGCGCAGCACCTCGAAGCCGTGGTTCTGGCAGGTGATCTCCACCTTGCCGGTTTCCAGGTCCTTCACCGGATGGTTGGCGCCGCGATGGCCGAGATGCATCTTCGCGGTCTTCGCCCCCAGCGCCAAAGCGAGGATCTGGTGTCCGAGGCAGATGCCGAAGACCGGCAGGTCCTTCTCCAGCAGCGTGCGGATCGCGGGCACGGCGTAGGCGCCGGTCGCCGCCGGGTCGCCCGGCCCGTTGGACAGGAACACCCCATCCGGATTGTGGCGCAGTATGTCCTCCGCCGAGCTCGAGGCGGGGACGACCGTCACCTTGCAGCCGGCGGCGGCGAGGCAGCGCAGGATGTTGCGCTTGGCGCCGAAATCGACCGCGACGACGTGGCGCTGCGGCGCCTCCTGCGTCCCGTACCCCTCTCCCAGCGTCCATTGGGTCTGGTCCCAGCCATAGGTCTGGGTGCAGGACACCTCCTTCGCCAGGTCCATGCCTTCGAGGCCGGGCCAGGCGGCGGCCTGCGCGCGCAGCGCCTCGATGTCGAACCGGCCGTCGGCGCGGTGCGCCACCGTCACGTGCGGCGCGCCGCTGTCGCGGATGCGCCGGGTCAGCCGCCGCGTGTCCACCCCCGCGATGCCGACCAGGTTCTGGCCGCGCAGCCAGGCATCCAGATGCGCCGAGGCCCGCCAGTTGGCGGGCTCGGTGATATCGGCGCGGATGACCAGCCCCCGGGCGGCCGGGCTGGCGGCCTCGCGGTCCTCGTCGTTGGCGCCGACATTCCCTATATGGGGAAAGGTGAAGCAGATGACCTGGCCCGCATAGGACGGGTCGGTCAGGATTTCCTGGTAGCCGGTGATCGACGTGTTGAAGCACAGCTCGCCCACGGCGGCGCCCTCGGCGCCGATGCCGCGGCCCCGGAACACGGTCCCGTCGGCCAGCACGAGCGCGGCCGTCGCGCCGGTTTTCGGCGCAGTGGGCGGGCTTGCTGGCGATTCCGGCATCTCGGGCTGGGTTCCTGCTTGGTCCGTGGCGGCGACGGCGTCGTCGATGGCGGCGGCGCGCAGGCCACACCAAATGCCCCGGGCGGCGGGGCTGTCCGTGCCGGCCCGCCGTTTGATAGGCGATTCAGACCGGCCCGTCAAGCAGGATCGGTATAAAATATACAACTATTTCAATTGGTTAGGAAAATTCCATCTGTTGCGAATCCATTTCGATTGCGCTAACGTCCCGCCTTCTTTGGCAACAGGACCCCGCCCATGCTCCGCGACGACATAAGTGCCGCGCTCAAGGAGTCGATGAAGGCGAAGAACGCCCGCGCCGTTTCGACGCTGCGCCTGATACTCGCCGCCATCAAGGACCGCGACATCGCGGCGCGGGGCGAGGGCAACGCCGACGGCATCGGCGACGACGAGGTGATGCGCGTGCTGCAGACCATGGTCAAGCAGCGCCAGGAAAGCATCAAGCTGTACGAGCAGGGCGGCCGGCAGGATCTGGTCGACCAGGAAAGCGCGGAGATCGATATCATCCGCTCCTTCCTGCCGGCCCCGATGTCGACCGACGAGATCGCGGTCGCGGTGGATGCGGCGATCGGCGAGCTGGGCGCCGCCAGCATCAAGGACATGGGGCGCACCATGGCGCATCTGCGCGAGCATTATGCCGGGCGGATGGATTTCGGCCGCGCCAGCGGTCTCCTCAAGGAACGGCTGGCGGGTTAGTCCCGTCCACAGGCGCCGGCATGCGTGAATTACGGGGATAATTATCTCCGTATGGCGATTCTTCGGGATAACCGCGTGGCGTCCTATATGAGACCGTGCGGTGCGGCTCCTTCGGGGGCTACTCTCGACCGCCGCGGCGCATGGAAAGCGAGAGCATGGCGTTTCCCCCTTCCTTCCTCGACGAGCTGCGCGCCCGCGTCGGGCTGGCCGACCTGATCGGCCGGCGCGTCAAGCTGACCCGCAAGGGGCGGGAGTTCGGCGGGCTGTGCCCGTTCCATTCCGAAAAGACGCCGTCCTTCACCGTCAGCGAGGAAAAGGGCTTCTATCACTGCTTCGGCTGCGGCGCGCATGGCGACGCGGTCGGCTACGTGATGCGGACGGAGAACCTGAGCTTTCCCGAAGCGGTCGAGCGGCTGGCGGTCGAGGCGGGGCTCGAGGTGCCGGTGGCGACGCCGGAAGAGCGCCGCCGCGAGAAGCAGCGCGCGACGCTGCTGGAGGCGACGGAGGCGGCCTGCGCGTTCTACGAACGCAGCCTGCGGGACGCCGCCGGGCGCGAGGGGCTGGCCTATCTGCGCGGCCGCGGGCTGGACGACGACACCATCGCGCGGTTCCGCCTCGGCTACGCGCCGGAGGCGCGCGGCGCGCTGAAGGCTGCGCTGCAAAGCGAGGCGATGCCGGAGGCGCTGCTGATCGAGGCCGGGCTTCTGGGGCGGCCGGAAGACGGCGGCGCGATCTTCGAGCGCTTCCGCGGCCGGGTGACTTTTCCGATCGCCGACCGGCGCGGCCGGGTGATCGCCTTCGGCGCCCGCGCGCTGGGCGATGCGCAGCCGAAATACCTGAACTCGCCGGATACGCCGCTGTTCCAGAAGGGCGGCGTGCTCTACGGCATGGCGGCGGCGTGGCGCGCCGCGGGCGCGGCCGGACGGGTGATCGTGGCCGAGGGCTATATGGACGTGATCGCCCTGGCGCGCGCCGGAATCGCCGAGGCGGTGGCTCCGCTCGGCACCGCGCTGACGGAAAGCCAGATCGAGCTGCTGTGGCGCATGGCGGACGAGCCGGTGCTGTGTTTCGACGGCGACGCGGCGGGGATGCGCGCCGCCGGCCGCGCCGCGGAACGGGCGCTGCCGCATCTGAAGCCAGGTAAGTCGCTGCGCTTCGCGACCCTGCCGGCGGGCGACGACCCGGACAGCCTGATCAAGGCACGGGGCCGCGCCGCGATGGAGGCGCTGCTGGCCGAGGCGGCGCCGCTGGACCGGATCTTGTGGCAGATGGAGACCGAAGGCCGGCCCATCGACACGCCGGAACGCCTGGCGGGGCTGGAATCGCGGCTCGAATCCCGCGCGTTCTCGATCGGGGACAAGAAGGTGCAGTACCAGTACCTCGCCGAGTTCCGCCGCCGGCTGCGCGAGGCCGCCCGCGGCCCCGCGGGCGCGCCGGGGGGCGGGCAGAAATGGCGGGGGCGGCCGGGGCGCTTCGCCGACCGCCGGGAGACCGGTCCCGTTCAGACCGGGCCGCGGCTGCCGCCGGAGGGCCTGCGCAGGCGGCGCGAACAGGCGCTTATGGCCGTCGTGGTCAACCATCCGACGCTGCTGGACGACCTTGCCGAAACGCTTGGCACCGTTTCGTTTTTCGATCCCGGGGTTGACAAGCTCAAGCAGGAAATTCTATTGCACTATGCTGCTTCGCCGGACCTTGAAATCGAGGGGCTGGTGCGCCACCTGAGACAGACGGGCTGTTCGGAGGCGCTGGCGGCGGTTTTGGGCCCCGAGGTAACGGTTCATGCGGCATTTGCGCGTCCCGAGGCAGATCCTCGTCTGGCCCGGCAGGCATGCATTCAGATCATTGATTCGTTGCGCGAACCCGAAGTCCGGGCCCAGCTTGCCGAGGCCGAACAGGCCTGCGGCCGCGCCGGCGCGGATGACTGGGCGGCGCTGAAGGACGATTGGGAGTCGCTCGAGGAAACAATTCTTGCGGCTCAACGCGAGAACGGCAGACATGCCGCCTCGGGCGATGAATAAAGTATGAATAAATAAGGGGCGGTGGGGCTTGCCCTGTCCTGAAGACACGGGGACGATGATACGGGGACTATAATGGCGGCGTCGGGAAACGGCGCTGTTCATGAATTGTAAAATCAGCCGGTGCTACGAAATGTGGCGCCGGACGGGATTGAGCGACACTGGATTTGTGGGGTATGTAGAGCGCGATGGCGACCAAGACGGCGAAACGCTCCGAGGCCAAGGAATCCACGGCGGACGCGCAGGACGCGCCGCTGATCGAAT
>WHUE01000043.1 GCA_009377375.1 Alphaproteobacteria bacterium | reverse complement strand
AAGGACCTGATCATCCGCGGCGGCGTCAACATCGCGCCGCTGGAGATCGACAACGCCATCGCGAAGCACCCGGACGTGTTCGAGGTCGCCACCATCGGCATCCCCGACAAGATCTACGGCGAGGAGCTGGTCGCCTATGTCGCGCCCCGGCCGGAGTCGGGGCTGACCGAGGCCGCGCTTCGCGCCCATTGCGAATCCGTACTGCCGGCCTTCAAGCGGCCGCGCGACATCGTGCTGGTGGATACGCTTGCCCACAACCAGCGCGGCAAGATCGACCGCCGCGCCATGGCCGAGCGCTGGAAGGCGGACCACGCCGAGCCGGTCTGACCGGGACCCGTCCGCCTTCGACGACCATGACGCGGGAGGGAGTTGTGTCGCATTCCAGCCGATCCCGCGATTAAACCGGCCAGCCGTGGCATTCGCCGACAATTTCCGGGAAAACCGCCGCCAAATCGCGGACAACCTCCCGGTAAGGTAAAGGTTTCGTTAGAGATTTCCGCGCGACACTGCCCCAGGATGCCAAGATACAGGGACATTGTCATGCGGCACGCGGCATATCTTCTGGTCGGTCTGGGCGCGGCGCTTGCGGGCTGTTCCAGCCTGTCCGAACAGGAAACGCGGATCGCGACCAGCCCGGCCGGCGCGGAATGCGTGCTGGAAGGGCGGGGCTACCGCGAGACCGTTCGCACCCCGGCCGCCGTTGCGCCGCCGATCGCCGCCGCGCCGCTGGCCGTCACCTGCACCGCGCCGGGCCACCGCGCGGCGAAGGGATGGATGAAGGCGCGGTTCGACAACCGCATGTTCGGCAACCTCGTCTTCGGCAGCTCGCTGGGGGTGGTGATCGACATGATCAACGACCGCGACCGGGTCTATCCTTCGGCCTACCGCGTCCACATGGAACCGGCCTCGTTCCGCACCGAGGCGGCGCGGGACGCGTGGTACGGTCGCTTCCGCGCCCATGTGGCGGAGAAATGGGATCGCGCTCTCGCTGCCCGCTCGCTCGACTGCTCCGAGTCGGACGGCGGCTATGCCTGCGTCGAGGAGGTGACCGCGCTGCGCGAGGGCCGCGGGCGCGAGCTCGCCGCGCTCGACGCCCGGCGGCGCAACGCCTTCGTCACCGGCGAGACCGTGGCCGAGGAGCCGCGGCCGCAGGCGCAGCTCAACTGACCGTCGTTCAGGCAGGTTCCTCGAAGGCGATCAGCCCCATCCCGGTGGTCATCGGGGCGTAATAGTTGCGGTGGATGCGCGTCGCGCGCTTCGACACCGCGCCGCGCATCGTCAGCCACATGATCAGTTCCACCGCCTCCGCGCCGGCCTCCTCCATGATCTGCTGGTGGGTGAGGTCGGTCAGCGAGTCCGGATCGCTCTCCAGCCGGTCGAGGAAGTCGTTGTCCCAGTCCGGGTTGATGTGGCCGAACCGGGCGCCGTTGAGCTGGTGCGACATGCCGCCGGTTCCCAGGATCACCACCCGGCTGTCGCCGGGGAAGCTTTCCACCGCGCGGCGGATCGCCTGGCCCAGCTTCCAGCAGCGCCGCGCGGTCGGCAGTGGGTGCTGGATCACGTTGACGGCGACGGGGACCACCTTCACCGGCCATGCGGGGTC
This sequence comes from Alphaproteobacteria bacterium, assembly GCA_009377375.1. GTDB lineage: Bacteria > Pseudomonadota > Alphaproteobacteria > MPNO01 > UBA2964 > WHUE01. The sequence goes on along the minus strand of WHUE01000043.1, from coordinate 31,695 downwards.
GTGCGGGAAGCACAGATGCATCGGCACCAGGAAGCCGTGCTCGACCTTCATCTCCTGGCACACGGCGATGTCGAACTCGTCATAGACCAGGCTTTCGCAGAGATGCCACGAGAACGCGGCGTCGCCCTCGGGCTCGGGCAGCGGGCGGGGGCCCCAGCCCTCGTCGGCGATGCCGTAGCGGTCGGCCGCGCCGACGGCGAAGGTCGGGTACTTGTCGAAGAAGAAATCGCCGCCGTGGTCGTTGTAGATGACGATGGCGATGTCCGGCTTCTGCGCTGCCAGCCAGTCGCGGACAGGCCCGTAGGCGTCGAACAGCGGCTTCCAGTCCGGCTCCTGCGTGCGGCCCTGGTCGTAGGCGACGCCGATGGAGGGGACGTGCGACGAGCCGATGCCGCCGATGATGCGCCCGGCCATCAGCGGGCGCCCTTCGCCTGGCGGGTCTCGAGGAACTGCTCCAGCGTCTCGCCGCGCTGCATCGCGCCGATGGTATACAGCCCGTGCCCGGTCACCGCGCCGATCTTCATCACCATGTAGATATTGCCGCCGGCATTCATCAGCCCGCCGAAATCGCGCGCGATCACCATGCGGCGATGCGCCTCCGCGACGCCGTGGCGCTTCATGTAACCGTCCTCGTCCGCCTTGAACGCCTCGCGGTTCCCTGGCTCCGTCAGTGACATGCAGAACCGGTTGAGCGCGTAGCCCCGCCGCGTCTCCGCGGCGTCGAACACCGTCGTGCCCGGGATCGGGCGGGACCTGTCGATCTGCCGTTCCGTCATGGATAGTCTCGTTTGATCCTGATTGCGCCTACTATCGCCACCGCCCACGATAGCGTCAAGCGGGGCGCGGCCCAAGGGGCGGCGGCATCAGGTAGTGTCTCAGTTTGAATTCGACGTGCCCGACGCGCTCAGCTCTTTTCCGCATATACCGCCAGTTCCGATCCGCCAGGCTCGCGGAAGTGGAAGCGCCGTCCGCCCGGAAAGTCGAACTGGGCGCGTGTAACGATCCCACCCGCCGCCACCACCCGCCTTTCGGCGTCGTCGAGGTCCTCAGCCCGGATGACCGCGAGCGGCGCCGCGACCCGACCAGCCCCGGCATCGATCCCCCCATCGATCCCCGCTCCATCGAGCCCGGTATAGGTCGGGCCATAATCGATCAGCTTCCAGCCGAAGGCGTCGGAAAAGAACTTGCCGGTCGCGGTGCCATTGCTCGTCGGAAATTCGATGTAGTCGATCTTATCCATGAGGCCGCTCCTCAGAACGCTGTGGTCACGGTAGTGTTTGACCTCCGAAGGATCAACGGCGGCCCGCCCGTCGAAACTGAGACACTATGCGGCACCAAGGCTCTCCGCCGCACGGTGCTTCCGGGCATCGTGCGGCGGAAAAACCGCCTCAGGCGGCTTTCTGCTTGCCGTTGGCGGCGAGCAGGCCGGCGCGCTTGAGGACGCCGTCGAGGCGCTTCTCCAGCTCCTTGCCGGCGGGCACCATCGGCAGCCGGTGCTCGTTCTTCGGGATGATGCCGAGCTTCTTCATCATGTATTTCATCGGGATCGGGTTGGTGTCGTAGAACACCGCCTGGTTGATCTCGAACAGCTCGTAATGGAGCTTGCGGGCGGCGTCCAGCTTGCCGTCCCAGATCATCTCGCACATGCGCGACAGCTTGCGCGGGGCCAGGTTGCCCACCGCGTTCATCAGCCCGCAGGCGCCGACCGCCATCATCGGGAAGGACAGGTCCTCGAGCCCGACGAAGATGCGGAACTCCATGCCGAAATGGTCGAGGCATTTCGATACGAAGCCGAGATCGTCCACCGCGTGCTTGATGCCCACGAAGTTGGGCGACGCCTTCGAGATCGCATCCAGCGTCTCCAGCGTCACCCCGACCGCGGCGCGGCCGGGGATGTGATAGATCATCCACGGCTTGTCGGTGCGCTTCGCCACGTCGGTGTAGTAGGCCACCAGCCCGCGCTGCGGCGGGCGGATGTAGTAGGGCGTGACGATCAGCAGCGCGTCGACCCCGGCCCTGTCGGCATGCTCGGTCAGCGCGACCGTCTCCGCATGGGACTGCGAGCCAGTGGCGGCGACGATCGGCACCTTGCCGTGCGCGGCCTCGACGGCGACGTCGACGCAGCGGTTGCGTTCCTCGACCGACAGCGTCGACGGCTCCGACGTGGTGCCGCAGACGAGGATGCCGTGCGAGCCGTTCCTGACCTGGAACTCGACCAGCGCCGCATAGGCGTCGTAGTCCACCTTGCCGTTCCTGAACGGGGTGATGATCGGCGGGATGGAACCCTTCAGGAAGGGCTTGGGCAGCTTCATCATGGTCTGTCAGCTCGCCTTTGCGACGTTGTCGCGGTTGGTGTCGAAGCCGGTGTCGGCGCCCAGCACGCTCCACGGCTTCTGCATGTCCTCCTGCCAGAGCAGGGATTCCATGACGATGTTGAGCGGCTGGTCCTGGATGGTGAGTTCGTAGACCGGCTCGTCGCCCGTGCTGGCATGGTTGTGCACCGCCCAGCCCGGCGCGGTCAGCAGCAGGTCGCCGGACTCCCACTCGTACACCTTGCCCTCGACGCGGGAGTTGCCCTGGCCGCCGAAGATGTAGTTCATCGCCGCCGAGACGTGGCGGTGCGGCTTGTCGACGATCCCCGGCGGGCGGATGGTGATGGTGGCGAAGAAGTTGGGCGTGGTGCCGTTGGTGCGCCCGGTCATCGGGTTCCACAGCAGGTACAGCCGGCGGCCGACATAGTCCTTGCCCAGCGCGGTCAGCTTGTCCAGCTCCGCCTTCACCTTCTTCCACGGCCAGTGCAGCGCCCTGGATTCGACCGATTCCGGCGCGATCAGGATCTCGTAGGGCATCATCCAGGCGCCGTCGTCGGTGAGCTGGAACGTGCCGTAGGGGCTCTTGCGCCGGGGGTCGTCATGGGCGACCTCGCCCTCCTTCGCTTCCTCGACGACCTTCATGTCGGCCGGCGGGTCCTCCTCGACGATGTGGACGTTCATCTTCTCCAGCAGCGGCGCGTTGGTGTAGGTCAGCCGCGCCTGGACCTGGTCGGTGTCGTTGACGTGGATGTAGGTCTGCATCGACGGGAAGTTGAACAGGTCGTACTGCTCGAAATCGATGCGCTTGCCGCCGACCACGGAGTGGCCGGAGCCCTGGATGCAGAAATTCACCTGGGTCGAGTTGTGGCGGATCGGCCGCGTCTGCTCACCCGGGTTCAGCACCTCCAGAATGGGGCGGATCCCCGGCGCGAGGCCGAGACCGACCCCCAGCTTGTGCGAATCCGGATGGATGATCCAACTCGTCCGCCGCCCGTTATTCGGGCGGGGCAGGCCCGACAGCCGCCTGATCTCGGCGTCGAAATCGGCCTTCTTGACGATCGCCGGCTCCCACAGCTCGGGCGCCGGCTCGGATGTGCCCGACTTGTCGATGAAGATCGCCTTCTGTTCCTCGCTCATGCTTTCCTCCGTCAATTGTCCGCCCTGAGGCGGGGCTGCGCCCTCACCCGGTCCGGCAGTTTGAGCCCGGCCCCCGCCGCTTCCGCGCGGGCAAGCAACTCGTTGGCCATGGCCAGGTCCGACAGACCCATCCCCATCGCCTTGAACAGGGTCAGGTCTGCGCCGGCGGGGCGGCCCGCGCCGTCCGCGACGATGCGCGAGACCGGCGTGACCTCGTCCCAGGGAACCTTGCCCTCACCATAATGGTTGCGGAACTCCTGCGAAAGGTTCTGCACGCCGGGCAGGGAATCCACCGCCACCACCGCGCAGCGCGCGAAGATGTCGTCGGCGAACTCGATCCGCTCCGGCACGATGGCGCCGACCGCGTTCACATGCGTGCCGGGCGCCAGCATCGCCGCGTGCAGGAACGGCGCGCGGGCCAGCGTCACGCAGGTGACGATGGGCGCGTCGCGCACCGCGTCCTCGACCGAATCCCTTGCCGCCGCCTCGAAGCCGAACTCGTCGGCCATCCGTCTGGCGAAGGCCTCGCGGTTCTCCTTCGTCGGGCTGAACACGCGCAGCCGCTTCAGCGGGCGGACGGCCTGGACCGCGGCGACCTGGGTCACCGCCTGCCGGCCGGAGCCGATCACCGCCATCTCGTCGGCGTCCGGCACGGACAGCCATTTGGTGGCGAGGCCCGATATGCCGCCGGTGCGCATCTGGCCCAGCGCGAAGGCTTCGATCACCGCGCGGCACTGGCCGTCGGCGGTGTTCCACAGGCAGAGCAGGGGCGCCGTGCCGCCGGCCGTGTGCACCCATGCCTTGGTCTCGGTCAGCCCGATCCCCGGCGACGCCGCGCCGAGCGCATGCATCGTGTCGTGGCCCTGGAAGGTCAGGTGCGTCTTGGTCATGTTGTGCGCGCCGCCCTGCGCTTCCTGGGCAAGCACGGATTCCAGCGCCGGAATCGCATCCGGCAGCGCCATCAGCGAAACCACGTCGGCCTCTGTCAGCCAGATCGGCGCCGCGCTCATCCGTTGTCTCCCCTGCAGGCCCCGCATCCGGGGCAGGATCGGCATACGCTCGGTTTTTACGTGGTGTGCCGGCTTCCGGGCCGCCATCCCCCGCGGCATTCGGACATGCCCCGCGTATTTCCGCTCAAAACTTCGATATCTTAGTAATGGGGCCTTTGCGCGTCAAGCGGACGGGGCCTGCTCGTCGCGGTCGAGATTGGCTTTCATCGCCCGCATCAGCCGCTTGATCGCTTCGATATCCTCCGGCGTCAGCCCGTCCGTGGCGATGTCGTTGATCCGGATCGCCATGGTCAGCAGCTCATTCTTGAGGTTGCGGCCCTTCGGGGTAGGATAGATGTTGATGGTGCGCCGGTCCTTGCGGTTGCGCACCCGGCGGACCAGCCCCTTGCGCTCCAGCAGGCGCAGCGCGCTGGCGGTGGTCGGCTCGGTGGTGCCGACCCGCTGGCTGAGCTCGCGCTGGCTCAGCCCCTCCTCGATCCACAGCGCGCGCATGAAATAGTACTGCCCGGTGGTCATGCCGTAATCCTGCAGCCGGCGGCGCAGCGCGCGCCCGACCGCCAGGTGGGTGTCGCGCACCAGATAGCCCGGGCTCTGCTGGGGATCGAGCCAGACCTCGCCGGGATCCTTCTCGCCGTCCGGGCTCACGGCAGGAAATCCTCGAGCCGCACGGTCGCGTAGTTCTTCGGCATGGCGGCCGCGAAGCGCTCGCGCTCCTCGGCCTGTGGCGCGGCGGGCTTGGTGGCGTCGATGATCGTCTTGCCGCCGATCCGGTACATCGCGCTCATCCCCGGCACGATATCCGAGACGTTGTCGAGCGACCAGATGCGCGTGTTCCCGATGCGGGTCACGTCGCGGGAGGCGTCCACCCGCGTGGTCAGCGACCAGAACACCTGGCGCAGGTCGCCGGCGTCGATGTCGTCGTCCACGGCGATGGCGAGCTTGGGGTGCATATACGGGCCGGACAACGCGGCCATCAGCGCCGTCTTGGCCTGTCCCGCCACCCGCGGGCGCAGTTTGAGCACCACCGCCATCAGCCCGGCGATGCCGAGACAGCGTATGTCCAGCAGGTCCAGCCCGCCCTCCACCTTGGCGAGGTGCTCGTGCAGCGCGCATTCGATGCAGGTGGCGGTGATGGACTGGGAATCGCCCATCGGCGCCCCGGCATGCATGCCGTAGAACACCGGGTCCCTGCGGTGGGTGATCGCGGTGACGCGGAAGACCTGGGTGGCGCCCTCCATCGCGTAGGTGCCGGTCACCTCGCCGAACGGGCCTTCCTCGGTCATCTCATGGGGCAGGATCTCGCCCTCGATGACCAGCTCGGCATCGGCGGGGACCTCCAGGTCGTTCGTCTCGCATTTCACCAGCCGGATCGCATCCTCGATCAGCCCGCCGGCGACGGCCAGCTCGTCGGTGCCGAAGGTCGTGGTGTAGCCGGCGGCATACAGGATCGCGGGATGCGCGCCGACCACCACCGCGGCCGGCATCGGCGTGTTCGTCGCCTCGTAGCGCTGGTGAATCTGCTGCGCGTGGCGCGGGCAGATCAGGAATCCGGTGCGATCCGGCCCCATCACCTGCATCCGGTGATAGGAGATGTTCCGCTTTCCGGTGTCCGGGTCCCTGATGATGGCCATGCCGGCGGCGATATAGGGGCCGGGATCGGCCTCCGACGTCCACATGGCGGGCAGCTTCGTCAGGTCGGCGTCGGCCCCGGTCAGGATGACCTCCTTGACCGGCGCTGTGGCGGCGTCGACCATCACCGGCTCGACCGGCTTCTTCAGCCGCTCCACCAGCGTCGGGATCAGCGCGTCCTCGTCTACCCCGAACCCGATGGCCCATTTGCGCCGGTCGGTGATCACCGCGGTGGCGAGCTGCCAGCCGGGGTGGCCCTTCAGGTTGGTGAACAGCGTGGATTTGCCGAAGCGGTCGAAGGTTTTCCAGCCGATCGCCGAGACATTGGCCTTCGGATCGGTTTCGGTATCGACCCGGACCAGCTCGCCCTGCTGCTCGAGATTGCGGACATGGCCGCGGAATGACTGATCGCGCATGATTTCGGTCCAGGCCCTTCGCCCGTTTTCGTTGCAGTTGCGGCCCGCCCTGGCCGCCGCATTCTCCGTTTCCGGGTGCGGCTGCGCAACCCTTTGTTGGCAGGTTGTTGGCAGGGTTCCATTGACCCGGCCGGCGCCGCGCCCAACAATGGCGGTTCAGTACGGGAGAAAGACGATGACGCAGCGCAGGGAGCACGACATGGGAGGGCTGGCGGCCGGCCCGGTGGCGGTCGAGGAGCACCCGGTGGCGCCGTGGCAGAAGACGACGATGGCGATGCGCGTCGCCCTCGGCAAGACCGGGCGCGGGCTGATCGCGACCGACGAGCTGCGCCGGGCCATCGAGGACCTGCCGCCGGAGGATTACCGCAGCTTAGCCTATTTCGAGAAATGGATCGCCGCGGTCACCAACCTCCTGGTGGAGAAGGGCGTGCTGACGCATGAGGAGGTCGCCGCGCGCGTGACCGCGCTGAAGGCGGCGCGCGAAGCGGCGCTGCGGGCAAGGGGGTAGGGCGATGGCCGAGGAACGCGGAACGGAAGCCTGGCACGATCACGACCATGACCGCACCTTCCAGCCGGATATCGAGGATTCGGCGCCGGGCTGGGCGGAGCTGCAGGCGGAGGCGGTGCGCAGCCTGCTGATCGAGAAGGGCGTGGTGACCGCCGCCGAGATCCGCGCCGAGCTGGAACGGCTGGATTCGGTCGAGCCCGCGCTGGGCGGCCGCATCGTCGCCCGCGCCTGGACCGATCCGGATTTCAGGAAACGGCTGCTGGCGGACGGCACAAGGGCGGTGACGGAGTTCGGCGCCAGCATGGGCGACGCGGAGCTGATCGTGGTCGAGAACACGCCGGCGCGGCACAACGTCATCGTGTGCACCCTGTGCTCCTGCTATCCGCGCACCATCCTCGGCCTGCCGCCGGACTGGTACAAGAGCCGCGCCTACCGCTCGCGCGTGGTGGCCGAGCCGCGGATGGTGCTGCGCGAGTTCGGCACCGCGATACCGGACGATGTCGCCGTCAGCGTCCACGACAGCACCGCCGACGTGCGCTACATGGTGCTGCCGCTCCGCCCCGCCGGCACCGAAGGGTGGAGCGAGGCGCAGCTCGCCGCTCTCGTCACCCGCGACGCGCTGGTCGGCGTGGTCCTGCCCCCGACGCCATAGGTCCCCGGCAACGCCCTGACAGCGTGTCGCAGCGGCGATCCGCCGCATCGTTTCGCCGCGCCCGCCTGTGCATTTTCTGCCGGCAACGCCCCACAGGGGAAGCAGGCGGACAGGCATCATGGCGACAGTGCAGAACAGCGACGCGCGGCGCGCGGTCAAGGTCTGGGACCTGCCGACGCGCGTGTTCCACGGTGTGCTGATCGTCTGCGTCGCGGTCGGCTGGGCGACCGCCGCAGCGGAAGGCGTCTGGTTCCGCGTTCATGTCTGGAGCGGCTATGTGCTGGCCGCCGCGCTGCTGTTTCGCCTCGTCTGGGGATTCGCCGGCAGCGCGCATTCGCGTTTCGCCGATTTCGTCCGTCCGTGGCCGGCGGTGCGCGATTACGCGGCGCGGCTCGCGCGGCTCGACCCTCCGCCGACGGTCGGTCACAACCCGCTGGGCGGCTGGATGGTGGTGGCGCTGCTTGCGCTGCTCGCCCTGCTGGCCGGAACGGGGCTGTTCGCCGCGGGCGACGCGGCCGGCATGGCCGGTCCGCTGGCGCGCTACTTGCCGGCCCACCTCGCGCGCGCGGTGACGGAGGCGCACGAGGCGCTGTTCCACGTCGTGCTGCTGCTGGCGGCGCTGCATGTCGCGGGGGCGCTGTTTCATGCCCTGCTGACCGGCGAGCGGCTGGTCCGCACCGTGCTGACCGGCGTCAAGGAGCTGCCCGAGCGCGAGGCGCGCGTCGAGCCGGCGCCGGTGCCCGCCTACTGGGCGGCGCTGATCGCCGTGGTGTCCGGCGCGGTGGTGTGGTTCGCCCTGGCGTGAACGGCAGGTTTACTAGTCGCCGTCGCCCGGGGGCGATCCGGCATCGGCGCGGAATTCGGCGGACAGGTCGCGCTCCAGCTTCGCCAGGTCGTCGGGCACGGGCATGCCGGTCGCCCGCATCTGGCCGATAAGCTGCTGCAGCCGCAGCAGGATTTCGTGGGCGTCGCCCTGCTCGCCCTCCATCTCGTCGATCAGCTCGGCGATCGCCGCTTCCAGATCGGTGTTCTCCATCGCCATGCCACGCTCCTCGGTCCCGCGCCGTGCGGACGCTCGCACGGGGGATCGTCCCGGTCAAGCTGCGCGGGCACGGCGTTAGCGAACGATTAAGCCCGCGCGTCTAGTCTTTCCGCGGCTGGGAACCGTTTCAATGGCTCGCGCGGCGCTTCGCCGTGCGACGATTGGTGGAATCTCGTGCGCGGATTCATCCTCAGTCAGTTCGTGGCCATGGTGGAGGAGGAGTTCTCGCCCGGCGTCGCCGATTCGGTCATTTGCGGCGCCGCGCTCGAAAACGACGGCGCCTACACTACTGTCGGCGATTACGACCCGAAGGAACTGGCCGCCCTCGTCAATTCGCTGAATGTCCTCGCCGGCCTGGACCGTGCCGAGATTTTCCGCCGTTTCGGCCGTCACATGTTCTGGCATCACTGGATCGAGCGCCCGCACTGGTTCCGGAACGTCCACGACGTCTTCACCTTCGCCTCCCGCTACGAAGAACTGCTCGCCGACGACATCGGCACGCTGTACGAACGCGACGCGCCCAAGCGCATCTCCGTCGTCTGCGAAAGCGCGAGCAACGGCATGGCGATCATCGCCTACCGTCGGCAACGCGACGCACGCGCTCGGCGGCGCCGTCGGCAGGATCGAGATCGGCCTGCGCCCCGAAACGCTGGACGAGGACCTTACGCTGACCACCGGCGTTCTGCGGCTCGGGCACTACGGAGTCCTCTCGGTGTCCGACACGGGGGCGGGCATGGATGCGGACACGGTGGGGCGGATCTTCGAGCCGTTCTTTACGACCAGGGAGGTCGGCACCGGGACGGGCATGGGGCTCGCCCTCATCCACGTGATCGTCGAGCGCAGCCAGGGTGCCATCGGCGTCGACAGCGCGCCGGGAAAAGGGACGACGCTGGAGATATGGCTGCCGCTGGCCGAGGACGAGGCGTCCGGGCCGCGGGCCGCGGACGCGCCTGCGGCGCACCATACGGAAACCGCACCGGCATCGACGTGATTGGTAGCTTTCAGGAGTAGAGGACAATGGCGCGAATTCTTGTGATCGACGACGAGGAGATGGTTCGGCTCACCATTCGCCAGACCCTGGAAAAGGTCGGGCATACGGTGATGGAGGCCGCGAACGGGCGCGAAGGCGTCGACAGCTACAAGGCGCACGGGGCGGATCTCGTCGTGACCGACATCATCATGCCCGAGCAGGAGGGGATCGAGACCCTGATCACGCTGCGCGGGATGAACGACGCGCTTCCCGTCATCGCCATGTCCGGCGGCGGCCGGATCGGGACGACGGATTACCTGGACATCGCCCGCCGGTTCGGCGCGGTGCGGGTGTTCGAAAAGCCGTTCAACCGGAAGGAATTCGTTCTCGCCGTGAACGAAGCCCTGGCCGCCGCGGTCGCCTAGCTGCAGCGCCTTCGCAAGGAATCAAGCGGATGCTGGGTCACAACGGAAAGGTCATTCTCACCAAGGAGATCAACATCGCCCTGGTCGTGTCCTACATCCGCCATCTCGTGCGCGCCGTGAGCGCAGGGTTTTCGCTCGACGATACCGAGTGCGGCGGACCGGCATCGTGGCCGTGGTCCGCGGCCTGCCATCGCTTAGCCTCACGAAGGCGGCGGTCTGCGCCGGGTTCACCCATTTCGACGGCGACGCGGTGGTCTCGCTGAAGAAATCGCCCGACGGGGTGTATCCGCTCGACGCGTCGCGCATCTACGCCGAAATGTTCAAGTCGCGCATGCGATAGCGCCTGTCCCCGGTTCTTTCCCCGGCGGGAACGGATCGCCGGCTTGCCTTGTTTGCGCCCGATTTTGCGTCATGATGGGATATGGCCTCCCGCTTCGGTTTCCGGCTTTCCCTGACGGCTCTCGCGGCGGCGGCGCTGCTGCTCGGGCCTGTGTGCGAGGCGAATGCCGCCGAGTCGGGCCGCGACGGCATCCTGACGTTCCAGTTCGAGAACGACCTGTTCAGCAACAAGGACGGGCACTTCACCCACGGCACCCGGATCGCCTGGATGTCGCCGGAAAATTCGGTGCCCGAATGGGTGCGGGACGCCGCCGGTCACGTGCCGCTGTTCGACGCGCGCGCCAGCAAGCGCATCGTCTGGTCGCTGGGGCAGAGCATGTACACGCCGGAGGATATCGGCCGCGCCGATCCCGACCCGAACGACAGGCCCTATGGCGGCTGGACCTATATCGGCATCGGGCTGGTCTCGGTGGACGACGAGCAGCTCGACAACCTGGAGCTCAATATCGGCATGGTGGGCCCGGCCTCGGGGGCGGGCGCGGTGCATCGCGCGTGGCACGATGCGTTCGGCTTTCCGGAGCCCAGGGGCTGGGATCACCAGATCGGCAACGAGCCGGGCATCAACCTGATCTACGACCGCAAGTGGCGGAATTTCCACCGGTTCGATCTCATAGGGCTCGAGGTGGACGCCACGCCCAACGCCGGGGTCACGCTGGGCAACGTCTTCACGCACGCCCAGGCGGGGCTGACGGTGCGTCTGGGCCAGGATCTCCCGGCCGATTACGGCCCGCCGCGCATCCGGCCGAGCCTGCCCGGCTCCGACTACTTCATGCCGGAAAGGGCGTTCGGCTGGTACCTGTTCGCCGGGGTTACCGGCCGCGCGGTGGCGCGCGACATCTTCCTCGACGGTAACACGTTCGCCGACAGCCCCAGCGTGGACAAGCGCCCTTTCGTCGGCGACTTCCAGATGGGCTTCGCCGTGACCGTCGGCGACGTGCGCCTCGCCTACACCCACGTCCTGCGCACCCGCGAATTCGAGGGCCAGGGCGAATCCGACCAGTTCGGCTCGCTCAGCGTTTCCGCCCGGTTCTGACCGGAGGCGGGCTTTCGCCCGCCGCGAATAACGCTATGATGATGCCCGCTTTTCCGGGGGACAATCAGGGAACGAACGCATCATGGCCGTCACATCCTTCCAGCCGCCGATCCGCTGTCTGCTGGGGCCCGGTCCGTCCGACGTGCATCCGCGCGTGCTTGCCGCCATGGCGCGGCCGACCGTCGGCCATCTGGACCCGGCCTTCACCGAGATGATGGAGCAGGTGAAGGCCATGCTGCGCGAGGTCTTCCGCACCGGCAACGATCTCACCATCCCCGTCTCCGGCCCCGGCTCGGTCGGGATGGAGACCTGCTTCGTCAACCTGGTGGAGCCGGGTGACACGGTGATCGTGTGCCAGAACGGCGCCTTCGGCGGCCGCATGAAGGAGAACGTGGAGCGCTGCGGCGGCACGGCGGCGATGGTGGTGGACGACTGGGGCAAGCCGGTCGACCTCGGCAAGGTCGCCGCCACGTTCAAGCAGCATGGCCCGGTCAAGGCGCTGGCCTTCGTCCATGCCGAGACCTCGACCGGGGTGCAGTCGGACGCCGCCGCCCTGTGCCGGATGGCGCAGGAGAACGGCGCGCTGACCATCGTCGATACCGTCACCTCGCTCGGCGGCACGCCGGTGCTGGTGGACGAGTGGAAGGCGGATGCGGTCTATTCCGGGTCGCAGAAATGCCTGTCCTGCATGCCCGGGCTCTCCCCGGTGACGATCAGCCCGAAGGCGGCCGACGTCATCCAGCGCCGCAACCGGCCGATCCAGAGCTGGTTCATGGACCTCAACCTGGTGATGGGCTACTGGCGCGGCGGCGGCGGGTCGCCGCGCGTCTACCACCACACCGCGCCGATCAACGCGCTCTATGCGCTGCACGAATCGCTGGTGATGATCCTCGAGGAAGGGGTGGAGAATTCCTGGGTCCGCCACGCGCGGATGCACAACGCGCTGCGGGACGGGCTGGAGGCCATGGGGCTCGGCCTGCTGGTAGAGAAGCCGTACCGGTTGCCCCAGCTCAATACCGTCACCGTCCCCGACGGGGTGGCGGAAGCTGCGGTGCGGACGGAGCTGCTGAAACGCTACAGCATCGAGGTCGGCGCCGGTCTCGGCGCGCTGGCCGGCAAGGTCTGGCGCGTCGGGCTGATGGGCGCCAGCGCCACGCCCGCCAACGTCACGCTGTTTCTCGCCGGGCTGGAGGATATCCTCTCCGGCATGGGCGCGAAGATCGAGAAGGGCGCGGCGCTGCCCGCGGCGCAGAAGGCCTTCGCAGCGTAGCGCGCTACCGCGCCGCCAGCCGCGTCTCGCGCGGGGCGAGCCTGGCGGCATCCAGGGTGTCGAGGCCGTTCTGGCGGATGACGTCCTGGATCAGCCAGACGTACTCCATGCCCTTCTGCGAATAGGACGACAGCGTCGCGGCCAGCATCAGCCCGGTCGGGCGGCCGCCGTCCGCGGCGAGCTGGGCGCGCGTCTCGCGAAAGCCGAGATAGGCGCGGTTGGTGTTCAGGTTGCGGGCGTAGTCCCACACCGATTCGATCAGCCGCCCGTAGGCTTTCACCCGGTGCGTCTTGCCCGGCTCGCGTTTTTCCGGCTCCAGCCCTTCGTCCTCGGAATAGGTCCACTGGCCGAACAGCGCGTTGCCCGCCCGCGCGAAGCGCGAAGAGCCCCAGCCGCTTTCCGTCGCCGCTTGGGCCAGCGCCAGCGATGGTGGGATGGGGCGCACCCGGGCACGCAGCTCGGCGGGCTTGCCGGGATCGGTGCGGTAATGCGCGGCGATGCGCGCGAGCCAGGCGCGCTCGCGCCCGCCCAGCGTCTCGCCGCCTTCGCGGCGGCGCAGCAGCCGTTCCAGCGTGGCGCGCTGGGCGCGGATCGTCTCGTTGACCCGCAGCACCAGCGGCAGCGCCGCCTTGAGGAACAGCCGCTTGCGCCGCTCCGCCTCAGTCTCGTCGTCCAGCCAGCCGGGCAGGGCGCGGAGCATGGCCCGCGGCACCGGCGCGCCGTTGCGCACCGCGTCCATGGTGTAGCCGTCGCGGGCGAAAGCCGCCTCCAGCGCCGCCGCGCTGCCGGCGTAGAGTCGCTCGCCGGGGCGGATATCGGGCGCCAGCGGCGCCAGCCCGGCCCCGGTCGGCGGCGGATCGATATACTGGGTGGCGGCGGTGCCGAAAAACACCATGGCCGCCAGCCCGATTCCGGCGACGATGCGTTTCCGGTCCGGGGTCAGTGTCTTGAACGGCATGACCGCATCATACCGGATATCAGGAGGTCTCCGCGCCCCAGTAAAGCATGGCGGTGTGCTTCGCCTCGGCGAAGAACAGCCAGCGGTCGACCAGCGCGCCGATCATCGCGATGACGGCGGCCAGAATTGCGCCGGGGATGGCCACCAACGGCCCGGCTTCCATGGTGAACACGGACAGCGGCAGCGGCACCAGGAACAGGCAGACGAAGGCGATGCGCCGCAGCTTCACCCGGTGCTCCCGCGCGATGCGGAACCCCATCTCGGTCTGGATGTAGCATTCCTGCGTGTTCGGCGGGTCCAGCAGCCGCACCTTGCCGAGCGATCCCAGCCCGGTCGCGCCCTCCGGCGTCACCCAGCTCGGGTTGGTGTCGATCAGCCGCCAGTACTTGCGCTTGACGTAGAACCCGAGGAACCCGGCGACCACCAGCATCATGCCGACATTCGGGTTATGCGCGCCGAAGACATGGGTCAGCGCGTTGAGCCACAGCATCCCGGTCCAGAACGCGATCGACAGGTAAAGCGGGACGGTCAGGTGGTTGTGCCAGGCGCGGATCGGCCGCAGGCTGGTGTAGATCATGGCGGTGCAGTAGACGGTCAGGGTCGACAGCACCGCGGTGATGACGGCGATCATCCGCCATGACCCGCCGTATTCCTGCTCGACCACCCAGCCCCAGGCGAAGGCCAGCGCCGGCACATAGGTGCCCAGCGCAAGAACCCCCTCGCGGGACAGCCAGGACGACCGCCACTGGCTTATCGCCCGCCAGGCGCGTTCCGGATGGCCGAGATGAAAGGTCGAGGCCAGCAGCCCGAACGTGATGCCGCCGAGGGCGAGGATGAAGCCCGACAACGCGAACCACCGGTCGATCGGCAACGCGCCGCCCGCGGCGAACAGCGCCATCATGGCGAGCAGCCCGTAACCCGCGCCGGAGGCGGTGGTGAAGAGTATGACGGAATAGGCCGGGTGCATCGGATCAGCGCGACAGCAGCCTGTCGATCCAGCCGAGGAACCCGTCGGGCTCCTCCGTCTCCGCCTCGGCCGCGCGGCCCGGAGTCTGGGCGGCGGCGAGCGTCCTCGGCCCGTCGCCCCCGGGGCCCCGGCGCGGGCGCGGCGGCAGGTACTTGTTCACCGGGGCGTAGCGCAGCTCCGGTATCAGGTCGTACCCGCCGCGTTCCTCGACCATGCGCGAGACATCCGATTCCGGGTCGCCCAGATCGCCGAAATGGCGCGCATTGGCCGGACAGGTGGAGACGCAGGCCGGCACGCGCTGGGCCTCGGGGATGTTCTCGTTGTAGATGCGGTCGATGCACAGCGTGCATTTCTTCATCACGCCGGCGTCTTCGTCGTATTCGCGCGCGCCGTAGGGGCAGGCCCAGCTGCACAGCTTGCAGCCGATGCAGATGTCCTCGTTGACCAGCACGATGCCGTCCTCCGCGCGCTTGTAGCTGGCGCCGGTGGGGCAGACCTCGACGCAGGCCGCGTTCTCGCAGTGCAGGCAGGAGCGGGGGAAATGCACGGTGCGCGACTCCGCGCCGTCGCCGACCTCGAAGCTGTGCACGCGGTTGAACCAGACGCCCGCGGCGTGGGCGCCGAACGGGTCGGTGTCCGGCAGCGGGGCCGAATGGCCGCCGGTGTTCCATTCCTTGCAATTGACCGCACAGGCATGGCACCCGACGCAGATGTCGAGGTCGATGACCAGCCCCAGCTTGCGCCCCGTCCGGGTGGGAAGATCGGTCATGTCCGGCCCCCGTCGACATGGGTTCGCCGCCATGCCCGGCTGAAGCGCAGGCCGTAGCGCAGGATGGCGGGGCGCGCCGGCAGGGCGTCCAGCGGCCGGATCGCGTCGAATTGCGGCCCGCTCTCCTGCGCCTCGTCCCCGGCCGCCTTTTCCAGCCGCACGCGCAAGTCGTACCACGCGGCCTGGCCCGTCACCGGGTCCGAGTTCGACCAGCGCATGCCGTCTCCCTTCTCCGGCAGCAGGTCGGAGATCGTGTGGTTGAGCAGCACACTGGTCTTCGCTTCCGGCGCGTCGGGGGCGAGGTTCCAGGCGCCGGCGCGCTTGCCGATGGCGTTCCAGGTCCACACCGTGGCGCCGTTCACCCCTTCCATCAGCTTCGCGCGGCCCTTGATGCGGCCGTGATGGCTGGTCAGCCACACCCAGTCGCCGTCCTCGATGTCCAGCGCCGCCGCCGTGCCGCGGTTGACGTAGATCGGGTTGCTGCCGTGGATCTGCCGTAGCCAGGCGTTCTGCGAGTGCCAGCTGTGATACATCGCCATCGGGCGCTGGGTCAGCGCGTGCAGCGGGTACTCGGCCTCCTCCAGCGCTGCGCCCTCGAACGGCGCGTACCAGATCGGCAGCGGGTCGAAATAGGTCTCGATGCGGTTGCGGGCGGCGTCCGGCGGCTGCACGTCGCCGTGCCCCTGCGCAGCCAGGCGGAAGCGCTGCAGCGGCTCGGAATAGATCTGCAGGACGATCTGGTCGGCGTGGCCGACGAAGCCCATCGAGACCGCATATTCCAGGTAGCCGCGGTTGGCGTGACGGAAATAGCGCTGGTCGGGGGGAATCTCGCCCTGCCAGAAGCAGCCGTTGTCGATATAGCGCTGCAGCTGGTCCGGATTGGCCCCGCCGGTGCCGTGGCTGTCGCCGGTTTCGCCGCGCCAGCCCGCCAGCATGCCGATTCCCGGCGCGCGCTCGTGGTTGACGATGTAGTCCGCATAGCCGCCCGGGTAGCGCGGGCTGCCGTCCTCCTTCACCAGGCCCGGCAGGCCCAGCCGCGCGCCGATATCGATCAGCGCGTCCTGGAAGGGGCGCACGTCGCGGTCGGGGGCCACCACCGGCTGGCGGATCGAATCCGCCGGGCCTTCCGGGCTGCAGATCGGCCGGTCCAGCAGCGAGATGCAGTCCCAGCGCTCCAGATAGGTGGTATCCGGCAGCACCAGGTCGGCATAGGCCACCATCTCGGAGAAAAAGGCGTCGGAATAGATGATCTTCGGGATGCGGTACTCGCCGGTCGCCTCGTCCCTGTCGGTGAGCATCTTCAGCGTGCCGGCCGTGTTCATGGACGAATTCCACGCCATGTTGGCCATGTACATGAACAGCACGTCGATCGGGTACGGGTCGTGCGCCCAGGCGTTGCGGATCACCATGTGCATCATGCCGTGGGCGGCGATCGGCGCATCCCACGAAAACGCCTTGTCGATGCGCCGCGGCGCGCCGTCCGCCTCGATCAGCAGATCCTCCGGCCCCTGCGGGAAGCCCAGCGGCGGCCCCGCCATCGGCGTGGCGGGGTTGATCTCCCCCGGCCGGCCGACCGGCCTCAGCCCGGGCGGCGCCGCCTTCGGGAACGGCGGCTTGTAGAGGAACCCGCCGGGGCAGTCGATGCTGCCCAGCAGCACCTGCAGCATGTGGATCGCGCGGCAGGTGTGGAAGCCGTTGGAATGGGCCGAGATGCCGCGCATCGCATGCATGCTGACCGGACGGCCGATCATCGTGTCATGGGTGCGCCCGGCCCAGTCGGTCCAGCGCTGCTCCAGCACGATCTCCCGCTCGAAGGCGGCCTCGGCCAGCTCGGCGGCGAGGCGGCGGATGGTCGATGCCGCGATGCCGGTCTCGCGCGCAGCGGCCTCGGGCGAATAGGCCTCGTCCAGGTAGCGTTGCGCCATGATCTGGAAGGCCGGCACGGCGCGGCTTCCGTCGGCGAGGGAGAATTCGCCCTTCAGCGCCGGGCTGACGCCGGCCAGCCGCGCGTCGGCGGCCTGTCCGGTGGCGCCGTCCCAGCACAGCGGTTCGCCGTCGGCGCCGCGCGCGAACAGCCCGTCCCCGGCGGCGCCCTCGTCGCGGATCACCAGCCAGGGCAGGTTGGTGTAGCGGACGATGTAGTCCAGATCGACCTTGCCGGCCCGCAGCAGCTCGTGCACCAGCGCCAGCACCAGCATGCCGTCGGTGCCGGGGCGGATTCCGATCCATTCGTCGGCGACGGCGGAATAGCCGGTGCGGATCGGGTTGACGGAGACGAACTTGGCGCCGCTGCGCTTGACCTTGGTCAGCCCGGCCTTGATCGGGTTGCTGTCATGGTCCTCGGCGACGCCGAACATCATGAAGTAGCGGGTGCGGTCCCAGTCCGGCTCGCCGAATTCCCAGAACGAGCCGCCGATGGTATAGAGCCCGGCCGCGGCCATGTTGACCGAGCAGAACCCGCCATGGGCGGCGTAGTTGGGAGTGCCGAACTGACTCGCCCACCAGCCGGTCAGCGCCTGGCTCTGGTCGCGCCCGGTGAAGAAGGCGAGCTTGCGCGGATCGCTGCGCCGCACCGCGTCCAGCCAGCCGGTGGCGATGCCGAGCGCCTCGTCCCACTCGATCTCCTGGAACTCCGCCTTGCCGCGCTCGCCGATGCGCTTCAGCGGCTTGGTCAGCTTGGCCGGGGAGTAGTGGTTCATGATCCCGGCCGAACCCTTGGCGCACAGCACGCCCTTGTTCACCGGGTGGTCGGGATTGCCCTCGATATAGCGGATCTGCCCGTCCAGCATGTGCACCTTGATGCCGCAGCGGCAGGCGCACATGTAGCAGGTCGTGGTCTTGACCTCGTCCGACACTGTCGGCGAGGTCTCGATCTGTTCCGGGGCTGGTTTGAAGAACTCGCGGATCATCGGGTGCTGTGGCGGCGCGGGATCACAGGCGTCGTGAGCCTGGGGCGGTGGCGTAGCAGGTGACGCGACCCGTTGGCAAGCTGAACATGGCGGAAAAACCGGGACACGATGTCCCGCTTAATACAAGTGGCGGATCGCGAGATGCGCCGCGCCGACGATTTCGTTGGCGGACCGCGTGGGGCGATCGTACTTAAGGAGTCCGCGCGACGTTAACGGAGGCACGACCGTGCCCGTCTCCCCCCATGTCAAGGCGTTCTTCGACGAGCCGACCAGCAATGCGACATATGTGGTGTCCGAGCCGGGAGGCAAGGCCTGCGCCATCATCGATTCCGTGGCGGATTTCGACCCCGCCTCCGCCTGTATCGGTAGCGCCGCCGCCGACCGTGTCGCGGCCCATATCGACGCGCATGGGCTGGAGGTGGCCTGGATCCTGGAGACCCATGTCCATGCCGACCACCTGACGGCCGCGCCCTACCTGAAACGGCGGCTCGGCGGGCGCATCGGCATCGGCGCCTGTATTGCCGACGTGCAGCGGGGGTTCCGCGACATATTCGACACGGAGCCGGGTTTCGCCGCCGATGGCTCGCAGTTCGACCGGCTGTTCGCGGACGGCGACGAACTCGCGATCGGCGGGCTGATCGCGCGGGTGCTGCACACGCCGGGCCACACCCCCGCCTGCGTCACCTACCTGATCGGCGACGCCGCCTTCGTCGGCGACACGCTGTTCATGCCGGATTCCGGAACGGCAAGGGCAGATTTTCCGGGCGGAGACGCGCGGACGCTCTACCGCTCCATCCGCCGCATCCTCGCCCTGCCCGCGAAAACCCGCATTTTCGTCTGCCACGATTACGGCGCCGACGGCGCGCGCCCCGTTGCGTGGGAGACCACGGTGGCGGAGCAGCGGGCGTCCAACAAGCATGTGCGCGACGGCATCGGCGAGGAGGCGTTCGTGAGGATGAGAGAGGCGCGCGACGCCACGCTGGGCATACCGCGGCTGATCCTGCCGGCGATCCAGGTCAACATGCGCGCCGGCGAGCTGCCGCCGCAGGCCGCCAACGGGCGGCGCTACCTGAAAATCCCGCTGGGCGGGTTCTGACCCGGCTGAAGCGGCGCGGCCTATTCCGCGGCCGCGGCGCCCTGCACGGCGGCTGCGGGCGCGGTCGCGCCCTGCTTGCGGCCTTCCATCGCGCCGGCCACGAGGCTCAGCAGCGGCGGGATGATCAGCAGGGTGAGCACCGCCGACAGCGCCAGCCCGCCGACCACGACAGATCCCAGCCCGCGATAGAGCTCCGATCCCGCGCCGGGAAACAGGACCAGCGGCAGCATGCCGCAGATGCTGGTCAGGGTGGACATGAAGATCGGCCGGATGCGGTTCCGGGTCGCCTCCAGAATGGCGGCGCCGACCTCGTAGCCTTCCTCGCGCGTCAGGAACAGGGTCTGGTGGACCAGCAGGATCGCGTTGTTCACCACGATGCCGATCAGGATGATGAATCCCAGCAATGTCAGCATGTCCAGCGGGTTGAAGGTGAACAGGTTCAGGATCGCCAGCCCGCCCACCCCGCCGGCCGTCGCCAGCGGCACCGAGAACATGATGATCAGCGGATAGACGAAGCTTTCGAACAGGATCGCCATCACCAGATAGACCACCGCCAGCGCGACGATCAGGTTCCAGACCATCGCGTCCCAGGTCTGCTGCAGCTTGTCGGCGGTGCCGCTCATGCTGAGCACGATGCCGGGCGGCAGGCCCTCGTTCGACAGCGTGTCGATCACCTCCGTCCGGATGATGTCGAGCGCCGTTTCCAGCGGAATGTTGCCCGCCGGTCGGATCTGCAGCGTGACGGTCCGCTGGCGCTCGAAATGGCGGATTTCGGTCGGGCCTTCCGTGACGGTCACGGTCGCCAGCTCGCCCGCGGGCAGAATGTGGCCGGCGCGCGTCACGACCGGCAGGTGATCCACGCCCTGGGTTTCCCCGATGCGGTTCATGGGGCCGCGCAGGGTCAGGTCGATGCGGCGCCCGTCCACCGTCACCTCGGCGACGCGCATCCCGTCGTTGAAGGCGTCCACCGTCTCGCCCAGTTCCCGCGCGGTCATGCCGGCATCGGCCAGGCGCGTCGCGTCCGGCGTCACGCGCACCTCGGGACCGCCCAGCTCCAGCCCCGGCCGGGGGCGCAGCTGCGTGCCTTCGCTGCGCGGCAGGGCGCGGTTGAGCAGCTCGGTGGCGCGGCGGGCGATCGCGAGGTTCTCCTCCATGTCCGGGCCGGAGATGTTCAAATCCACCACGCGCGAGCCGCCGAAGCCGCGGCCGAACAGCGAGGTCTGGTTGACGAAGCCGAACGTGCCCGGCTCGCGAAAGGCGATCCCGCGCAGCAGCGGCACCAGCTCCGCGGCGCGCTGCGGGTCGACGGCCGAGGCGGCGATGATGGTGCGCGCCGGCAGCGCGATGAACCAGAACCGGTCCATCTTCGGCGGCTCGCCCGGCTTGGATTCGGGGCCCGTTTCGGTCGCCCACAGCTTGCGGGTCTCCTCCTCGATTCCGAGGGCGATCTCGGAAATGGTCGCGAGATTGTAGCCCGGCGGCGGGACGAGCTGGCCGATCACCAGGTTCCGGTTGCCCTCGGGCAGGTATTCCAGCTTGGGCAGAAACAGCCAGGTGGCAACCCCGGCAGCGCCGCAGACGGCGGTGACAACAACGACGGCGAGGATCCTGCTGTCGATCACGCCCCTGGTCATGCCGGTCACGGCCCCGACGAAGAGGTTGGCGAGGCTGTCGATGACCGGCAGGCGCAGCCGCTTGTCCAGGTCGCCGGTACCCTCCGCGAACAGCTTGGCCGCGAGTGTGGGTATCACCGTGACGGAAACGATCAGCGAGAGGACTACCGCCACCGAGATCGCCACGGCGATGTCGCGGAACAGCTGTCCGACCTCCAGCTTCATGATCAGGACGGGGACGAACACGGCGACGGTCGTCGCCGCCGAGACCAAGATCGCGCCCCATACCTCGACCGCGCCACGATAGGCGGCCTGGCTGCGGGAATGGCCGAGTTGTCTGAGCCGGTATATGTTCTCCAGCACGACGATGGCGGCATCCACCACCATGCCGACGGCGAAGGCGATGCCGGCCAGCGAGATCACGTTGATGGATCGGCCGAGCGCCGCCATGGCGACGAACGAGCCGACCACGGACACGGGAATGGCGAGCGAGATGATCAGCGTCGCCCGCGGCGAGCGCAGGAACGCCAGCAGCACCAGCGCCGCCATGGCGCCGCCGATGAATATGTTGGAATGCACCAGGTCGATGGCGGAGCGGATGTAGACGGTCTCGTCGGCGGCCACCTGGATCTCGATTCCGGCGCCCGGCAGCGGGCCGGCGTTCAGCTCGTTCACCGCCTCGCGCAGCCCTTCCATCACCTCGATCACGTTGGCGCCGGTTTCGCGCACCGCGTTGACGATGATGGCGGGCTGGCCGAGGTTGCGCACGCGGCGGGTGATCTCCTTGTAGCCGAACGAGACCTCCGCGATGTCGCCGACCGTCACGCGCGAGAGGCGCCCCGACTGCGGGTCGATGCGGCTGCGCAGCACGACGGCCCTGGCCTTGCCGATGTCGGTCAGCTCCGCTTCGGTGCGCACGATGTAGCGCCGCTTGCCCTCGTCCAGGTCTCCGGCCGAGACGTTGGCGTTCGCGCTGCGCAGCGCGCCGACGACGTCCGACACGGTGAGGCCGTACCGCGCCATGCGTTGCGGATCCACGGTGATCTGCAGCTCGCGCTCGCTGCCGCCGAACACGTTGACCAGCGCCACGCCCGTCACGCGTTCCAGCCGGTCCTGAATCACGTCCTCGACATAGTCGAAATAGGTCAGGATATCGCGCTCGTTGGTCGGGAGCTTCCTGACGACGAACCAGGCGACCGGGTTGTCGTCGCTGTCGCGCGTGCGGATGCGCGGCTCGTCCGCCTCGGCCGGCATGCCGGTAACCGTATTGAGCCGGTTGCCGACCAGCAGCAGCGCCCGGTCCATGTTGGTGTCGATCGAGAACTCGAGGTTGACGAAGCTGCGGCCGTCGAGCGAGGTGGAGGTCATCCGCTCCAGCCCTTCGAGACCCTTGAGCGCCTCTTCCTGACGGTCGACGACCTCGCGCTCCACCTCGGCCGGCGCCGCGCCGCGCCAGGTGGTGAACACGTTGACCAGCGGCTTGCGGAGATCGGGGGTGAGCTGTATCGGGATCGCCTTCAGGGCTACCCAGCCCATGAGCACCACGATCAGCACGACGGAGAGAACGGCGACCGGCCGCTCGATGGCCAGCTTGATGACGTTCATTCGCCGACTTCCCTCTTGCGGCGGCCGACGCCCTCGCCGCCCTTGTCCGCGCCCGCGCCTTTGAGCCGGACCTGCTGACCGTCGCGCAGGCGCTCGTTGCCGCGCGTCACCGTCCGGTCGCCCGCGGCGACGCCCTCGATCACCTCGAAGCGGCTTGCGACGGCCTCGCCGAGCCGGACCCGGCGCATGGTCGCCTTGCCGCCGCTGACCACGAAGACCGCGGCGCCGCCCTCGCGCTGCAGCACCGCATCCTTGTGCACCGTCAGCGCGTCGCGGGCCGAGCCGACCGGCACCCGCAGCAGCACGCTCTGGTTCGCCGCCGCCCCGATGTCGGTCAGCGGCTCGGACGAGGCGAGGCGCACCGCGCGTGTCCGCGCCAGCGGGTTCTCGTCCGGGACCACCGCCCGCACGATCGCGCGTATCGGCCTGCCGTCGATCTCGGCGGCGATCTCGGCGCCGGGCCTCAGCCCGGCCAGCCGGTTCGCCGGCACGTCGGCCTCGACCTCCAGCTCGGCGTCGTTGAGCAGCGTGACCACCGGCCCGCCCATGGAGACATAGGCGCCGTCGAAGGTATGCCGCTGCGTCACCACCCCGGCATAGGGCGCGCGCACCGTGGCGTTGTTGACGTCGATCTCGGCGAGTTTCAGGTTGGCCTCCGCCTGGCGCAGCCCCGCCAGAGACTTGTTCAGCTCGCCGGCGGCGATTTCCACCACGCGCAGCTGGTCCTCGTAGCGCGCCTTGGAGAAGGCGGCCGATTTCTGCAGGTCGCGCATGCGCCGCATCTCGTTCTTCGCCTTGGCGAGCTGCGCCTGGGCGGACTCGATGGAGGCCCGGAATTCCGCGATCTCGCCGGCCCGCAGCTCGCGCCGCGCGCTTATGGTGTCGGATACCAGCGTCGCCAGCGCGTCGCCCTTCTTCACCCGGTCGCCGACCTGCACATGCAGGGTCTCGATCGGACCCGCGGTGCGGGCGGCGATCACGCTGGTCTGCCGCGCCACCAGCCGGCCCAGCACAGGCAGGGTCTGGGTGACCGGCACGACCTTGACCGTATCGACCTGCACCACCGCCGGGCCGCCGCGGCCGCGCCGCTTCTTGCCCTTGTCGCTCCGGTCCGGCTCGCTGGCCGCGCCGTCGTATTGCGCCGGGCCGCCGCCCTGCTGCGCGGCGGCGGGATGCGGCACTGCCGCTGTAATGACGCCGATCGCTGCCAGCAGAACCCCCAGCCGCGCAGCCTGCAGAAGCGCGATCGGCAGGACAAGATGTCGTCCTGCATTCCGAGGCGTTGTGCAATCTGTATTTTTCATTTTTTAAATCGGAGCCTCACCTGAAACCGGCCGAATATAGAGCACCGCAAAGCGCGATAATATAGGGTGGCGCGCGGCGCATTGAAATCTGTCTTTACCGGCCGTACCCCCCGGAAACCCCCCAGCATCGCACGTTTTGTAAAACAAACCGTTACCGGTTACACGAATGAGGCGGGCGGGTTCGGACGGCGCCGGTTCACCGGGGCGGAAAATGCGCTAGATTGGGCCGGAACGCGACCGGAACGCGAAAGGCGGCCATGACGACTCTGCTGTTCAGTCACCCGAGCTCTGCCGAGCACGATACCGGCCCCGGCCATCCGGAACGGGCCGACCGTATCCGCGCCGTGATGAAGGCGCTGTCCGTGGACCGCTACGCCGCGCTGGAGCGCCGCGAGGCGCCGCCCGCCACGATGGACCAGATCGCGCTGGTCCATCGCCGGGACTATGCCGAGGCGCTGCTCGCCGCCGTGCCGGAGCACGGGCTGGTGCGGCTCGACGCCGACACCGCCATGTCGCCGGCGTCCGGCGACGCGGCGCTGCGGGCCGCGGGCGCGCTCTGCGCGGCGGTCGACGCGGTCGTCGCCGGCGAGGCGCATTCCGCGTTCTGCGCCGTCCGTCCGCCGGGCCATCACGCGGAGCCCGGGCGCGGCATGGGGTTCTGCCTGTTCAACAGCGTCGCCATTGCCGCCGCCCATGCCCGCGCCCGGCACGGGCTGGAACGTGTCGCCGTGGTCGATTTCGACGTTCACCACGGCAACGGCACCCAGGCGGCGTTCGAGCGCGAGCCCGCGGTCATGTTCGCCTCCAGCCATGAATACCCGCTCTATCCCGGCACGGGGGCGGCGGACGAATGCGGGGTCGGCAACATCCACAACGTGCCGCTCGCCCCCCAGTCCGGGTCGATCGAGTTCCGCCGCGGCTGGGAACGCCTCGTCCTGCCGGCGCTGGAGGCGTTCGAGCCGGAGCTGATCCTGGTCTCCGCCGGGTTCGACGCCCATGCCCGCGACCCGCTGGCGACGCTGCGGCTCGACGAGGAGGATTTCGCCTGGATCACCCGCAAGCTGGTGGACATCGCCGGCGAGAAATGCGGCGGGCGGATCGTCTCGACGCTGGAAGGCGGCTACGACCTGCGGGCGCTCGCCGACAGCGTTTCCGCGCATGTAGACGAGCTGATGCGGGCCGGTTGACCGGGATCGGGCGGCGACCGCCATATTGTCGCCACATTATTGTTTCAGGGCAGCGTCCCGCTCTCGCCTTGCCCCGACGCAGCGACGATATTACACTTATCCAATTGCCCCGGGGAATCATGTAAAATGGCAGATAAGAGCGATACTGCCGAGATCGCCAAGATGACATTTGAACAGGCGCTCGCCGAGCTTGAGTCCATCGTCAACCGGCTTGAGGCAGGAAAGGGCCAGCTCGACGAGGCAATCGACGCCTATACGCGCGGCGCGGCGCTCAAGGCGCATTGCGAGAAGAAGCTGCGCGAGGCGCAGGAGAAGGTGGAGAAGATATCCATCGGTCCCGGCGGCGGCGCCGACGGGGTGGAGCCGGCGAACCTTGGCTGAACTGCAGACCCTTATGCCGCTCGGCGATGCCATGGCCGAGGCGTCGCAGGCGGTCGGCGAGGTGCTGGACACGCTGCTGCCGCGGGCCGAGGGGCCGGAGGCGCGGCTGTTCGAGGCCATGCGCTATGCCGCGCTGGCGAGCGGCAAGCGGCTGCGGCCGTTTCTCGTGCTGGCCGGCGCGCGCATCTGCGGCGCGCCGGAGCCGAGCGCGCTGCGGGTCGGCGCGGCGATCGAGATGGTTCATGCCTATTCGCTGATCCACGACGACCTGCCGGCGATGGACGACGACGACATGCGGCGGGGCCAGCCGTCCTGCCACGTGAAATTCGGCGAGGCGACGGCGATCCTTGCCGGCGACGCGCTCCAGGCGCTGGCGTTCGAGGTGCTGGCCGTTCCCGCGACGCACCCGGACGCCACGCTGCGCGCCGAGCTCGTGCGCCGGCTGGCCGTGGCGGCCGGCGGGCGCGGCATGGTGGGCGGGCAGATGATCGATCTCGAGAGCGAGCACAACGAGGTCGACATGGCGACGGTCACGCGGATGCAGCGGCTCAAGACCGGGGCGCTGATCGGGTTTTCGTGCGAGGCCGGCGCGGTGCTCGGCGGGGCGTCCCCGGCCGCGCTTCATGCGCTGCAGCACTACGCCCACGATCTGGGGCTCGCCTTCCAGATCGTCGACGACCTGCTCGACGCGCGGGGCAGCGCCGAGATGATGGGCAAGGCGACCGGGAAGGACGCCGCCGCCGGGAAGGCCACCTTCGTCTCCCTGATGGGGCTGGAGGAGGCGGACCAGCATGCCGGCATGCTGGCCGACCAGGCAGTCGCCCATCTGGAGATATTCGGAGAGCGGGCCGCGCATCTGCGCGAGCTAGCACAGTTCGTCCTGGAACGGCGAACGTAAGGAGGACAGCTTGTCAAACGGACCCGAAACGCCGCTTCTCGACACTGTGGACTATCCCAGGGACCTGCACGGCATGGACGCCAAGCAGCTCCGCCAGCTGGCCGACGAGTTGCGGGCGGAAACCATCGACGCGGTGTCGATGACCGGCGGGCATCTGGGCGCCGGGCTGGGCGTGGTCGAGCTGACCGTGGCGCTGCATCACGTGTTCAATACGCCGGCCGACCGGCTGATCTGGGACGTCGGCCACCAGGCCTATCCGCACAAGATCCTGACCGGCCGGCGCAACCAGATCCGCACGCTCCGCCAGGGCGGCGGGCTGTCCGGCTTCACCAAGCGGAGCGAGAGCGAGTACGACCCGTTCGGCGCGGCCCATGCCGCGACCTCGATCTCGGCCGCGCTCGGCTTCGCCGTGGCGCGCGACCTCTCCGGCGACAACAACAACGTCATCGCCGTGATCGGCGACGGCTCGCTCAGCGCCGGCATGGCCTACGAGGCGATGAACAACGCGGGCTCGATGGACGCCCGGCTGATCGTCGTCCTCAACGACAACGACATGTCGATCGCCCCGCCGGTCGGCGCCATGAGCGCCTATCTCTCGCGGCTGATCTCGTCGCGCAGCTATCGCTCGATGCGCCATGTCATGCGCGATCTCGCGAAGAAGTTCCCGCGCCCGCTGGAGACGGCGGCGACCCGCGCCGAGGAATACGCCCGCGGCATGGTCACCGGCGGCACGCTGTTCGAGGAGCTGGGATTCTACTATGTCGGCCCCATCGACGGGCACAACCTCGACCATCTTCTGCCGATCCTGAAGAACATCCGCGATTCGGACGAGGGCGGCCCGGTGCTGATCCACGTCGTCACCAAGAAGGGCGGCGGCTATCCGCCGGCCGAGAGCGCACCCGACAAGTATCACGGCGTCGGCAAGTTCGACGTCGTCACCGGCACGCTGGCCAAGTCGCCGCCGGGCCCGCCGAGCTACACCTCGGTCTTCGCCAAGGCGCTGATCGCGGAGGCGAGGAAGGACGACCGCATCGTCGGCATCAGCGCTGCGATGCCGTCCGGCACCGGCATCGACAAGTTCGCCGAGGTCTTCCCCGACCGCAGCTTCGACGTCGGCATCGCCGAGCAGCACGCCGTGACCTTCGCGGCCGGGCTGGCGGCCGAGGGCTACAAGCCGTTCTGCGCGATCTACTCGACCTTCCTCCAGCGCGGCTACGATTCGGTGGTGCATGACGTCGCCATCCAGAACCTGCCCGTGCGCTTCGCCATGGACCGCGCCGGCATGGTCGGCGCCGACGGGGTGACCCACCAGGGCGCCTACGACATCGCCTATCTCGGCTGCCTGCCGGGCATGGTGCTGATGGCCGCCGCCGACGAGGTGGAGCTGATGCACATGGTGGCGACGCAGGCAGGCATCGACGACCGGCCGAGCGGGCTGCGCTATCCGCGCGGCGGCGGCGCCGGGCTCGAGCTGCCGGAGGCCGGCACGCCGCTCGCCCTCGGCAAGGGCCGCATCCTGCGCGAAGGCGCCAAGGTGGCCATCCTGTCCTACGGCACGCGGCTGGCCGACGCGCTGAAGGCCGCCGACGAGCTCGACAAGCGCGGGCTCAGCACGACCGTGGCGGATGCCCGCTTCGCCAAGCCGCTCGACGGGGACCTGGTGCGCCGGCTCGCGACGGATCACGAGGTGCTGATCACCATCGAGGAAGGCTCCATCGGCGGCTTCGCCGCCCAGGTCATGCATTTCATGGCGCATCAGGGGCTGCTCGACCACGGGCTGAAATTCCGCCCGATGTGCCAGCCGGACATCTTCATCGACCACGACACCCAGCAGAAGCAGGTGGAGCTCGCCGGGCTGGCCGCGCCGGATATCGTGGCCACCGCGCTCGCCGCGCTGGACCGCGCCATCGTCGAGGCCCCGGCCCGCGCCTGACCGCCGCGCGTTGAAACGTGCAGCGCGACCCGCCGCCGCGGCGCGTCGTTGCGTTTTCGCGCCCGCCGGGCATTCCGTCGTTGCAACCGCCGCCCCGGCGGGTTATGAGCGCGGCCCTTTTGATATTTGCGAGCAGAACCATGCAGTCCGCCCTTGCGGACCCGCCCCGCCGTGTCTGGACGCGCGAAATGCGGGAGACCCTCGCGCTGACCGGCCCGCTGGCGCTGACCCAGCTCGGCCAGATCGCAATGCTGACCACCGACGTGCTGCTGATCGGGCGGCTCGGCGAAACCGCGCTGGCCGCAGGCGCGCTCGGCCATGTCGTGCTGTTCAGCGCCTTCGTCATCGGCATGGGCACGGTGATGGCGACGGCCCCGCTGGCCGCGCAGGCGGTGGGCGCGCGCCGCCCGCGCACGCTGCGCCGGGTCGTGCGCCAGGGGCTCTGGGTCGCGCTGCTGACGACGCTGCCGGTGTGCCTGCTGGTGACGCCGGTCGCGGGCGACCTGCTGCTGGCGCTGGGCCAGCCGGCGGCGGTGGCGGTGCGGGCGCATGAGTTCCTGTCCACGCTGCTGTGGTGCCTGCCGAGCGCCATCGCCTTCGTCGTGCTGCGCAACTTCGCCGCCGCGCTGAACCGGCCGATGCCGGGGCTGTGGGTGATGCTCGCCGGGGTGCCGCTGAACGCGGCGCTGGCCTGGGCGCTGATCTTCGGCCGTCTCGGCGCGCCGCGGATGGAGCTGGCCGGGGCGGGGCTGGCCAGCGCGCTGGTGAACCTGCTGATGCTGGCGGCGATGCTGGCGGTGACGACGCGCCTGGCGCCGTTCCGCCGCTACCGCATCCTCGGCCGGTTCTGGCGTCCGGACTGGGAGATATTCCGGCGCATCTTCGCGCTCGGCCTGCCCATCGCCGCCGCGTTTTTCATGGAGTACGGCATCATCGCCTTCGCCGCGGTGATGATGGGCTGGATCGGCGCGACCGCCATCGCCGCCCACCAGATCGCGCTGCAGATCGCCTCGATCAGCTTCATGGTGCCGTTCGGCATCGGCCAGGCGGCGACGGTGCGCGTCGGCCACGCGGTGGGCCGCGGCGACCCCGACGGGGTGCGCCGGGCCGGCTGGTGCGCCATCGCGCTCGGCGTCGTCTTCATGGCAGCGATGAGCGCCGTCATCCTCGCCATGCCCGAAGCCCTGGCGGGGCTGTTCATCGACGCGGAGGCGCCGGGCGGAGCGCGGGTGGTGGCGCTGGCGGGAAGCCTGCTGCTGATCGCCGCCGCCTTCCAGATGGCGGACGGCGCGCAGACCATCGGGCTCCAGGCGCTGCGCGGGCTGAACGACACCGCGGCGCCGATGGCCATCGCGCTGTTCGGCTACTGGGCGGTGGGCTTTCCCGCGGGCTACGGGCTCGCCTTCGCGGCCGGCTGGGGCGCGGTCGGAATCTGGGTCGGCCTCGCCGCCGGGCTGGGGACCGTGGCGGTGCTGGTGACGGTCCGCTTCGCCCGCATGACGCGGCCGCATCCGGCCCGCGCGGCTGGCCTCGCCGCCGGTTCGCGGTCAGAATGCGGCCGATGAGGGCGCGATGGGCAAGGTGAGGGCGGACCATCTCCTGGTCGAACGGGGGCTCGCGGAAAGCCGCACCCGCGCGCAGGCGCTGATCCTCGCCGGCGCGGTCTATGCCGGCGAGGCCCGCATCGACAAGCCGGGCCACCAGATCGCCGACGACGCGGCGGTCGAGGTGCGCGGGCGCGACCATCCCTGGGTCTCGCGCGGCGGGCTGAAGCTCGCCCACGGGCTCAAGGTGTTCGCCCTCGACGTGGCCGGGCGGCGCTGCCTCGACATCGGCGCCTCCACCGGCGGGTTCACCCATGTGCTGCTGGAGGCCGGCGCGGCCTCGGTGATCGCCGTGGATGTCGGCAAGGGCCAGCTCGACTGGCGCCTGCGCAACGACGCCCGCGTCACCGTGCTGGAAGGCGTCAACGCCCGGCACCTGACGGCCGAGCAGGTGCCCGGGCCGCCAGAGGTCGTCGTCTGCGACGCCAGCTTCATCGGGCTCAGGACCGTGCTGCCCGCCGCGCTGGCGCTCGCCGCGCCGGGGGCCGAGCTGGTCGCGCTGATCAAGCCGCAGTTCGAGGTGGGCAAGGCCCGGGTCGGCAAGGGCGGGGTCGTGCGCGACACGGCCCTGCACGACGAGATCTGCGCCACCGTCCGCGACTGGCTGATGGGCGAGATGGGCTGGACCGTGCTCGGCATCTGCCCGAGCCCGATCACCGGCCCCAAGGGCAATGTCGAGTTCCTGATCTGCGCACGCAAGCCGGGCTAGGGAAAACGGCACGGGGAGACTATGTATGCCGGTTCCCTCCACTCGTCATGGTCGGCCCCCGGGTCCGTGCGAAGCGCGGCCCGAGGACCGACCATGACGGTCAGAGGAGCGAATTCACCGGAGAGCGGCTTGCTTCCGGGGCGACAGACGATAGAGAGACGCATGACCAAGAAACCCACCGACCGCCGTCCCCGCGGCGCCAAGCCCGCGCCGCGCGACGGTCGTCTCGCGGAGGTGACGGTGAGCGCGCTCGGCGGGCGGGGCGACGGGCTGGCGGCGGGGCCGCGCGGGCCGCTGTTCATACCCCATGCCGCGCCCGGCGACCGGCTGCGCGTGCGCATCGGCGAACGCGTCGGCGACGGCTGGCGCGGGGAGATCGCGGAACGGCTCGAGGCCGGGCCGGGCTACGAGAAGCCGCCCTGTCCGCAATTCGGCGTTTGCGGCGGCTGCGCGGTGCAGCAGCTTGCCGCCGCCGCCTACGAAGCGTGGAAGCGCGGGCTGGCGGTGGACGCGCTGGCGCGGCGCGGATTCGACGGCGACGTCGTGGGCGCGCTGCGGCGCGTGCCGGACCGGACGCGGCGGCGGGCGCGCATCCAGGCCTGCGGGGCGAAGGGCGGCGCGGCGCTGGGATTCCACGCGCCGCAGAGCCATCGCGTCGCCCCGCTCGACGGCTGCCTCGTGCTGCGCCCCGAGATCCTGCGGCTGCGCGCCCCGCTGGGGCGGCTGCTGAGCCGGCTGCTGGCGCCGGGGGAGCGCGCCGAGGCCGCGGTGACCGTCACCGAGGCCGGGCTGGACGTGACGCTGGGGCTCGGCAAGGCGCCCGACCTCGCCCTGCGCGAGCAGCTCGTCGAGTTCGCGCTCACCGCCGATCTCGCGCGGCTGTGCTGGCGGCCGATGGGGCGCAACGCCGCTGCGCCGGAACCGGTGATGCAGCAGCGTGCGCCGCGGGTGATGTTCGG
>WHUE01000042.1 GCA_009377375.1 Alphaproteobacteria bacterium | reverse complement strand
CCCCCAAGGGGGCAGAGAGGGAAAAAGGGGAACCTACGCGTCCTCCCGCTTGAACCCCGCGTTGGTGCCGCCCTTCTGGGATTTGAGGTAGGCGTCGACGTCGCCGAACGGGTCCATGGCGCGGCGGAGGCGCTGGCCGAGGAGCTGGTCGAGCTGGATGGACTGGCTGACGGTCAGGTCGCGGCCCATCTGCACCTGGATCTTGGCGTGCTCCAGCGGGGCGAGGTGGCGCGAGGCGATCTCGCGTGCGACCGAAAGCGTCGTCTCCTCCAGCGTCTCCGCCGGGGCCGAGCCGGAGACGATGCCGAGCGCGTCGGCCTCCTTGCCGGTGATGTTGCGCCCGACGAGCTGGATATAGGCCATCTTCTTCACCGGCAGGCCGCTATGCAGCAGCGTCGAGCCGACGAGCTGGCCGAAGCTGCCGCGCAGGATCTCCGGCATGCCGATCTGGCAGTCCTCGGCGGCGAAGGCGAGGTCGTGGCAGTTCAGGAGGCCGAACGCGCCGCCCAGGCAGTAGCCGTGGACCTGCGCGATCATGATGCGGGGAAACTTCCGCAACGCCTCGGCGAGCCGGATCGAGTTCGTCGGCCGGTCCCAGTCCGGCACGCCCGCCTCGCTGATCTCGCGCAAATAATGCAGGTCCATGCCGGAGGAATAGGCCTTCCCCGCGCCGCGGGTGACGACGACCTTCAGCTCCCGGTCGGCGCGCACGAGCTCCAGCGATTCGAAGAACGCCTCGACCAGCGGCCCGTTCAGCGCGTTGCGCTTCTCCGGCCGGTTCAGCGTGATGCGCGCCACCCCCGCATCCTCCAGCCGGTCGAGCACCAGCTCCGGCCATTCCTTCAGTATCGTCCACGTGTCGGCCATCGGACCGTCTCCCTGCCTGTTATCGGTTGCGCCGAGTGTGGACCGGGGGGGCGGGTGTGACAACGGCCGGGCGCGGCCTTAATCTATACGCCCGCGTATCCCCCGGTAAGAGGACCATGAGCTACACCGATCTCCGCGACTACCTGGACGAGCTGGCCCGCCGCGACCTGCTGCACGTCATCGACGAGCCGGTCAACAAGGACACGGAGCTGGTGCCGCTGGTCCGCCTCCAGTTCCGGGGGCTGCCGGAGCCGCAGCGCAAGGCATTCTGGTTCCGCAACGTCACCGACATGCGCGGGCGCCGCTTCGACGGCTCGGTGACGCTGGGCTCATTGGGCAGCTCGCGCACCGTCTACGGCGCGGCGCTCGGCGTGGGGCCGGACGAGATCGGCGCGAAGTGGGCGTCCACCCACGGCAACCACCTGCCGCCCGAGGAGGTCCCGCGCGACCAGGCGCCGGTGAAGGAAATGGTGCGCTGCGCCCCCGATCTCGGCCCCGGGGCGGACGCCTTCCCGCATCTGATCTCGACGCCTGGCTTCGATCCCGCCCCGTTCATCACCGCCGGCGTCTGGGTGACGCGCGACCCGGAGACGGGCGCGTACAATCTCGGCATCTATCGCGGCATGATCAAGGCGCCGGACCGGATCGGCTGCGCCACCGACGTCAACACCCAGCACCTCGCCATCCAGTGGGAGAAGGCGCGGCGGATGGGCAGGCATCTGGAGGTCGCCGTGTTCATCGGCGGGCCGCCCGCGCTGCTGTTCGCCGCCGCCGGCAAGGTGCCCTACGGGGTGAACGAGTACGGCGTGGCCGGGGCGCTGAACGGCGCGCCGGTGCCGGTGGTGCAGGCGGAGACGGTGGACTGCGTCGTGCCCGCGAACGCCGAGATCGTGATCGAGGGCCGCATCCGCACCGACTTCCTCGAGCCCGAGGCGCCGTTCGGCGAGGCCAGCGGCTATCTCGGCCCGCGCAAGATGGAGAAGCTGCTGGAGGTCACGGCGATCACCCACCGCAAGGCGCCGGTCTACCAGGGCATCGTCAGCGAGTTTCCGCCGAGCGAATCCACGGTGATGCGCAAGGCGGCGTTCGACGCGATCTATCTGCGCCACCTGCGGGACGCCTGCAACATCCCGTCGGTGAAGAAGGTCGCCTGCCACGAGATGGCGAGCTGCAACATGATGTTCGTCATCCAGCTCGACCGGCCGGCTTTGGGCCAGCCCTGGCAGGCGCTGCATTCGGCGGCCGGGTTCGACGCCTCGCTGGGCAAGATCTTCGTCGCGGTGGATGCCGACGTGGACCCGGACAACATGGAGGCCGTGCAATGGGCGCTGTCCTATGCCATGCAGCCGCATCGCGACGTGGAGATCGTGCGCGGCAAGCTGCCCCGGCTCGACCCGTCGGTGTCGGTCGAGGAAGGGCTGTACCCGGACGGGCAGGGGGCGTCGGCGATGCTGATCAACGCCTGCCGCGAGCATCCCTATCTGCCGGTGTCGCTGCCGCGGCAGGATTTCATGGAGGCGGCGCGGACGCGCTGGGCCGCGCTCGGCCTGCCCGCGTTGGATCTGAAGACGCCCTGGCACGGCTATCCGCTCAGCGCCTGGACCGAGGAGAACGCCGAGGAGGCCGAGCTCGCCGTAACAGGCCGCTATTTCGAGACCGGCGACAAGCTGATGGGGCGGCGCGAGAAGACCGGCGGCGACTGATGCGACCGCGAGGGAGGGGCGCATGACGCGCGAGCTCATCCTGCTGCGCCACGGCAAGGCCGAGAGCGGGGCCGGCGGCGGCGACAGGCGGCGCGCCCTGACCGAAAGGGGGCTGCGGGATGCGGCGCGCGCCGGGCTCTGGCTGCGCCGCGAGGGGCTGTCTCCCGATCACGTCGTCTCCTCGACCGCCATCCGCGCCTTCGCCACGGCCGAGGCCGCGTGCCGCGCCCTCGGGGTGAGCGAGGACGCGATCGTGCAGGACGCGCGCATCTACGAGGCCGGCACGGAGACGCTGCTGACGGTGATCCGCGAACTGCCGCCGGCGGGACGGCGCGTGCTGCTGGTCGGACACAACCCCGGCTTCGAATCGCTGGCGGAGGCGCTCTCCGGCCGGCCGGCGAAGCTGCGTACCGCCGATCTCGCCTGCCTCCGCCTCGAGGGAGCGTGGCGCGACGCGGCGCCCGGCGCGGCGGTGCTGGAACGGCTCGTCCGCGCCGCCGACCTGTCGTAAACATGATCCCGCCCCCGTTTCGTTCCCGCCCCGGTTCGCGTTAGGATGACGTGGAAAGGGACGACGATGGCGAAAACGACCGAATTGCCCAGCAGCGCAGGAAGCGCCGGCGCGCGCACAGCGGAGCGCGAGGCCTATTACGCGCGCATCCACGAACGCGACATGTCGCCGCTCTGGGAGGTCAACCGCCGGCTGGTGACGCCGGAACCCGTCATCGACTCCGTGCCCCATCTCTGGGATTACGACG
This sequence comes from Alphaproteobacteria bacterium, assembly GCA_009377375.1. Lineage (GTDB taxonomy): Bacteria > Pseudomonadota > Alphaproteobacteria > MPNO01 > UBA2964 > WHUE01. The sequence continues at coordinate 33,084 of WHUE01000042.1, read as the reverse complement.
GGCTGCGTGACACGCTGCTGGAATCCGGCACGCTGATCACGGCGAAGGAGGCCCAGCGCCGGGTGCTGATCCTGGAGAATCCGGGGCTGGACGGGACCCACCGGATCACCGAATCGCTGTTCGCCGGGCTGCAGCTCATCATGCCGGGCGAGATCGCGCCGGCGCACCGGCATTCTCCCGCCGCGCTCCGCTTCATCGTCGAGGGCGAGGGCGCCTACACCGCGGTCGGCGGCGAGAAGAGTTCCATGAAGCCGGGCGACTTCATCATCACCCCGGCCTGGGCGTGGCACGACCACGGCCATGACGGCGACGGGCCGGTGGTGTGGCTGGACGGGCTGGATATCCCGATGGTGGCGGCGTTCGGCCCGCTGTTCTTCGAGATGTACCCCGACGACCAGGCGCCGGAAAGCGTGCCGCCCGGCGACAGCCAGGCGCGGTACGGCGCCAACATGCGCCCGGTGGGCGAGGTCTGGAACCGGCCCGAATCGCCCATCTTCTGCTATCCCTACGAGCGGTCGCGCGAGGCGCTGGAGATCATGCGCCGCGGCGCCGAATGGGATCCCTGCGCCGGGCTCAGGATGACCTACGTCAACCCGACCACCGGCGGCAGCGCCATGCCGACCATCTCCACCTTCCTCCAGCTTCTGCCGAAGGGGTTCGCCGGGGCGACATACCGCACCACCGAGGGCACGGTCTACGCGGCGACCGAGGGAACGGGGCGGGTCGAGGTGGACGCCGCCGAGGGCACGGTGACGCTGGCGTGGAAGCCGCGCGACATCTTCTGCGTGCCCTGCTGGATGCCGCACCGGCTCATCGCGGACGGGGACGCGGTGCTGTTCAGCTTCTCCGACCGCGTCGCGCAGGAAAAACTCGGCATCTGGCGGGAAATCCGGGGAAATTCCTAGACGCGGCGCCCTACGGCGGCCTGCGGGTGGGGTGGCGCGGCAGACTTTACGCCGCCGTTTTGCACAGATATTTCCGTCCCCCTGCCGAATTCCATTGCCCGATTTCGGGGAACCTGCGCCTACTTGGCCGTTTCCGGGGGACGGGGACAGCTTACTTGAACAGACGGCCATCGCCGCGCGCCGCCCGCAATATTCGCGGCGGCCCGTGCGGCCCGCCCGTCTGCAACCAGAGGGAACGAAGATGAAAACCATAACGGGTGCGGCTGTCGCCGCAGCGTTTGCCTGCACGCTCGCGCCGTCGGCGCAGGCGGCGCTCCAGTGGGTTCCGGCGGCGAACGGACAGGTGCCTCCGGGCGCCGTGATCGGCGGCGCCGAGCCGGGCCGCCAGCTCCCGGTATGCCGGGCACCGTTCCAGAACGGCGTCCATCCCGGCAAGATCGTCGCCAGGAACTGCAATATCGGCTGGGGCGGGAAGGAAATCACGATCGGCAAGTACGAGGTGCTGGTCGCGCCGCCGGCGGAGATCCGCTGGGTCCCGGCGGCGAACGGGCAGGTGCCGCCGGGCGCCGTGATCGGCGGCAAGGAGCCGGGCCGCCAGCTGCCGGTGTGCCGGGCGCCGTACCAGAAGGGGATGCATCCGGGCAAGCTCGTCGCCCAGAACTGCAATATCGGCTGGGGCGGGAAGGAGATTACGCTCAACAGGTACGAGGTGATGGTCGCGGCGGGGCCGGCGGGGACTCCGTCGACTCCGGTTGCCGTCAAGCCTGCGGCCGGCGTGCTCTACACGACGATGGCGCATAACGACCAGGGCAGCTACGGGTTCAAGTCCGGGTCGACCTATGTGGTGAATTTCGTCTCGCAGATCGATACGTTCCCGACCGAGCTCGGCGTGCGGATGGGCAGCAACCAGAACCCCTATGACGCCACCGTCAAGATTGCGGTCAACGGCAAGCCTGTGTTCGCCCACAACTTCACGGGGCTCAAGCAGCGCCAGTCGGACTGGGCGACGGTGTTCCCCATCCACGGGCTGACCGTGCCGGTGAAGAAGGGCGACCGCCTCGCCGTCGCGATCACGCCGGCCCAGGACACGGGCATCGCGGCCCTGACCCAGCTGAGGGACCCCAACGCGCCGCCCTCGCCGATCGCGGGGTACGGCCCGATGACCGCGCGGTTCTACTTCAACGGCAGCGCGCAGCCGGACAGGACGGCCTATCCAAAGCCGCAGGTCGATCTCAGCATGTTCCAGAACACCATTGCCGATGGCGGGTCGAACTGGGCGCTGGGCGGCGGCGCGAGCTTCACCCAGACCTTCATCTCGCTGCAGGGCGGCGTGCCGAAGGAGCTCGGCGTGAAGATGGGCATCAACCAGAACCCGTACAACGCGCGGGTCCAGGTCAGCGTCAACGGCGCTCCCGCCTTCGACAAGACGTTCACCGGGCTGCGCCAGCGCCAGTCCGACTGGGCGACCGTCTTCGCGCTCGACGGGTTCAAGAATCCGGTAAAGCCGGGCGACAAGATCTCGTTCACGGTCACGCCGGCCACGCAGATCGGCATTGCCGCGATCCATTTCGACCGGCAGGGTATCGAGAAGGGCAATGTGCCGAGATACGGCGCGGCGCGTTCCGCCTTCTACATGAAGAAGTGACGATCGCGCGCGTGCCGGAGGTCTTCCGGCCCGCGCGTGCCTTTCCTGCCGCCGGGCGTCAGGACGCCTTCGCGCCCATGAGCGTGCGGAACTTCTTGACCACCTCGGGGTCCCGGGCGGGTTCCATGCCCTCGGTGACGACGCGCCGGAGGTCCTCGGCGGAAACGGGACCGTAATCCACCCGCCGCTGCTCGCACTCCGCCTTGAGTTCCGGGTCCATGAGCGTCGCCCAGAAGGCCTTGCGCATCACCTCCACGCGATCCGCCGGCGCGCCCTCGGGCAAATAGAAGGCTTGGCCGAGATTGAAGCTGGCCTCCAGCAGGTCGAAGGTCTTCATCTCTATGCTGCCCGGCTTCAGCAGGTCGCGCACGCGGGGGACGCCGGCGAGCTTCGGGTTCTTCGGCCCCATGGTCAGCAGGAAGCGGATTTTCCTGTCGCGGATCCAGTCCGGCCGGACGCTGGAGAAGCCGGAATAGAAGTTGCCGCGCCCCTGCGTCTCGCCGCGCTCCATCGCGATGTTGAGGTCGCCGCCGCTGCCGTACCCCGTGACGATTTTGATCTTTGTGCCGAGCACGCCGTTGATGAAGGCCGGCACCACGTAGCTCGACGCCGCGCGGCCGGTCGCGCCAAAGGTGACCTCGTGCTCCCTCAGCCCCTCCCAGGTCTTCGCGGGCGAATCGTGCCAGACGGCAATCGAGAAGTCGCGGGCGGCGATCGCCCCCAGATACTGGAACCTGGTGGCGTCGTAGCCCGTGTCGCGCACCAGCGGATGGGTCAGCATGCCGGGCACGATCTTGCCGATCACGGTGCCGTCCTTCGGCGCCACGTTGGCCATGTAGGCGGCGGATGTCGCGCCGCCGCCGCCCGGCCGGTTCTGCACGATGACCGTCGGATTGTCCGGCACGTGCTTCGTCAGATGCCGGGCGAGGATCTGGGCGTAGACGTGATAGGTGCCGCCGGGGCCCACCGGCACCACGATGGAGAGCGTCTTGTCCTTGAAGAACGACCCCGCAGCGCGCGCGGCGGTCGACGGCACGCACAGGGCTGCGAACGAAAGGGCGAGCGCGAACGCGCCCGCGACGCGAAACGGTCGATTGAGCATGGTTTCCTCCCTGTTTGCGGGCGGACTGCGCCGCAGGTGCCGCGGCTTGCTGCGTCCCTCCGGCCTGGATCCCGGTGGCGCGGCCCTCCCGTTTACGGCTTCCGATGACAGGCCGTTCAGGCTGGCGCCTGCGTCAGGAGGAGGATCCCCCCATCAGCTCGCGAAACATCTTCAGCACCTCCGGCTCGCTCGCGCCCTTCATCCCGTCGGCAATGATCCGGTCGATCTCCTCTCCCGGGATCGGGTTGTAGTCCAGCCGCCTCTCCAGGGCCTGGGCCTTGAGCGCCGGGTCCATCATCGCCGCCCAGAAGGCCTTTCGCAGCACGGCGGCGCGCGCCTTGGGCACCTCGGCGGCCACGTAGAAGGCCTGACCCTGCTTGAAGCTCGATTCGAGGAGGTCGAACGTCTTCGCCTCGACGCTGCCCGGCTTCAGCAGGTCGCGGACGCGGGGCACATCTGCGGTCGCCGGGTTCTCCGGCCCCATGGTCAGCAGGAAGCGGATTTTCTTGTCCTTGATCCAGTCGGGCCGCACCGCGGTGAAGCCTGAATAGAAGTTGCCACGCGCCTGCGTCTCGCCGCGCTCCATCGCGATGTTGAGGTCGCCGCCGCTGCCGTATCCCGTGATGATCTTCAGCTTGGCGCCGAGCACGCCGTTGATGAAGGCGGGAACCACGTAGCCGGAGGACGAGCGTCCGGTCGCCCCGAGCGTCACCTCGTGCTTCTTGAGGTCCTCCCAGGTCTTCACCGGCGTGGTGTGCCACACCGCGATGGTGTAGTTGCGGGCGGCGATCGCGCCAAGGTTCTGGAACTTCGTGGCGTCGTAGCCCGCGTTGCCGTGCACCAGCGGATAGGTCAGCATGCCGGGCACGATCTTGCCGATCACCGAGCCGTCCTTGGGCGCGGCATTTGCCAGGTAGGCAGCCGACTTCGCGCCTCCGGCGCCCGGGCGGTTCTGCACGATCACGGTCGGATTCCCGGGGATGTGCTTGCCGATGTGGCGGGAGACGATCTGCGCGTAGATGTGGAAAGAGCCGCCGGGCCCCACCGGCACGACGACCGTCACCGTCTTGTCCTTGAAGAACGCTTCCTCCGCGGCCGCGTGGGGCGCCGCTGCAAGGGTGAGCGCCAAAGACGCCGCGAACGCCGACGCGGCCGGCGCAACGCTGAACCGATTCTGCATGATTTCCTCCCTGTCTGTCGGCCGGCCGCCCAAGGCGTCCGGGTTCCCTTCCAGACCGGCACAATGCGCCGACAGGGCCGCAGTCGGCCGGTCACGTTCCCTTGTTTTTTCGATCATGGCGGATTCGAAATCCGTTGCCAACGGATTCCGCGAGGCCCGGCTGTGCCTATCCCGGCAGCATGCCGCAGCGGCGCAGGCTGGCGATCATGCTGCTTTGCAGCAGCATCCGGCGGGTCGCCTCGGGGTCGGCGGCCTTGCGGCGCCATTCGGCGAACAGCGCGGCGCGGGCGTCCGCGTCGGCTTCCTTCAGGTTGCTGACGTTCTGCTGCGTCTGGCGGTGGATGTCGTCCATCGCCTCCCTGCGGCGCAGCGGCTCGTACCCCTCCAGCTCGTCCTCCCGCGCCTCTCCGTGCCAGATCCGCCCCAGCCGCGCCGTCAGGTCGATGACGTCGTGCAGCCCGCCATTCATCCCCATCCCGCCCTTCGGGTTGTTCAGATGCGCCGCGTCGCCGGCGAGGAACGCGCGGCCCTTCCGGTAGGCGTCGGCGACGCGCTGGTGCACCGTGTAGATGCCGCGCACCCGGATGTCCGGCAGGGCGATGTCCGGGATCACCCGGCGCAGCCGCGTCTCGATTCCTTCGTCGCTCAGCACCTCGTCGGCGTCCTCCCCGTCGAACAGCGGCTGGCTCATCCGCCACAGATCGGGGATGCGCAGGATGTGGCCGTAATGCTTCGGGTCGGTGACGTAGTTCACGAAGGCGAGGCCGGGCAGCACGCTGCGCAAATCCAGCGTGGTGCCCATCACCAGGATGCGCTCGGGGAAGGTGAAGCCCGGAAAGCCGATGCCGAGCGTCTTGCGGATCGTGCTGCGCCCGCCATCGGCCCCGATCAGCCAGCGCGCCGACAGCGTGACCGGCCCGTCCGGCCCGTCGGCGGACAGGACCACGCCGTCCTCGTCCTGATTGAGACCGGTGACGGCATGGTTGTAGTAAAGCGCGACCCCCGGCGTTTCGGACAGGCGCGCATGCAGCCATTCGCACAGCTTGTACTGCTCGCATTGCAGCCGGTAGGGGTGGCGCGTGTCGTCCTTCAGCGCCGCGTGGTCGAACTCGGCGATGATGCCGCGGTCCCAGGTGCGGAACTGCACGGTCGGGCATTTGATGCCCATTTCCAGCAGCGCCTCGCCGATGCCGGTGCCGTCCAGCAGGTCCATCGTCCCGGCATGGAAGGTGGAGGCCCGGTAATCGGGCAGCACCGTCTCCTCGCGCTCGAACACCGCGACCGGCACGCCGCGCCGCGCCAGCAGCCAGGCCGCCGTCAGCCCCACCGGCCCGCCGCCGACGATGGCGATGCGGTCGGGCCCGGCGGTGGCGCTCATGGTCCGTTCCCCAGGTCGACGACGAAGACGTAGCTGGGCTTGCGCATGCCGATGCGCTCGTAGAAGCGGTGCGCGGCCTCGCGCTCGAACCGGCTGGACAGGCGCAGCTGGCTGCACCCGGCGGCCCGGGCGGCAGCCTCGGCATGGCGCATCAGCGCCGCGCCGATGCCGCGGCCGCGTACGGCCTCGTCGGTGACCAGATCGTCGACATAGAGCGAGCGGCCGCGGGCGAGATCGTCCAGCAGCCGCCAGCCGATGGCGCCGACCGGCTTTCCGCCCTGCCATGCGGCGTGCATCTCATAGCCCTGCGCCTGCGCGCGGCGGCAGAGCGCCAGATAGGACGCCTCGTCCAGATGGGTGCGCAGCTGGCGCATCACCGGGAAGACGGCGCGCAGGCTTTCCTCGTCCCGGCAGGGACGGATGTCGGGTACGGCGTCCGTCACCGCCCGGGCATCCAGCCGGGCGGGGCCAATACGAATCCGGCGAAGTCGAAGGCCGGGGCGACGGTGCAGCCGACGAGCGTCCAGTCGCCGGCGCTCTCCGCCGCCACCCGTGCCACCTTTACGCCCCTTCGGGCAGGACCGCGCCCCATTTCGCCTTGATCGCGGCGTCGAGCTCCTTCGACGACCGGGCGACGATGGGGAAGGTGTCCCTGCGGGCGAAGGGCTTGCAGGCGTCGACGATGACGCGCGCGTTGCGCCGGTCCTCCTCGGAATAGCTCATCGGGTCCAGATGGGTGGACCAGCAGCCGCGCAGGATGTCGACGCCCTCGCGCGGATCGCAGCGGGTGCACATGGCCCAGACCACCGCGTTCATGTCGGCGGGGTCGATGTCGTCGTCCACCACCACCACCCAGCGGTTGGCGTAGGCCCCCGCATGGCATTGCGAGGCGATCAGCCCGGCCTGCTTGGAATGGCCGCCGTATTCCTGCTTGATCGAGACGGTGAGCCACATGCGGCTGCCGCCGGCCTCGTGCGCCCAGACGCCCCTGATGCCGGGGATGCCGGCGGCCTCGAGCTGGTTCCACACCGCGCCGCAGCGATAGGTGCCGCGGTAAAACGTGTCGTCGTTGGGCGGCACGGCCGGCACCGCGCCGAGCAGGACGGGGTTGTCGCGGTGCATGAAGGTCTCGATGCGGATGGCGGGCTCCTGCTTGACGCCGCCGGCGTAGTAGCCGGTCCATTCGCCCAGCGGCCCCTCGTCGATCAGGTCGTCGGGGTGGACATAGCCCTCGAAGGCGATCTCGGCATTGGCGGGGATCGGCAGGCCGGTGACCGGGCCCTTGACGATCTCCACCGCCTCGCCGATCAGCCCACCGGCGAGGTCGTACTCGTCCTTGCCGTAGGGCATCTCCAGCCCCGCGACCATGAACAGCGACGGGTGCATGCCGGCGACCACGGCGATCGGGCATTTCTCGCCCCGCGCCTTGTAGCGCTCCATGATCAGGTTGCCGTGCTTGCCCTTGGACGTCATCACGGAGGCGACCTTTTTGTCGTGCACCTGCACGCGATAGGCGCCGTAATTGATCCAGCCCGAATCCGGGTCCTTCATGATGACCATGCAGGCGGTGCCGATGAAGTAGCCGCCGTCGTGCTCGTGCCAGCGCGGGGCGGGGATCTTCAGCAGGTCGATGTCGTCGCCGGAATACACGTTCTCCATCACCGCGCCGCCATTGACCTCGCGCGGCGGGATCGCGGGGGCGTCCTTCATGTATTCGCGCCAGTAGCCGACCAGCTCGATCTCCTTCGCGTCGACCGGCAGACCCAGCGTCAGGTTGATGCGGCGGACCGAGGTCAGCAGGTTGGCGAGGACGCGGTAGCCCTTTTCGTAGCCGGGGATGTCGTCGAACATCACCGCCTTGTTGCCCATCTTGCGCTGGTAGAAATCGACGATGCCGCCGATCTCCTTCTCGCGCTCGGCGCCGCTGACATGCTGCACCTCGCCGTTCTGCTCCAGCAGCTCGATCCAGGCGCGCAGGTCCTGCTTCTGCGTCGTTTTCATGTCCATGCCCAGCTCTCCTCGGTCGCGTGCGCGGGCGCGCAGTGTTCCAAAAATGGTACGGCGATAGTGCCACCGCCGATGGGGTGCCGGCAAGCCAAGGCGGGGCTGTTCGCGCGGGGAGCGGGCCGCTATCATCCGCCGGTCACGAAAAGCAGGGCCGATGACCACCGCAGCACCCCACCGCAGAGACGCGGCCAAGGCCGCCTTCGCCGATTCGCCGGACCCGGACGCGCTGGTGGCGCGCGCCGCGGCGCTGGTGCCCGCCCTGCGCGAGCGCCAGGAGCAGGCCGAGGCCCAGCGCCGGGTGCCGGCGGAAAACATCCGCCTGCTGAAGGAGGCGGGGCTGTACCGGGTGCTGCAGCCGAAGCGCTATGGCGGGCTGGAGCACGGGCTGGACACCTTCGTCCGCGTCGCCGCCGAGGTGGCGTCGGGCTGCGGCTCCACCGGCTGGGTGTTCTCCACCGGCGCGCAGCACCAGTGGCAGCTCGGCATGTACGCGGAAGCGGCGCAGGACGAGGTCTGGGGCGACGACCCGCTGGCGCTGGCCGCCTCGTCCTACCCTCCGACCGGGATCGCCGCGCCGGTCGACGGCGGCTACCGGCTCTCCGGGCGGTGGTCGTTCTGCAGCGGGGTGGAGGTCGCGGACTGGATGGTCATCGGGGTGCGCATCGCTGAAAGCGCGGAGTCCCCGCCGCAGGGGTTCGGCTTCGCGCTGGTGCCGAAGGCGGACTATGCGGTGATCGACACCTGGAACGTGTTCGGGCTGATCGGCACCGGCAGCCATGATCTGGAGATCGACGACGTCTTCCTGCCCGCCCACCGGCTGCTGACCCATGAGGACGCGCTGTCCGGCCGGGCGCCGGGCACGGCGGTGAATGCCGGGCCGCTCTACCGCATCCCGTTCTTCGCGGCGATTTCGATGTGCCTGTGCTCGGCGATCCTCGGCATGGCCAGGGGCGCGCTGGCGGAATATCTGGACGGCATGCGCGAACGCCGGACGCGCGGGGCCGCCGTCGGCGCGGCGAGGAGCGTGACCGAGTTCCAGACCCTGCAGCTTCGCGTCGGAGAGGCCTCGGCCAGCGTGGACGCGGCGATCCAGCTCGTCCTCCGCGACGCCCGCGAGATCATGGCGGCGATGGAGGCGGGCGAGGTCCTGACCGAGGCGCAGCGCGCACGCAACAAGGGCGATCTCGGCTTCGCCGTGCGGCTCTGCGCCCGCGCGACGGACCTGCTGTTCGAATCGGTCGGCGGGATGGGCATCTACAATCACAGCCGGCTGCAGCGTTTCTGGCGCGACCTGCATGCCGGGGCGCAGCATATCAGCATGAACTGGGACGCCGTGGGCTCGCTCTATGGCCGGGTGCAGCTCGGGGTGGACGCCGGGCCGATGCAGTTCTGACAGGGAGAAGACGATGGACGACGCCGCGATCCGATTGAGCAACTCGCTGCGGGCCGAGCTCGACGACCTGGCCCGCGGCTGCCGCATCCTGGAGCTGGAAGGTCACGGCGACCGGGTGGTCGGGCACATGGCGCTGCGCGATCCGGACGGGCGCGGGTTCTGGATGAAGCGCGCCGGGATCGGGCTGGGCGAGGTCTACGACGCGCGCGATTTCGTGCTGCTGGATTTCGACGGCAACCAGCTTGCCGGCGCCGGCCGGTCGCACAACGAATGGCCGATCCATGCGGAAATCCTCAAACGCCGCCCCGACATCAACGCGACCCTGCATACCCATCCCTTCTGGGCCTCGCTCTACTCCGCCTGCGAGGGCCCGCTGCCGACCGTGGTGCCGCGCGCGACCACGCAGCCGGTGCTGCCGCCGCGCTGGGAGGACAGCGCCGGTCTGGTCGACACGCCCGAGATGGGTCGTTCGCTGGCGGAAAAGATGGGCGACCACTATGCCGTGCTGCTGCGCAACCACGGCATCGCCGCTGGCGGGCCCACGATCATGGACGCCGTGCTGGTGGCGATCGCGCTGGACAAGATGTGCCGCGAGGCACTGACCATCGCCGGCTCGGGGCTGAAATACACCAGCCCGGACGAGACCGCGCTGCTGATGAAGATGGAATCCGGCAGGGCGCTGTCGGCGGAGATCGTCGGCCATCGCACGTTGTGGGACTATTTCTGCCGCAAGCTCGCCCGCGCCGAAGCCCGCGGCGACCCGGAATTCGCCGCCAGCCCGGTACCGATCCCGTCCCGCTGAGGGCGGCGCGATATGATCGACTCGGTGAACGGGGAGGGCACGACCATCATCGTACGTTTCCCGCTGAACCGCGTCGTCTGGTAGCGGACCGGCTCAGCGCCTGACCGGCACCGAAGCCTGCGGTTTACATTCGCGGCCGGGCGTACCAGATTGCGTTGATGGGCAAGCGCAGACAGCAGGAGCGCGACGCGCCGCCGGCCGAGGCGGCGCATCCGGCGCGGCCGCACCCTTCCTTCGCATCGCCGCCCTGCCTGATGGGCGAGGTCGACCCCGCCTATATGGGCTTGGCTTCCGAGCAGCCCCGGAAAAGAAAGAGACGCGCGGCCAAGAGCGCCACAATTCCGGCGCGCGACGGCGAATCCGGGGACTGACGCCGCCCTTTCCCGACCGGCCCGTGTGCGACGATGGGCGAATCGGCCGCAAAGCACCGAAAACGGCAGAAAGGCGCGCCCGGCACCCGAATTGTGGCCGGAAGCCACAAAAATGCCCCGAAATCGTCGCTGCAGCCGCCCCGGCGGCGCCCCATCTTCATGTCATGACCGCTCGGCGTAGCGTCCCGTCGGCGGTTCAATAAGCAGGACAAAAGGAGCGTCCCCATGAAGACCGTAGCCAAGTTCGCCGTGATGACCGTAGTGGCCGCCGGGCTCGCAGCCGCCGCCATGCCGGTCATCGCCGCCGACTCCGCAGTCGCTGTCCAGCTCGCGGCCGGCAGCGAGCAGGACGGTTACATCGACAAGGCGCAGCGCGAAATGGCCGAATGGAAGCGCAAGGTCGCCGGATTCGGCCGCGACGTGAAGCGCGAAGGCAGCGAGATGAAGAAGGACGCCTCCGAAAAGCTTTCCAAGGCCTGGGACGAGGTCGAGGAGAATTGGCAGGAGCTGAAACAGGCCGGCAAGACGGCCGGTGACAAGAGCTGGGAGAAGGCCAGGGAGGCCTATGAGACCAGCAGGAAGAAGCTTCAGGAGACGTGGAACGACATCGAGTCGTGATCCGTCTCCCAATAAGGAAACACGATTTCCCCTCCAGAACCTGACGCCGGCGGCTCGCTCCCGCCGGCGTCTTTTATTTTGCCCGGAAACGGGCCGGGCGGATCAGCAGAAGGGGCAGCCGTCGCCGTGCATCACCCGGGCGGCGGTTTCCGGCGGCGGGGTCTGGCCGCTGCGGCGTTTCACCACCGGCTCGCCGTCGATCAGCACCATCGATATCCCGGGCAGGTCGCCATGGGCGATGGCGTCGGCCAGCGTGGTCCCCGCCGAGCCCTTGACCGGCCCCGCGATTACCAGGTCCGCCGGCGCGCCCTCGGCGAGGATGCCGACGTCGAGCCCGTGCGCCCTGGCAGTGTTGCCGGTCGCGACCGCGATGGCCTCGGCCGGCGCCATGTCGCAGACGGCCGACAGGAACAGGATGTTGCGCAGCATGCCGCGCGGGATCACCCCGGTGCCTCCCGGCGTGTCGGTCCCCAGTGTCAGCCGGTCCAGCCGGCCCGCCGCCATCAGCCGCTTCACGACGCGGATGGTGGAGCGGTAATTGCCCGAGGAGCAGACCTCCAGCGCGAACTCGGTGCCGTCGACCAGCGCGTCGAGGTCGTCGTCCGACATCGGGATCGGCCCACCCGAGACATGCGCGGCGATGTCGGGCTGCAGCCAGCGCAGCGTGTCGAACCCGCAGATGCGCGACGAGCCCGACCGTGAGACGCCGCCAGTATGCACCTTCGTGCGGATGCCGCGCGCGCGCAACTGCTCGGTATAGCGCAGCGCCTCGTCGCGGTTGTCCTCCAGCGGAAAGAAGATGAACTTGGCGAGGATCGATCCCGCCGCCGCCAGCCGGTCGAAATGCGTCTCCGTCATGCCGGGGATCAGCAGGCAGGTGCCGGCATGGACCTTGACCCCGCTCCAGCGCACCCGCCCGGTGGTGGCGCGCGCCACCTCGGCCAGCGCCGTCACCAGATCGGGCGTCAGACTGCCGTAATCCAGCCCCGGCGTGTGCAGTTCGCCCGCCGAGATCATGGTGGTGCTGCCGCCATGCAGGTAGTTGCCGATCCAGCCGATGGTGTCCTGGGTCGGCGTCCATTCTCCGAAGACGGGGTGGATGTGGCCGTCGATCAGCCCCGGCATCACGGCGCCGCCGCGCGCGTCGATGGTGCGGTCGGCGGCCGTGTCGGGGCCCGGCGCCAGCGACGCGATGCGCCCGTCCTCGATCAGCAGGGCTGATACGTCGGCCTCGGGCGCGGCCAGGTCGCCGGTGAAGAACTCGCCGATATGGGTGATCAGGGTGCGCGGCATCGGCGCCCATTATAGGCACCGCGGCGCCGGCGAAAAGCGCCAGCTTTATAAAAGAGCAGCAATTGGCCACGAATTGGCCACGGGGGCGGGTCTGGACTCGGGTTCCCTCGCGGCCCAATTTGTCGTTGGTATCGTTAAACCGCGCGGACCTGCATTCCGCAGCCGAAAAAAGGGGGGGAGGGTACGTTGCCGTATTTTGCTCTCCGGCGGTGCGAGCCCACAGGAGGATAAAATGAACATGTTGCGGAGATACCGGAAGATTGTTGCCATGCCGCTCGCGGGGGTCGTCCTGGCGATGCACGTGCCATTCGGCGCAGCGCAGGCGGCCATGGTCGGGACCGACGAGGTCGTCGCTCCCGCGGCGCAGGTCCAGCAGCAGGTTTCCCCCGATCAGGCGCGGGCGCGGGTGGCTGCGGCGCTGGACCGCGAGGACATCCAGGCCCAGCTTCGCGCGTGGGGCATCGGCCCGGACGAGGCGAAGCGGCGCATCGCGGCGCTGTCGGACGCAGAAATCGCGATGCTTTCGGACCGCATCGCCGACGACCCGGCCGGTCAGGGGGTGATCGGCACCCTTCTCGTGATCGCCGTTCTCGGCTTCCTCGTTCTGGTGATCACAGACCTCGTGGGCGCCACCGACGTGTTCCCGTTCATCCATTCGAGGGCCGAGAGGCAGTGACGCTTCGGGGCGGTTTCCGGCTGCTGACGCTGGCCGCGGTGCTTGCCGCGGCCAGCGGCTGCGGCACGCCGATGCAGACTCAGGCGCTGCTCGACAACCGGGCCGCGTCCGATCTGCCTGCGACGGCGACCAACGAGGCCGTGCCGTTCATCCCGCAGCAGGATCTCTATTGCGGCCCGGCCGCCACGGGCATGGCGCTCAACGCGAGCGGGCTCGACCTGAGCCAGGAGGAGGTCGCGGCGAGGGTCTATACCCCCGGCCGCGAGGGCACGCGGCGCGACGACGTGGTCGCCGCCATACGGCGCTGGGGCCGGTTCGCTACGCCGGTCCCGACCCTCGCCGGCGTCCTGCGCGAGGTCGCGCACGGCAACCCGGTGATCGTGTTCCAGAACCTCGCGCTGGACGTCGCGCCGCAATGGCACTTCGCGGTCGCCATCGGCTACGACATGGACGCGGAGGAGATGATCCTGCATTCCGGCACCCGGCGCGCCCACCGCGTCTCGTTCTCGACATTCGAACGCACCTGGGCGCGGGGCGGCTACTGGGCGCTCGCCGTGACGCCGCCCCGCCGCCTGCCGCGGACAGCGGACGAAGGTGAGGCGCTGGTGGCCGCCGCCGGCATCTCCCGGGCCGGCAACGCGGACGACGCCATGGCGGCGTTCCGTACGGTCGTCAAGCGCTGGCCGGACAGCTTCGGGGCGCAGATGGGGCTCGGCAACGCCTATTACGCCGCCGACCGGGTCCAGGAGGCGGAAGAGGCCTTTCGCGCCGCCGCCGCGCTGCGCAGCAGCGCGCCGGAGCCCTGGAACAACCTCGCCTACGCGCTGCACCGGCAGGGGCGCGACAGCGACGCGCGCGCCGCGGCCCGAAGGGCGGTCGAACGTGCGCCGCACGACAACCGCTACCGGCAGACCCTGAAGGAGATAAGCCTGGCGCCGTGACCCCGGGGATTCAGGCGGAGGCTACCGCCTTGCCGCCGCCCCTTCGCACTTGCCCGGCGTTCCGTCGGGCATCACCGCGTTGCAGTAATCGGTGTGCAGCTGGATGACGCTGGCGATGGTCGCGCCGGTCAGGTCGGCCCTGGCGAAGACGGTCTGCTTGAGATTTGCGCCGTAGATCGTCGCGCCGCGCAGGTTGGCGCCGGTCAAATTGGCGCCCAGCAGGTTCGAATAGCTGATATTGGCCTTCGACAGATCGGCGCCCCGCAGATCGGCATTGGCCAGGTTCGTCATGGTCAGGTTCGCGCCGGACAGGTCCGCGCCGGCAAGATTGGCCCCTTCCAGGTTCGCCCGGCTCAGATTCGCCTCCGACAGGTTCGCGTCGCGCATGTCGGCGCTGCGCAGCAGCGCCTGGTCGGCGAAGGCCCGCGGCATCCGCGCCCCGCGCAGATTGGCGGCCGTCAGGTCGGCGAAGGTCAGCTCCGCCGCTTCCAGATACGCCATCTGCAGATCGGCGAAGGTCAGCTTGGCATCGCGCAGCGTCGCGCCGAACATGGCCGCGCGCGACAGATTGGCCTTGGCCAGGTTGGCGCCGCTCAGGTCGGCGCGGTCGAACTTGGCCAGCACCAGGGTGGCGCTCTCGAAATCCGCGCCGACCAGCCGCGCCCGGGCGAAATTGACGTTGAAAAGATACGAGCCCCGGAAGACCGCGCCGTCCATTTCGGCCTCGACGAAGCTGAGATAGCGCATGTCGCACAGCACGCAGGTCTTGCCGCCGCGCGTCTTGTCGTAGACGCCCAGATCCTGCGCTGCGGCGGGGCCGGCGGCGGCCGCGACGGCGACCAGCGCGGCCCGTGCGGCTGTCGCCAAGGCGTGTCGGACGGTGCGGTTCATCGCGGCCTCACTGGTAATAGTTGTCGGTGGCGCGGGCGAAGGCCTCGAATATCCGGGGCATCTGCATCCTGCGCCGGTCGAGGGCCGACTGGCGGAACGAGACCACGTATTGCTGCGACGTCATGATCGCGATCTCCTTCGGCGGCGTGCCCTTCTCGATGATCTGGCGGGCCATCCGCGCCGCTTCCCGGCCCTGTTCGAAGGGCGAGACGCCGACCGAGAGCATGGCGCCTTCCTCGGTATTGAACACATTGGTCCCGATCACCGGGACCGGCGAATGCGCCTCGGTCCAGCCCATCAACTCCTCCGGCGGCACGTAGCCTTCCTTGGCGGGCGAATCGGGGCGCCGCTTGATCTTGCGGTAGCCGCCGACGAGCAGGAAATCGGTCTTGTCGCCTATCGCGAGCACGCGCTTCTTCCAGTCCTCGAAATCCCTGACGTATTCGGTGCCCACGTAGCGGGTCGGCGCCCAGTCGAATGCCGCCAGGAACTCCCCGTCGCGGTGGGCCGACAGCGAGGTGTCGGTGAGCAGCATGCTGCGCACCACGTCGCCCCGCTCGATATCCTTGCCGATGGCGTGGCTCAGCAGGACGAGGGTTTCCTTGATCGCGGAGGCGGGCTTGCGCTCCAGGACGCCGGTGACGTTGTTCGCCTTGTGGTAGCCGTAGGGCTCGATGCCGCCGTTCACCCCGGCGAAGACGATCTTGATTTCCGGGTGGTCGACGAAATACTTCCCGGCCAGCTCCTGGGCGTGGTCGTCGATGGCGACGACCACGTCCGGCCGGATGTCCTCGATCGCCTTGCGCGCGGCGATGCCGGCGCGGCGCAGATGCTCCTCGTCGGATTTCTTCTTGGTGTCCATGTAGTGATAGCGGAGCTGGATCCAGCTCTGGTCCTTCATGCCTCGGTCCAGCCCGACATTGATCTCGCGCGTCCAGACGTAGTCGGTGAAATAGCTGTGCAGGACCAGGACGCGCGGCCGGGTGGAGTTCACCCACAGGATCGCGCCGATCATCACGGCCAGGAAGACCGCCATCAGGCAGGCCGTCGGGCGAAGTCTCATCAGAGTATCCCCAGTGCGCGCCAGAACGGGAAGCTGGCGTATATCGCGGCCAGCTTCATGAAGAATTCGAGAACGTGCAGCATGACGAGCCGCGGGCTTTCCGCCCCCGCCTCGGGGCGCGCCATCGAGACGTACTGGATGTAATAGGACGCCTGGTACGGCCAGATGAAGTTTTCCGACAGGATCAGGATCGCGAAGCCGACCACCCAGGGGTTGACCGCTTCCGCGATCGCGGTGGGCAGCAGCAGCGTGGCGAAGATGACCACGGTGGCGTTGATCGGCAGCGCCAGCCGCACCACGAAGATCGCCGCCGCCAGAAGCCCGATGAAGGCGGGGAAGTTGTCGGTCATCACCCGCTTGAGCCAGCCGAGGTTCTGGGCGATCCAGACATCCAGCCCGACATTCTGCATGGCGGCGACCAGCCCGATCAGCGAGGCGAGGAAGATCAGGAAGGTCCAGTCCACGCGCTGGCGCAGGTCGCTTTCCGACAGGAAGCGGAACATCAGCAGCGAGAACAGGATCGCCAGCGCGACCCAGGGAATGTCGATCCGGTGGATCGCCGCCGTCATGAAGCTGACCAGCAGGACGACCAAGCCGAACACCGCGGCCCATTCCGCCACGTTCATCGGCCCGAGGATGCGCAGCTGCTCGGCGACCAGCTCGCGCGAGATCGCGGGCCGGCTCTCGTTGCGGAACATCAGGGCGACCGCGAGCCCGTAGAGCACCAGCAGCACCGCCCCGGCAACGCTGGCGGCATAGAACCAGTAGAGCCACTGGAAGCGCGACTGCTCCTGCAGCGGCAGCAGGCCGAAGATCAGGAAGTTCACCGACTTGCTGCTGAGGAAGATCGACGACATCAGGCTGACCCCGCCGAGCACGCTCGCGGTCAGCCGGGGGCCTTCCAGCCGCGCTGCCTTCTGGCCGATGGCTTCCAGCAGGTCGTTGGTGAACGGGGCCAGCACGGCGACGCGGCCGTTGGTGGTCGGCACCACCGGCGTCAGGATCAGCCCGGTCAGGAACAGGCTCAGATTGTACCAGGCCTTGTGCGCCGGTCCGATGCGCAGCAGCACCAGAAGCACCCGGTAGCTCAGCCCCGAAACGGTGATCACCACGCTCAGCCCGAAAATGCTCAGCGCCATGAACAGCGTGTTGGACGCGAACCCGCCGAGCGCGACCTGCGGCGGCGCCAGCCCGAACAGCACGATGCACAGCACCGCGAACAGCGCGGGCACGAAATCCGGCAGCAGCCGGAAGATCCACATCGTCACCGAAACCGAAAGCACGGCCAGCAGGTAGACCGACTGCACGTTGGGCAGGATGCCCTTGCCGGCCAGCGAGACATAGATCGCGACCGGGGCGGCGATGGCCAGCAGCCAGCCGACCATCAGCCGCATCGATTCGCGCGCCGGGGGGGCGGGCTTCCTGCCCGCGCCTTCATGGGCGAGCGCCGCGCTCTCGCCCGTGAACCGGCCGCTATAGGATGCGAGCAGCCGGTCGCGGATCGGGCCGTGGCGCGAGATGTCCTGCAACGCCTCGCGCGGCAGCGCGAGGACGCGCGCCGCCGTCTGCGCCGTCGCCGTGGCGAGGTAACTCTTCATGCCGATGGCGGCTTCCTCGCCGAGGAAGCCCTCGCCGATGGTCGCGGCACCGCCCCCGCCGGCCCCGGTCACCTGCACCGCCCCCTCGACGATCAGGAAGCTCTCGGCCGCCGGCTCGCCCTGCCGGTGCAGCGCCTCGCCCGGCTGAAACGTGCGTTCGGTCACATGGGACAGGAAGCGGGCGACGTCCTGCCGCGGCAGCGTGTCGAACACGGGCTCCGCCAGCAGCGCGTCTGCGATCTTTCTGTTGTCGTCCATGCGCGCTTTCCGCCCGGCGGTTCAGAAGTAGAGGAAGCCCAGCGCCTTCTTGAAACGCGCCTTGCGGCTGGTCTGCGCGTCCCAGCTTTCCAGCGCCACGTCGCCGGTGCGGAATTCGCGGTACAGCGAATTGTTCTGCAGGTGGCGGAACACGGAGGCCCAGTTTGGGTAGGGCCTGAACCAGTCGGAAAACCGCGCCTTCAGCTCGTCCAGCACCTGGTCGCCCCCGCCGGCCGCGTCGCCCCGCGCTTCGCCCGGGCGGTAGATGTATTCGGGAATGCGCGGCGTGATCAGCACCAGCACCGACTTGTTGAAGTCGCGCGTCGACTGACGTGAGAACAGGTACTGGATCAGCGGTATGTCCTGCAGCCCAGGCACCCCATCGCGAATGTTCTCGGTTTCCTTCTCGCTAAGGCCGCTAAGGATCAGAGACTCACCGGCATTCAGAACCACATTAGCGCTGACCGTGGTCTTGGATGTGCGGAGCTGGAAATCGAAATCGACGCTGCTGCTCGGTGTTTGCAGGAACGTACGCTCGGTCTCGACCAGCAATTTGATCCGGCCACCGGCGAGAAATTCTGGCGTAACCGCAAGTTTGACGCCAATGTCCTTTTCCACGTCCGTCGCGCCCTGTTGCGCGGTGGTAGATACCGAGGACGCTTTGATGTTCTCGCCGGAAAAGAATTCCGATCGCTGGCCTGCCAGCGCAACCAATGTAGGGCGCGCAAGAATTTCATTTCGCGCTGCGCCTGCATTGGCGATGTTTAGCGAATAGCTGACTCCGGCGATGCTCATACGCTTGATAATTGCCGTACTCGATTCAGCAGTCCCTTTGCTCAAATCATCACTAGTACGTGTAGAAGTGCGGCTAAATGCCGGTAAGGTTGGGTCGCCAGGAATTCCGAATTGAAGCGTCAGCCCGCTTAGCAGGTTCACGCCCTTCGCGGTCGATATGTCCTCCTGCGAGGCGATGATGACGACATCGACGATCACCATCCGGTTCGCCGGGTCGTCCACCGCGACGGTCTCGCTGCCGGCGGTGGAGGGGACCGGCGTGTCGACCGGTTCGGGCGCTGGCGCGGCGTCCGGCTGGGGCGGAGAGCCCGGGAACGGCTCCGCGCCGGGGAACGGCGAAGAGCCCGGGAACTGCGCCGGTTTCGCGCCCCTGCCCGACACACCTGGCGGCGCGGGGACGCGGAAGGAGGCGGTCTGGACCCGCGCATGCACCTTGTCCCAGTCCTCGACGCGGCGGGCGATGCGCGCCTCGGTCCGCGCGTCGGTTTCCTGCGCGCGGTAGCGGTCGAGGAACCGACGCGCCTCCGCCGGATTGCCCAGCGCCGCCAGCACGACGGCGGAAGCGCGCAGCGTACGCGCCGAGTCCGGCTCGATCTCGCGCAGCCGGGTCAGCGCCGCCTCGGCGGTCTGCGGGTCGTGCGCGTAATAGGCGGCGGCGGCGAGGTTGTAGAGCAGGTCCGGATCGCGGTCGTTATAGAGCAGCGCGTCGGCGAAGGCGGTCTTCGCCTGCGCGTATTCGCGCTTGTCGAGATGCAGCAGGCCGAGATGGTAGCGCGCGATCCAGCTCGTCGGGTCGAACTGGATAGCGAGGCTGTATCCCTGATGGGCCAGCGGGAACAGCGAGCGGTCCGACGTCACCGCCTGCATGTGATAGGCCAGCCCGTTCAGGAACTGCGTCGACGGGTTCTGCACGTCGAGCTTCAGCGCGGCGTTGAAATAGGTCGACGCCTCCTTCAGCCGGTTCTCGCGCAGCGCCTTGACGCCTTCGCGGCGGAGCTGCGCCGGCTCGCTGACCGCCGCGTCCGCGGTCTCCGCGCCGCTGTCGCCCAGCGTCTGGCAGCCGGCGAGCGGCAGCGCGGCGCAGAGCAGGGCTGCGGTGCAGAGCGCGCGGGCGCGCGGGCCGTAGCGGCGGCGGTCGGTCATGGCAGCAGGTTCCGCTGGCGGTAATAGGCGTCCGCCCCGGGATGGATCGGCACGTGGATGCCCTCCTTCAGCATGCTGTCGACGGTGGCCCGGCTCAGCGCCGAATGCGCGGCGCGGAAATCGTCCAGCTTGCCGAACATGGCGTCCGCCACGATGCCGATGGAGCGGGGATGAACGCGGGCGACCGTGACCAGCACGATCTTGATGCCCACCGTGTTCACGTCGGCCGGGTTGTGCGGGTAGAGGTCGCCGCCGATCCTGTCGTCGTAGAAGAACGGCCCGGTCGCCTTGAAGCCGGCGACCAGCTCGGGCGGCAGGCTGACGAACCGCCCGCCGCATTCGCGCGTCATCCGGTCGTAGAACGCCGCGGGAATGCCCAGCGCCTCGATCAGGATGTCCACTTCCCCGGCGCAGAACGCGCGGCCCATGGCGCCGGTGGACAGCTCCGTCACCTTGCCGAAGCGGTCGTTGGTCCAGCCCATGATGCGGAAGATCATATCGGCGATGGTGCGCTTGCCGGAGCCGCGATTGCCGATATTGATGCGCCGCCCGTCGAACTTGTCGAAGCCGTCGATGCCGGAATCGGCCTTTACGATCACCGCGACCGGCTGGCCGTAGAGGTTGGCGACGGTGCGCAGATCCCTGTTGGCGCCGAGCGCGGCGAACTGGCCCTTGCCGAGATAGGCCTCGTAGGCGAGGTCGGACCGGGTGATCGCGATGTCGAGCTCGCCCGATGTCAGCGCCTGGATGTTGTAGACCGAGCCGCCGGTGCTGTAGGAGAGGCAGCGCATCAGATGGTCGAGCCGCCCGGCGTTGATCAGGTCGCAGATGGCGTTGCCGACCGGAAAATAGACGCCGCTGGTGGAGCTGGTGCCCAGCGCCACGAACTTGTCGAACGCGGCGGCGGTCACCGGCGCCATCCCGGTGACGGCGACCAGCCCGGCCAGCAGAACGCGCTGAAGATGTCGACGAAAAGCCGGCAATGAAACCCCGCCGGGCAATGCGGACGTCACTTTTCCCCGTCGCCCGGCCGCATGTGCCGGGAGCGGAAAACGGCCGCGCCCCCTTGCCCCCTACCCGTACCCCACGATAGCGGCCAGAATAGCGGAAAGTGGAGAAAAGTCAAAATCTTACGCTGCCGTTCGCGCGCCAGGTCCGGCTGCGGGCCGGCGATACCGGCGGCGGATTGGGGACTGTTCGCGCGCCGTACGAGCGCGTAGGGTACCGGCGTGGCGGAAAGCCCGGCCGTGCGTGGCCGGAGGCGCCGGGCGGGGAGGAGAACGTGTCGAGGGTCGTGAACGAGGCAGGCGGACGCACGCCTTTTCAGCGCCACCGGGATCTGCGCGACGTGGTCGAGCGGGCGGACGCGATGGGGGAATTGCTGCGCATCGACGGCGCCGACTGGAACCTGGAGCTCGGCGTGCTGGCGGAGATCGTCTGCCACGCCCGCCCCGGCAAGGCGCCGGCGGTGCTGTTCGACAACATTCCCGGCTATCCGGAGGGCTTCCGCGTCCTGTCGGGCTCCTCCAACTCGACGCGGCGCCTGTCCTACCTGCTCGGCCTGCCGGATTACGACAATCCGACCGACGTGGTGCGCGCCTATCGCGACCGCATGCAGGGCGGGTTCCGGCCGATCCCGCCGGTCGAGGTTTCCGACGGCCCGGTGCTGGAGAACGTGGACCGCGACGGCGATGTGGACCTGTTCAAGTTCCCCGTGCCCAAGATCCATGAAGAGGACGGGGGGCGCTATATCGGCACCAACGACGCCGTCATCATGCGCGACCCGGAAAGCGGCTGGGTGAATGTCGGCACCTACCGCGTCGTCGCCTACGACCGCAACACCGCCGGCATCTGGATGTCGCCCGGCAAGCACGGGCGGCTGATCCGCGAGAAATATTTCGCCAGGGGCGAGGACTGCCCCGTCGTCATCTGCTGCGGCCACGACCCGCTGCTGTTCCTCGCCGCCAGCCACGAGATCGAATTCGGCACGTCGGAGCTCGCCTATGCCGGCGGCCATCGCGGCCGCCCCTTCGAGACGATTCCCGGCGAGGTCACCGGGCTGCCGATCCCGAGCCACGCCGAGCTGGTGCTCGAGGGGCATATCATGGCGCACGAGACCCGGCCGGAGGGCCCGTTCGGCGAGTTCACCGGCTACTACGCCTCCGCCGTGCGCGAGGAGCCGGCGATCCGCGTCAGCCGCGTCTACTGGCGCAACGACCCGATCCTCACCATGGCCTCGCCCATGCGGCCGCCGACCGACGTGTCGTTCGGCAAGTGCATCGTGCAGTCGGCGATGATCTGGGACGAGGTGGAGAAGGCCGGCCTGCCCGGCGTGCAGGGCGTATGGTGCCACGAGGCCGGCGCGATCCGCATGTTCACCGCGGTCTCCATCAAGCAGATGTATCCTGGCCATGTCTCCCAGGCCGGGATGCTGGTCGCCAACTGCCATTCGGGCGCCTATCTGGCGCGCTGGATCGTGGTGGTCGACGAGGATATCGACCCGACCAGCCTCGAAGACGTGGTCTGGGCGATGTCGACGCGCTGCGACCCGGCGCAGGAGGTGGAGTTCATCCGCCGCGGCTGGTCCACCCCGCTGGACCCGATGCTGCAGAAGCCGCCGTTCCAGAATTCGCGCGCCGTGATCGACGCCTGCCGGCCCTGGGGCTGGAAGGACGAGTTTCCCGCCGTCGCCTCGGCCAGCCGCGACCTGCGCGAGGCGGTGGCGGCGAAGTTCAGCAACGTGCTGAAGGACCTTTAGACAGCAAAGGCATGAGGAGGAAACTAGGATGACGCATACCAGACAATTCCTGGCCGGGGCCGCCGTTCTGGCCGGCACGGCGGGGCTGCTCGCCGCGCCTGCGGCGGCCGACGACATCGCGGAGTTCTACAAGGGCAAGCAGATCAATGCGATCGCCGGCGGCGGCGCCGGCGGCGGGTTCGCGCTGGCCGCGCGTATCCTGGGCCGGCACATGGTCAATCACATCCCCGGCAAGCCCGACTGGATCGTCACCGCCATGCCCGGCGCGGGCGGCGCGCGGTCGATCAAGTACATCGTCAACGCCGCGGCGCAGGACGGCACGGTGATCGGCGCGGTGCTGCCGCCGGCGGTGCTCTCGCCGCTGCTGCGGCCCGGCGTCGGCTACAAGTCCGAGGATCTGCAATGGGTCGGCTCGATCACGCCGATGCCGTCGGTGCTGTCGGTCTGGCATACCCACAACGTCAACAGCCTGGACGATGCGAAGAAGCGCGAGGTCATCGTGGCGACCTCGTCCAAGCTCTCGACCAACTATTACATGTCGATGTTCCTGAACAAGGTGGTCGGCACGAAGTTCAAGGTCATCTCCGGCTACCAGGGCGGCGACCGCCAGAACAATGCGATGGAGAAGGGCGAGGTGCACGCCCGCGCCAGCTTCTTCAACAGCTACAAATCCACCAAGGCGGACTGGCTGCGCGACCGGAAGATCGTCCACCTCGCCACGCTCGGCCCGCGGCTGGACGAGTTGAAGGGCGCGACGCATCTGGCGGACATCGCGAAGACGCCAGAACAGCGCAAGATGGTCGCCTTCATGCAGGCGGGGGAAAACGTGGGCCACGGCTTCTTCGTCTCGCCCGGCGTGCCCAAGGCGCGGGTCGACGCCCTGCGCAAGGCGTTCGACGCCACGATGAAGGACCAGGCGTTCCTGGGCGACGCGAAGAAGCGCAACGTCACGGTCGAGCCGGTCGCCGGCGTCGAGCTCGACAAGTCGATCGATGAGGCGATGGACGTGCCGCAATCGCTGGTGGACGATTTCAAGACGCTGGTCGAGATGGACGCGCCGAAGAAATAGGCCGCAGGACGGCCGGGGCGGGGCCGGGCGGCGCGGTCGCCCGGCCCTTCCCGTTCGCGACAGGGAATACAGATGGCGGACGCTGCCGGTTTTCCGGACTCGACGCCCGTGCTGATCGTCGGCGGCGGGCCGGTCGGGCTGGGACTCGCCATAGAGCTCGGCTGGCGGGGCATTCCCTGCCTGCTGGTCGAGCAGTCCGACGGCGGGTTCGATCTGCCGCGGGCCAACGCCATCGACCTGCGCACGATGGAGTTCTGCCGCCGCTGGGGGATCGCGGATGCGGTGCGGGCGGCGGGCATGCCGGCCGATTTCCCCCACAGCGCGCTCTATGTCACCTCGCTGTCCGGGTTCGAGATCGCCCGGTTCGAGCGCCGCGGCCATGGCGGGGCGGGCGGGCTGGACGTCAGCCCGGAACGGCCGCAGCGCTGCAACCAGCTTTTCTTCGACCCGATCCTGCGGGCGCATGCGCGCGGGCTGGCCGGGGTCGATCTGCGCTTTTCCACGCGCTTCGACGGCTTCGCGCAGGACGCGGACGGGGTGACCGCCGCGCTCACCGACCTCGCCACGGGGCGGACGCACAGCGTCCGCGCCCGCTACCTCGCCGCCTGCTGCGGCGGGCGCAGCCCGGTGCGCGCCGCGCTCGGCGCTCCATTGGGCGAGCAAGGCGTGCTCGGCCACCCCGTCAGCATCTTCTTCCGCGCCGAGAAGCTCTGGACCCGCCACGACAAGGGCAAGGCGTCTCTCAACTTCATCGTCGGACCGGACGGGGTGTGGGGCACGCTGATCCCGCTCGACGGCCGGGCCCTGTGGCGGCTCACCCTGCATGGCGGGGCGCGGCCGGTCGATCCGGCGTCGATCGATGCCGACCTGCATGTCCGCCGCGCGCTCGGCGCCGAGGCGCCGTACGAGCTCCTCTCCGTCGGCGGCTGGACGCGGCGCGAGACGATCGCCGGCCGCTACCGCTACGGCCGGGTGTTCCTCGCCGGGGACTGCGCGCACCAGAACACGCCGACCGGCGGGCACGGCATGAATACCGGAATGGGCGACGCCGTCGACCTGGGATGGAAGTTGGCCGCCGTGCTGGAGGGCTGGGGCGGGGACGGGCTGCTCGACGGCTACGAGGCCGAGCGCCGCCCGGTCGCGCTGCGCAACGTCGCCGAGGCGACGGCGAATTTCCGCCGGCGGGACTGGACGCCGGGGCCGCATATCGCGGAGGACACCGCGGAGGGCGCCGCCGTCCGCGCCGAGCTGCGCCGCCGCATCGAGGACGACAACGCCCGCCAGCATCGCGGCCACGGCATCGCGCTGGGCCATATCTATGCCGGCTCGCCGCTCTGTGCGGACGGGGACGAAGGCCCCGTGCCCGACACGGTGCGGGACTATGCGCAGACCGCCCGTCCGGGGGCGCGCGCGCCGCACCTGCAACGGGCGGAGGGTGGTACCGTTCTGGATTCGTTCGGCCGCGGCTTCACCCTGCTGCGGCTGGGTCCCCGGGCGGCGGACCCGTCGCCGCTGACGGCGGCGGCGCGCGATGCCGGCATGCCGCTGTCGGTGGTCGATGTGCCGGACCCGGCGGCGCTGGCGCTGTACGAGCGCGCGCTGTGTCTGGTGCGCCCCGACGGGGTGGTGGCCTGGCGCGGCGACGCGGCGCCAGACGGTGCAGCGGCCCTGATCGACCGCGTGCGCGGCGCGCGAATCTGAGGTTGCCCCTTGCCTCCACCGGCCCTTCGCGCCACTCTCAGGCCAGCAGCGAAACGGAACGGGAGTCGGCGCCATGGCCGCTGAAACGGACCTGAAGACGAAGGATGCGCCCGCCGGCGATGCGTTCCACACCGGCATGGGCCGCGCCGGGGTGCGCGCGCTGTGGGAACGCCATATCGGCAACGGGCGCGAGCCCGAGAGCGAGAAGCCGCGCCAGTGGCGCTGGGCCGAGATCGAGCCGCTGCTCGACCAGGCGGTGGCGGCGACCTCGATGGACACGGCCGAGCGCCGCGTCCTCTCGCTGCACAACCCCGATTTCGATCACCTGAAGGGAAGCTGCGTCACCACCAACCTGAACGCCGGGTTCCAGATCCTGATGCCGGGCGAGTCCGCCCGCGTGCACCGCCACACGGCCAACGCGCTGCGCTTCGTGGTGGAAGGGGCCGGCGGCACCACCGCGGTGGACGGCAAGCCCTGCGCGATGGGCCGCGGCGACCTGATCATCACCCCCGGCGGAAGCTGGCACGCGCACAGCCACGAGGGCGATGCGCGCATCGTCTGGCTGGATGCCCTGGACGTGCCGTTCGTGCGCCATCTCGACGCGCAGTTCTTCGATCCCGGCCCGGCGGGCAATTTCCCGCCGCTGCCGCCCGACGACGCCTATCTGGAAGGCGGTATCGTGCCGCAGACAGGCCCGGGCGAGGAGATGCCGTCCTATTCGCCGCTGTTCCGCTACGGCTGGGACGAGGTCTGCGCCGCGCTGGGCCGGACGCGG
Organism: Alphaproteobacteria bacterium; assembly: GCA_009377375.1. Lineage (GTDB taxonomy): Bacteria > Pseudomonadota > Alphaproteobacteria > MPNO01 > UBA2964 > WHUE01. The sequence continues at coordinate 6,722 of WHUE01000042.1, read as the reverse complement.
GCCGCGGCGGACGGATCGCGCCGGCTGCGCTACACCAACCCGGCGACCGGCGGGCCGGTGATGTCGCTGCTCGACGTCTACATGCTGGGCCTGGAGGGCGGGCGCCAGACGCGGGCCTACCGGACCACCCATAATGCCTTCTGTCTGGTGGCCGAGGGCGAGGGCGAAAGCGCCATCGGGGGCGCCACCGTCAAGTGGCGCGAGCGCGACGTCTTCACGCTGCCGCACTGGAACTGGATCGCCCACCGCGCGGCGTCGCCGGGCGCCAAGCTGTTCATGGTGACGGACCGGGAAATCCTGCGCCGGCTCGACCTGCTGCGCGAGGAATACGAGGACTGACGGGCGCGGACGGCCCGCCCCCGTCCGCAACGCCGGACGGTCCCGTATGTAACGATTTTCCTTGCCTTTTTTCCCCGTCCGTCCCATGTGAGGAGCGTTGAAGGTCTACACACTACCTAGGCGTTACTTCCGGCCGCTCTACAACGCCCGGCCAAGCGACTCCCGGATAATGTGAATACCGAAGACCCCATTCGCCGATGTCGGCGGGTGTACGACCACGGCGCAAGGCCCCGCAATCCGGCCGACGCGCAGCATTTGAAAGGACTAGCTATGGCTAACGGAACTGTGAAATGGTTCAACCCTGCCAAGGGTTTTGGCTTCATCGAGCCCAGCGACGGCGGTAAGGACTGCTTCGTGCACATCTCGGCGGTCGAACGCGCTGGCCTCTCCACCCTCCATGAGGGGCAGAAGGTCCAGTATGAGCTCGTTCCCGGCCGCGATGGCCGCCAGGCTGCCGACAACCTCGTCGTCGAGGACTGAAGCCTGCGAAGCCGGTTCCGTTCGGAACCGGCTTTGTCCGCCGGCGCGCACCCGCGCCGGCTTTTTTGTTCCTCCGCGCGAGGGCGCAGCCCGCCGGGCGCGCCGCCTGATCAGCCTCGAAAGGATCGCCGATGGCCCGTAAACCGAACTACAAATTCGAACGCATGGAGCGCGACCGCGCCAAGGCCGCCAAGAAGGCCGAGAAGGAGCGCGTGAAGCGCGAGAAATCGGATCAGGGGAAGGAAAGCGATGCCACGCCTGCCGCCGATCCCGTTCCGGGCGACGCCGAGCGCTGAACGGAACCTTCCCGTCCCTTATCCGTGCTTGCCGATCGCCCAGCCGGCGCCGGCCAGCGCGCGCTCGGCAAACCCGGTCGGCTCCTCCTCCAGCGTGGTCGCCATCGTGTCGTTCCACCGGTTGAGGAACCCGAAGACCGAAATCACCGAGGTCAGCTCGACGATCTGGAAGCTGGTGAAGTGCTTCTTCAGCTCTTCCACGTCGTCGTCCGTCACCATGTTCGGCACCTGGGCGCCGGCCTGCGCGAAGCGCAGCGCCGCCCGCTCGGCGTCCGAGAACAGCGGGCTGTTCTCGTACTCCCAGATCGCCGCGATCTTCCGGTCCTCCACCCCCGACCGGCTGGCGTTCGACCCCGTATGCGCCACGCAGTACTGGCAGCCGGCCGAGCGGCTCGCCATGTGGCCGACCAGGTTCTTCAGCGGCAGCGGCACCGAGCCCTCGTCCTGCTGGTAGACCGCGCGGGTCAGGTTGATGAACGCCTTCAGCAGCGCCGGCTTGTAGGCCATGGTGAGCTGCGAGGTGGGGATGAACCCCATACGCTCCTTCACCGGCTCGAACACGTCCAGCAGCTCGGGAATGTCTTCAAGCTTCAGCGGTTCCACTCGGGTCATCGGTCTCGTCCTCCCTGAACGAAGATGGCTCAGCGCAGCCGGGGCGGGGTGCGCACCCGCGCCGGCACGGCATGGCCGCGCCCGGCGCCCCGCGCGCGCTCCAGAATCTCGATGGCCAGCGCCAGGTCGGAAATCCCCATCCCCATCGCCTTGAACAGCGTCAGATCGGCGCCGGCGGGCCGGCGTACGTTCTCGGCGATCAGGGACGAGACGGGGCGCACGTGCCGCCACCCCGACTCGTCGTCTCCGAAATAGCTTCGGAACTCCGCCGACAGGTCCTGCACGCCGCGCAGGGAATCCACCGCGATCACGTCGCAGCGCGGAAACACGTCGTTGGTGAATTCCACCCGCGCCGGTACGATGGCGCCCATCGCGTTGACATGCGTGCCCGGCGACAGCAGGTCGTTGGAGATGAAGGCGCCGGTCGAATTGGTGATCAGGGTGACGATGGACGCGTCGCGCACCGCTTCCTGCAGCGATTCGGCGGCGATCACCTCGAAATCGAACGCGGCGCGCACCGCCTCCGCGAAGCGATCCCGCGACTCGGGCGTACGGCTGTAGACGCGCAGCGTCTTCAGCGGCCGGACCGCGGCGCAGGCCGCCACCTGCGGCAGCGCCTGCTTGCCGGAGCCGACGATGGCCATCACCTCGGCGTCCTCCGCGGCGAGCCGGCGCGTGCCGACCCCGGTCATGGCCGCGGTGCGCATCTGGCCCAGCGCGGTCGCCTCGATCACTGCCAGGCAGGCGCCGTCCTCCAGCGAGAACAGCACCACCACCGTGGCCGACTTTCCGCCGACATTGACCCAGGTCTTGAAGCCGCAGATGCCGGCGCCGGCCACGCTGGCGCCCAGCGCGTGCATGGCGTCATTGTCGCCCACCATCAGGTGGGTCTTGGGCATATTCTCGGCCTCGCCCCTGGCTTCCAGTGCGAGTATGCGTTCCAGCGCGTCGATCGCCTCCGGCAGGCTGACGAGGGCGCTCACCTCGGCCTCCGTGATCCAGAGCGGCGCATCGGTCATCGGTATCGTCCTCGTTCGCGTGGCTTCGACGGGGATACAGCTTTAGCAGCCCGAGGGGGAAATTCAAACCGCGGGCAAGGGGTTGATATCGCTGCGGATTTCGAATAACCGCTTGACATTCGGCGCGGGCGGGCGCATCTAGGCGGCAGATTTCCCGGACGCGCACGTGGTTTCCGCGCGTCGGAAGCACCTGTCCGGGACGATCTCCATAAATCTCCGTTAGCTCCAGTCGTGCGTGGAAGGCGGTAAAAGCGCCTCATCGCGACGACACGCCCATTTCGGGGCGTGCGGCGAGTCGCGCGGAAAGAAAACCCTCGAATGAATGACGTTACCTTTACATCGCTCGGCGTTGCCGAGCCGCTCCGGCGCGCCCTCGAAGCCGAGAACTACACGACGCCGACGCCGATCCAGGCCCAGGCGATCCCCGTCCTGAACGAAGGCCGCGACCTGATCGGCATCGCCCAGACGGGCACCGGCAAGACCGCAGCCTTCGCGCTGCCCCTCCTGCAGGCTCTGGCCGCAAACCAGAAGCCGCGGCTGAAGCGGACGACGCGGGCGCTGGTTCTGGCGCCGACGCGCGAGCTGGCGATGCAGATCTCCGAAGGGTTCAAGACCTACGGCCGCCATCTGGGCCTGCGCCAGACCACCGTGTTCGGCGGGGTCAGCCAGCGTCCCCAGGTCAAGGCCATGGAGCGCGGCGTCGACATACTCATCGCCACGCCCGGCCGGCTGCTGGACCTGATGGAACAGGACCATATCTGGCTCAATTCGGTCACCCACCTGGTTCTCGACGAGGCCGACCGGATGCTCGACATGGGCTTCATCCGCGACATCCGCAAGATCGTCGCCAAGCTGCCCCGCCGCCGCCAGTCCATGCTGTTTTCGGCCACCATGCCGACCGAGATCGAAAAGCTGGCGCGGGAGCTGATGTCGGACCCGGCCCGCATCTCGGTCAGCCCCAAGACGGTGACGGTGGAACGCATCGACCAGCGCGTGTATTTCGTCGATGCTGCGAAGAAGCGCGACCTGCTGTCCGATCTGCTGTCGGACAAGGCGATGGGGATCGAACGGGTGATCGTGTTCACCCGCACCAAGCACCGGGCCAACCGGGTCGCCGAGTCGCTCGACCGTGACGGTATCCCGACCGAGGCGCTGCACGGCAACAAGTCGCAGGGCGCCCGCCAGCGGGCCATGGACCGGTTCCGCAGGGGCGAGGCGCGCGTGCTGGTCGCGACCGATATCGCCGCACGCGGCATCGATGTCGACGACGTGACCCATGTCATCAACTTCGAGCTGCCCAACGAGCCGGAAAGCTACGTTCACCGCATCGGCCGGACAGCCCGCGCCGGCGCCGCCGGCATCGCGCTGTCGTTCTGCGACGCCTCCGAGCGGGGCTATCTGCGGGACATCGAGCGGCTGACCAAGGTGCCGCTGCTCGTCGCCGCCGGGGAGCCGTCGCGCGAGACTGCGCCGGCCCGTCCGGCGCGCCCCGCCCATGGCAACGAGCGCAGCAACCGCAACGAACGCGGAGCCGCGGCCCCGCCGGCCGGAAAGCGCCGCAGCAGGCGGCCGCGGCCGGGCCGCAGCCGCGCGGCCTGACCGGTCGAACCGGGGCCCGTTAAGCCCTTCTTTACCAGGGATAACTACCGTGTCCGGGCGCTTCTCCGGACACGGTAGGGCCCATGGTATCGATCCGATCATTTGCGGCGGCGGAAGCGCAGACTTCGGCCGCGCTTGCGGCGCTGGCCCGCCAGCTTTCCGACGCCGGCGGAGACGGCCATTTCGTCTATGCCTTCTACGGCTGCGACCATGACGGCGCCGCGCTGCTGGACTTCCTGAAACAGCGCTTCCCCGATGCCGCGCTGCTCGGCGGCACCTCCTGCTCCGGCGTGATGAGCGGGGGCCGGCTGTGGGGCGCCGAATCCATCGGTCTGCTGGTCATCGACGACGCCGTCGGCGAATACGGCGTGGCGTCCGCCGAACTCGGCGACGATCCCGCCGCCACGGCGCAGGAGACCCTGCGCGCCGCGCTCGAGAACGCCGGCTGCCCCGGCGAGTTGCCGGAGCTGGTCTGGGTGTTTCAGGCGCCCGGCCGGGAAGAAGAGGTGATCGACGGGATGCGCCGTGTCGTCGGCGACCGCTGTCCCATCATCGGCGGCAGCGCGGCGGACAACTCGGTGGCGGGCGACTGGCGCCAGATCGGGCCGGACGGCGTCCTGTCCAACGGTCTGGTGGTCGGCGTGCTGTTCCCGTCCGGCGGGGTGGGCTGCTCCTTCCAGGGCGGCTATGAGCCCGCCGGGCCGAGCGGCGTCGTCACCCGGGTCGGATTCGATCCCGCCGGCGACAGCGGCGTGGTGACCCAGAGCTCCGGCCGCATGATCAGGACCATCGACGGCCGGCCCGCGGCGGAAGTCTATAACGGCTGGATCGGCGACAGGCTCAACGGCCAGATGGCGCATGGCGGCAATATCCTGCTGGAAACCACCATGTGCCCGCTGGCGGTGGATGCGGGGCAGGTGGACGGCGTGCCGCACTATCTGCTGATCCACCCCGAATCCGTCGGCCCGCAGGGCGAGCTGAACACCTTCGCCTCGATCGCCGAGGGCACGCGGATATTCTCCATGCGCGGCGACAAGGAACGGCTGATCGAGCGCGCCGGGCGCGTCGCCCTCGAGGCCGTCTCCAGCCTTCCAGGCGCGCCGGAAAGCCTCGCCGGCGGGCTCATGGTCTACTGTGCCGGCTGCATGCTGGCGGTGGATTCGCGCATGCCCGAGGTGGCCAGCAAGGTCGCCGAGGCGTTTTCCGACAAGCCGTTCCTAGGCTGTTTCACCTTCGGCGAGCAGGGCTGCATGGTCGAGCGCAATGTGCACGGCAACCTGATGATTTCGGCCATCGCCTTCGGTCGTTAGGACAGCGCGAAGCGGGCGGCGGGTAATGGAAAGTTCAGAGGAACTTCGCGAAGCTCTCGTTTCGCTGCGCAAGGAGAACGAGCGGCTGCGTCTCGAACATGCGCAGGCCAATTCGCTGACGCTGGCCTTCGAATCGCTTCTGCGCGTCGGCATCGGCGACGACCCTTTCGCCAGCGTGTTCGAATCGCTGCACAGCGTGTTCACCTTCGACTCCGCCATGGTGTTCGCTGAAAGCGACCCCGTCCATCTCGAGTGCATCGCCGCGGTGCCCGCCGCGCTGACCGGCTGCCGCGTGATGGTGGGCGCGTTCTTTCGCAAGGTGATGGCCGGCCGCGTCTCCACCACGTTTTCCAATCACGGGCTGGAGGAATGGCGGGATCTGGCGGGCGGCGCGGTCCTGCCCGACCAGCCGGCGCTCTACCTGCCGATCCACGTGCGCGACCGGGGCGGCGTGCTGATGCTGCTGCGCGGCGTGGACGCGGAGGGATTCGACCGCACCGACGTCGCGATTGCGCAGAAGTTCTCGCTGCTGGCCAGTCACGCGCTGGCCGCCCGCCACGCGCACCAGATGATCCGAGAGAACGAGGCCCGCGCCATCGTCGCCGAGGATTCGAGCAGCGCGAAGAGCCTGTTCATCGCCAATATGAGCCACGAGCTGCGCACCCCGCTGAACGCCATCATCGGGTTTTCCGAATTCGTCGCGACCGAGGTCATGGGACCCATCGGCGTCGGCAAGTATCGCGAATACGTGCAGAACATCATGTCGAGCGGCCATCACCTGCTCGGCATCGTCAACAACCTGCTGCTTTTCGCCAAGATCGAGGCCGGCCAGCACCAGACGCAGCTGGAGCCGCTGGGCATCGCGGCGGAGCTGCGCTACGTCACCCGGATGCTCCAGATCGAGGCCGAGAACCGCGGCGTCGTCCTCGATATCGGCGCGGTCGCCGACGATATCGCGGTCGAGGCGGACGAGCAGTCGCTGCGCCAGATCCTGGTCAATGTCATCGGCAACGCGCTGAAATTCTCGCCCGCGGGCTGCGCCGTCAGCGTCGCCTGCCGGGAAGGTC
>WHUE01000041.1 GCA_009377375.1 Alphaproteobacteria bacterium | reverse complement strand
CCGGGCGGCGGCGTCGGCAACATCCGCGACGTGGACAAGGGCAATGCCGAGATCGGCTGGACCTTCGGCCACACTGCGGTCGCCGGCATGAACGGCAGCGGCCCGTTCAAGGGCAAGAAGCAGTCCAACATCATGTTCTTCGCCAATCTTTATCCCGGCCTGCTGCAGATGGCGGTCAAGAAGGATTCAAAGATCAAGACGCTGCGCGATATCGGCGGGGCGCGGATCAGCCCCGGCAAGCTCACCTTCGCGGGCAATATCGCCTTCGAGAAGCTGATCAAGCACTACGGCTTCACCTATGACGGGATCAAGAAGGCCGGTGGCACCATCCACCGCGTCGGCTTCAGCGACGGCGCCGCCCTGCTCAAGGACGGGCATATCGACGTGATGGTGGCGATGACCACCGCACCCAACGCGGCCTACCTGGCGGTCGACTTCCAGCCGGGCTTTCGGCTGCTGCCGGTGGACGGCGACATCGCCGACAAGTACATCGCGGAGAACCCGGGCTTCATCAAGACGAACGTGTCGAAGAACGCCTATACCAGCCTCACCGAGGACGTATCGGCGGTCGCCGCCCCCAACATCATGATCATCAACAAGAGCGTCTCCGAGGATCTCGGCTACCAGCTCGCCAAGGTCGTCTGGGAGCATCACGCCGAGCTCGTCCAGATCAACAAGTTCTGGAACAACGTAAAGCTCGAGGACGCGCTGGAAGGCGCGGGAATTCCGGTTCATCCGGGCGCGATGCGGTTCTACAAGGAAAAGGGCGTGATGAAGAAGTAGCCGTCGCGGCCGGGAAGCCGCGGTCATGTCCGCCTTCCCGGCCGATGCCCTGCCCCGCGCAACGCATACGGTCTGAATGAACACGCCTCCCCCGGTTTTCGAGTACAACGAGGTTCGCGATTACGCGCTCCTCGAGCAGGCGATCGTGAAGCGCGGCATGAATGCGCCGACGGCCGTCATGCTGACGGCCTCGATCCTCGCTGTCGCCCTGGCGCTGTTCCACCTCTACGCCGCCGGGTTCGGCACGCCGGAATCGCATTCGTTCCGCAGCACGCATCTGTCGGTGATGCTGGTGCTGGCGCTGCTGGTGAAACCCCTGTTCCGCGCGTCCATCCGCGATCCGCTGACCGGGAAGGACGCGCGCGAGACGCTGCTGCGCCGCGCGGGTTTCGCCGCCGACCTGCTGCTCGTCGGCCTCGTCGTGCTGGTCGAGGTTTACATTCTGTGGGATGTCGAGGGGCTTCAGGCGCGCGAGGGCGACCTCGCCCCCTCGGACGTCTGGATCGGGCTGATCCTGATCGGGCTGGTGCTGGAAGCGACCCGGCGGTCGGTCGGATGGACCATGGTGTTCATCACCGGCTTCTTCATCGTCCATACGCTGTACACCGACTACTTCTTCGGCTTTCTCTACGGTCCGCCGGTCCGGCTGGAGCGGCTGGTCGACGTCCAGTTCGTGCGCACCGAGGGCATCTTCGGAATCCCGCTCCTGGTGGTTTCCACCTACATCCTGCTGTTCATCCTGTTCGGCGCGATCCTGATCCGGTCCGGCGCCGGCCGGTTCTTCATCGACCTGGCCGTGTCGCTCACCGGCCACCGGGTCGGCGGGCCCGCGAAGGCGGCCGTCGTCGCCAGCGCGTTTCTCGGTACGGTGTCCGGCTCCGCCACCGCCAATGTCGTCACCACCGGCTCGTTCACCATCCCGATGATGCAGCGGCTGGGCTATCGCGGCCGCTTCGCGGCGGCGGTGGAAGCCTGCGCGTCGTCCGGCGGGCAGATCACCCCGCCGATCATGGGCGCTGCGGCGTTCATCATCGCCGAGTTCATGGGGGTGCCCTACCTGACGGTGGTGGTCGCCGCGATCCTGCCGGCGCTGCTCTACTTCATCACCATCTACTTCATGGTCCATCTGGAAGCGGACAAGAGCGGGATCAAGACGGTGCCGCGCGACGCTCTGCCGCGGTTCGGCGCGGTGATGAAGCGGGGCTGGCACCTGCTGCTGTCCCTGGTCGTGCTCGTCGGCCTCCTCGTTTACGGCTTCACCCCGATGCTTGCCGCGTTCTGGGCGATCCTGGTGCTGGCCGGTCTCAGCTTCATCAGCGCGGCCACGCGGATGAGCGCGACCGACCTGCTGGCCGCGCTCGAGACAGGGGTTCGCAGCACGATACCCGTGACCGTCGCCTGCGCCTGCGCGGGCATCATCATCGGCTGCGTGTTCGTCAGCGGGCTGGGCCTCAAGTTCACCAACGAGGTCATCGGCCTTGCCGACGGTAACCTGCTGGTGCTGCTGATACTGACCGGGCTGGCGGCGATCTTTCTCGGCATGGGCATTACCACGACCGCCGTGTACATCACCGTGGCCGCGCTGATCGTGCCCGCGCTGATCAAGATCGGGGTGGCGCCGATGGCCGCCCACATGTTCGCCTTCTATTACGGCGTGGTTTCCACCATCACCCCGCCGGTTGCGCTGGCCTCCTTCGCGGCGGCGGCCATTGCCGGCAGCCCGCCGATGGCGACGGCGGTGGAATCCGCCCGCATCGGGATCGCGAAGTACCTCGTGCCCTTCATCTTCGTCTACAACCCCGCCCTGCTGTTCGAGGGGCCGGTCTGGCTGACCGCCTATTCCGGCGCGGTCGCCGTGATCGGGCTGTGGGGGCTGTCGGTGGCGCTGGAAGGCTGGTACCACGGTGCGGTCCAGTCGGTCATGCGCCTGGCGGTCGGCGCGGCGTCCATCGCGCTGATGGTGCCGCCGCTGGCCGCGAGCAACTGGTTCGGCGTGCCGGGCTACGCGCTGGACATCGCCGGCGGGGCGGTGCTGCTCGTCTTCGCCGTGCCCCGCATCAGGGCGCGGCGGGACTCCGTCGGACAGGGGGCGGCCGGCTGATGCGCGGCATCTTCATTGGCCCATTCCGGTTCTGGGCAATCTGGATCGCCGTGCTGGGCGCGCTCTATCTCGCCGGGGGCGAGCAGCTTCACGTCACGTCCTTCGCCTGGTTCCTCGTCCTGCTCGTAGGGCTCGCCGCAGCCGGGGTGCTCGCCGTGGTGTTCACCACGCGCAGGGGCGAACGCGTCACGCGCGACCCGATCGAGCCCGGCGGGGACGGCTGAGAAGCGCGCCCCGGCTACTCCGCCAGCGGCACGGCGTCGGCAGGCGTCTCCACATCGAAGACATTGAGGGTGATCGCGATCAGGTTGTAATGGCCGATCAGCCCGGCGAGGTCGATTGCGCCCTGCTCCCCGTGACGGTCGACGACCTTCCGAAACGTCTCCGCGCTCACCCGCTTGTCGGCATAGAGCTCCTGGCAGAACTGCCAGACCTCCCGTTCCGCCTCGTCGGTGAAGGACGGCGTCCGGCGGTTGCGGATGGCGTCGATGATGCCCTGGTCGAGCTCCGCCTTCTGCGCCTCCTTCTCGTGCGCATACCATTCGTACTGGGCGTTCCAGTGCCGCGCCGTCATCAGGATGGCGAGCTCGCGCAGCTTCCACGGCACCGCGGCGGCGTAGCGGACATAGGCGCCGGTCGCCTGCACGCAGTCCGCAAGCTTCGGGCTGTGCATCAGCACGCGGAACGGCCCGCGCACCTCGCCCCGCGGACCGGAAACGATCCTGGCGGCAACCTGCTTCTGCTCGTCCGTCAGCCGGTCCATGTCTATCGGGGCAACACGCGGCATATAAGCTCTCCCTCGTTCGGTTGTATTTTCAGCGGGCGTTGATCTTCTCGATCAGCATCATCGGCGTCACGGGGTAGCGGTCGAGCGTCACCTCGTACTCGGCCAGGGCGTCCTCGATAGCGGCCAGGATGGCGGGCGCGGGTGACATCACGCCGCACTCGCCCACGCCCTTGACCCCGATGGGGTTGCGGTCGGTCGGCGAAACCTGATGGTGTATCTCGATGTTCGGCATTTCGGGCGCGGAGGGGAGCAGGTATTCGGCCAGGGTGGTCGTCACCGGCTGGGCCCCGTCGTCGAACAGCATGGATTCGAACAGCGCGTTGCCGAGCCCGTGCACCACCCCGCCCTGGACCTGTCCGTCCACTATCAGCGGGTTGACGAGCCGGCCGCTGTCATGGACCACCACGTAACGGTCGATGCGGACGCCACCGGTCTCCGTATCGACCTCGACGATGACGGCATGCGCGCCGTTGGCGTAGGTCACGTTGGAGGGCGCGAAATCGACATTCGCCTCCAGCCCCGCCTGCATCCCCGGCGGCAGCGCGTAGCCGGGCGTGCCCGCGACCGCGTTGGCCGCGTCGGCGAAACTGACCGACATCCCCGGCACGCCTTTCACCGTCACCCGCCCGCCGGCCAGCTCCAGATCGTTCTCCGAGGCTTCCATCAGATGCGCGGCTATGCCCAGCAGCTTTTCACGCACCTTGCCGGCGGCCAGATGGATGGCCGAGCCGGCGGTAACGGTCTGCCGGCTGGCAAAGCCGCCGATCCCCATCGGCACCGTGTCGGTATCGCCGGCGACGATTGTCACGTCCTCCGGCCGCAGCCCGAGGCGGTCGGCGCAGATCTGCGCCATCGCGGTATGGAACCCCTGCCCCATCGCGATGGCGCCGGTATAGACCGACACCTTGCCCGACGTGCCGACGCGTACGAGGCCGGATTCGAACGGCCCGCGCCCCGTCGGCTTGACGTAGTTGGCGAGTCCCAGCCCGAGGCAACGGCCCTGGCCGCGCGCCGCCGCCTGGCGCGCGGGAAAGTCCTCCGCCCCGATGGCCTTCAACGCCTGTTCCTGGCAGGCGGCATAGTCGCCGCTGTCATAGGCGATGGGCTGGCCCGCCTGGGTCTTCACCGGATGGGTGTAAGGCATCTGGTCCGCGCGGATCATGTTCGCGCGCCGTATCTCCACGGGTGACATGCCCACCTTCCGCGCGGCGAGATCCAGCATCCGCTCCATGGTGAAGCAGCCCTGCGGGTGCCCGGCGCCGCGCATCGACGTCGCCGGCACCTTGTTGGTCCCGGCGATGAACACCTCCATCCGGTAGGCGGGCACGATATAGGGGCCGAGGATGGTGGTGGCCGAGGAGAACGGGATGTTGGTGCCGCGCGCGGTATAGGCGCCCTGGTCGTGGTACAGCCGGCCACGCAGCCCGAGGATGCGGCCGTCGGCGTCGAGCGCCATCTCGACCTCCCAGACCTGGTCGCGCTCCTGGGTGGTGGCGAGGAAATGCTCGCGCCGGTCTTCTGTCCATTTCACCGGCCGGCCGAGCGTCATCGCTCCGGCCGCGGCCACGGCGTCTTCCGGGTAGAACAGCAGCTTGGGGCCGAACCCGCCGCCGACGCTGGGCACGACCACCCGCACCTTCGCCTCGTCCAGCCCCAGCAGGTGCACCAGCACGCTCTTGTGCGAATGCGGCGCCTGTGTGTTGGCCCACATGGTGAGCCGCCCGCGCCCGGCGTCGAAACGCAGCACCGAGCCGCGGCACTCCATCGGCGACGACACGCCGCGATGCTGGCGCAGCTCCGCCGTCACCACATGGGCGGCGCCGGCGAAAGCCTCGTCCACCGCCCCGCTGGCGACCGTATAGCTGTCCACGAGATTGCCGGGATCGCGGCTGTCCACGTCGGGCGCGCCGCGGTCCAGCGCCGCGCGGCAATCGGCGACCGCCGGCAGCGCGTCGTAGGCGACCTCCACCCGCTCCGCCGCATCCTCGGCGATGGCGCGGGTCTCCGCGATCACGGCGCAGACCGGTTCGCCGACATAGGTGACCTCGTCGCGCGCCAGCACGTAGGGGCCGACCTCCCGCCGGTTCGCGCCGGGTTTCGGAAATCCCTCGGGGATACGGTCCTGGGTCAGGATGCCGGCAAGGTCCGCCGCGGCCCAGACGGCGTGCACCCCGGGCAGGGCGCGCGCCGCGGCCATGTCCACGGCGCCGATGCGGGCGTGGGCGAAGGCGCTGCGGACGAAGGCGCAGTGCAGCAGCCCGTCGGGATTCAGATCGTCGACATAGCGCGCCCCGCCGGTCAGCAGCGCGCGGTCCTCGAGGCGCCGCAGCGGCGCGCCGATCAGGCTGTCATCCATGCCGGTCCCGCGATCCAGCCGGATCACTCCGGCCGCGGCTCGGCCACTCCGACCATGCAGTCGCGGGTGACGATGCCGGCAAGCTGCTCCTCGGTCCATCCGTCCGTGCCCTCCGGGCGGCGGGGCAGGACGAGGTAGCGCAGATCCGCCAGGCTGTCGTGCACCCGCACCGCGCGGTCGTCCGGCACGCGCAGGCCGAACTCCTCCAGCACCGCGCGCGGCTCCACCACCACGCGGCGGCGGTAGTTCTTGCTGCGGTACCAGTCCGGCGGCAGCCCCAGCACGGCGCGCGGATAGCACGAGCACAGCGTGCAGACGATGACGTTATGGACCCTGTCGGTATTCTCCACCACGGTGACCTTTGCGCCGCCCGAATCGATGCCGAACTCGGCCAGCGCCGCGTTGCCGTCGGCCAGCAGCCGTTTCCGGAAGGCGTCGTCCGTCCAGGCGCGGGCGACGATCTGCGCGCCCTTGGACGGCGCCCAGGAGTCGATGTTCTCCAGCGCGGCGCGGATGTCGTCCGCGCTCAGCACGCCCTTCTCCACCAGCAGCTCACGCATCGCCTCGGTCATCACCTCGTGGCGGCCCGGCGGCGACTCGTCGTCGGGCTGCAGCGGCGGATGGTTGTGCAGCGGGTTGGCGTGGTCGTGGTCGTGGTCGTGATCGCGGTCGTCAGCCATCGGGATTTCCTTCGCGCTGCAGTCAGGCGGGGTTCAGCCAGTGTTCGTAGATGTCGACGTCGACGGTGTCGATTTCGGCGCCGGCGTAATCCGGCCATACGTCCTTCTGCCGGAAGCGGACGCGGTAAAGCGTCTTGGCGGGCCTGCCGTCGAAGCCATAGGCCAGCTCTTCGGGGTTGGGGAAGGCGCCGCAGATCCGCTCGATCACACCTTCCTTGCCCCGGATATAATACGGCGTGCGCCGGTGGCCTGGCGGATGCGCGCGGATCACCCTGACCCGGTCGCCGGGGGTGAAGGATCCGGTCATCGTCCCTGCTCCCGGATCCGTTGCTCGATGGCGGCCATGCGGGCTTCCAGCTCCTCGCGGGTGAACAGCCCCTTCTCGATCAGCAGGCGGCTGGTCGCCTCGACGCCCTTCTCGAAATAGCCGAGCTCGTTGTAGAGGTCCTCGCCCATCTCCTCGCGGCTGCGCCGCGTCTCGTCGGTGACGATGACCTTCTTCCCGCCCTTGCCGAGCGCGTTGCCGATGGCGACCGACAGTTTCTCCCACGGCTTGGCCTGGGTGACGTGGGGATCGATCGGCCCGCCGCCCGGCTCGCCGCCGATGTCGTGGTAGCCCCGGCCCGGATCGTTGCTCGCGGCCATGGTTCGTGCCTCCGTCTCTTGCAGGAGCGGTATTCTCGCGCCATCGCCGCGTCCGGTCAATCGGACCGGCCGAAAGGGGAATCAGAGTCTCGAAATCCGCCGGGGGTCGGCCTATGATCCGGGGCGGAACCGCGCGAAACGGGGGATGGGCCGATGGCGGACACAGTCTTTGGGGACTACGACCAGCAGCGCCTGAACGCGGAGTACAACAACCGCGCCAAGGTGGCCAATGTCGATGACTACAAGGCCGCGCAGTCGGTGACGTCGGACCGGGTGCGCGCGACCGCGAATGGGCGGCTGGACGTCGCCTATGGCGACGCGCCGGACGAGCGGCTGGACATTTTCCCGGCGTCCGGCCCCGGGCCGCACCCGGTGCACGTGTTCTTCCACGGCGGCTACTGGAAATCCAACCGTAAGGAGGATTTCGCCTTCGCCGCGAACCCGTTCGTCGAGTTCGGCGCGACCGTGGTCGTCGCGGAGTACGCGCTGATCCCCGGCGTGACCATGGCGGAGCTGATCCGCCAGTGCCGCGCCGCGCTGGTCTGGGTGTGGCGCAACGCCGGCTCCTTCGGCGGCGACCCCGGCCGCATCAGCGTTTCCGGCCATTCCGCGGGCGGGCATATCACCGCGATGATGATGGCGACCGACTGGCCGGCGCTCGAAAAGGGTCTGCCCGCCGATCTGGTGAAGGCGGGCATCGGTATCAGCGGGCTTTACGACCTGATTCCGGTGCAGCTTTCGTCCCAGAACGACGATCTGGGGCTGACGGCGGACGAGGCGCTCGAATTCAGCCCCGTGCTGATGACCCCGCCGGGCGGCGGCAAGCTGCTGCTGCCGGTCGGCGGCGACGAGGGGCCGGAATTCATCCGCCAAGCCGACGACCTCGCCGCCGCGTGGAGCGCGAAGGGCGTCGAGGCGCGGTCCTGGATCCTGCCCGGCGACAACCATTTTTCGATCGTCAACCAGTATATCGACCCGAACAGCGTCCTCAGCCGCGCCGCGCGCGCGCTGATCGGGCTGGGATAGGCTACTCGGCCGCCGCTCTTCCGTTCCCGACACAGGCCCCGCATATCGCCGCGATATGCCGGTGGTCGGTGCCGCAGCATCCGCCGAGCACGTTGATCCAGGGCATGCGCGCCAGCAGCGCGCGGTAGTCGCGGCCGAGCGCGGCGGGATCGCCTTCGTCCAGCGTCTCCGCATTGTCGAGCTCCGCGTGGCTCATCGTCGATGCGTTGGCGCGCAGGCCGCCGATGCGCCTGGTCCAGGCCGCCCCCTCGTCCAGCGCGCCGGCGAAATGGGACGGGTGGGCGCAGTTGATCATGAAATAGGCCGGCCAACCGTCGCTTGCCGCATCCACCTCCGTCACGGCGGTGCCGAGGTCCTGCCCGTTCGGCAGGCGGCCGTCGGTCTCGACCGTGAAGGAGATCGCAACCGGCATGTCCGCCGCCCGCGCGGCGCGCGCGATTCCCGCCGCCTCCCCCACATGGGTCATGGTCAGCACCCCGATCATGTCGGCGCCGGCTTCGGCGAAAGCGCGGATCTGCGGCGCGTGATAGGATTCGGCCTCCCCGGCGTTCATCAGCGTCTCCGGGCTGTAGCCGTCGCCGCGCGGCCCCACGCAGCCACTGACGACGCAGCGTGTGCGGGGGGTCTCCCACGCCCGTCGCAGCGCCTCCAGAAAAGCCACGGATCCTGCGTTGACCGCCTCCAGCGCCGCGGCGTCGTAGCCCAGCCGCGCACCCCAGTCGGCGCTGGCCCGCCAGGTCGGGGTTTCGAGAATGATTCCGACGCCGTTCTGCCGCGCGATGTCGAAATAGCGCCGGTAATAGGCCTTCAGCGTTGTCCGGCCCTCTTCCGTGCGCGTCAGGCCGAACGCGGCGAAGAGCGGCAGATCGCAGCCTTCGTGAAAGATCAGGGTGGTTTCCATGCCGCCATCCGTGATGACGGTCTCGCCCTTCATCTGGGGCAGTCCGTTGCGGTATTTCGACATCGTTCCGTCTCCGTGCATTTGCTGGCGGGCGGACTGTCCCCGAATTCGCCATCACGGGCCAGTGGACTCGCGGTCAAGCAGCGCGCGATTTATTTCTGCGCGTGTTTTCATTAGGATGGCGTCGGACCGACGGATTCGGGAGGGTGGCGGCGGGATGGACGCGGAAAAAACTGTACCGGCGGTACAGCGCAGCCCGGCAGCGATCGTCGGCAAGGGCGCCCGCACGCGGGACCGGCTGATGGAGATCGCCGAACAGTCGATCCTCGAAAAGGGCTTCGGGGCGACGTCGATCGACGAGCTGATCGCCGAGGCGGGGCTCACCAAGAGCGGCTTCTTCTATCATTTCAAGGACAAGAACGCGCTGGCGCTGGCCCTGCTGGAGCGCCACATCGCGCGCGACGACGAGATCCTGGACGACCTGTTCGCCCGCGCGCGGGAACTGGCCGAGGACCCCCTGCAGGGGTTCCTCGTCGGGCTCAGGCTGTTCGCCGAGATGCTGGCCGACCTGCCCACAGGCCATCCCGGCTGCATCGTCGCCACCTACTGCTACCAGGAGCGGCTGTTCGACCGCCAGGTCTGCGCGCTCAACCGGCAGGCGGTCCTCAACTGGCGCGCGCGCTTCCGGACGACTCTGGGCGAGATCGCGCGGCTCTACCCGCCGCGCGACGAGATCGACCTCGACGCGCTGGCCGATGCCGTCTCCACCGTCATCGAGGGCGGTATCGTGATGTCGAAGGCCCTGCACGAGCCGGGCGTGCTGCCGCAGCAGGTGCTGCTGTTCCGGAGCTATATCAAGCTGCTGTTCAGCCCGGCGCCGCAGGGCTGAGGCACGCCCTATTCCGCCGCGCCGGCCTTCTTCGCCTTCGGCCTGTGCTTGCCGGCATCCCAGCCCTTCCGCGCAATGGTCGCATCGGCGTATTCGAACGCGGCTGGTTCCAGCTCGGTGGCCAGGCTGTCGTTCCAGCGGTTGAGGAAGCCGTACCAGCAGACCACGGCAAGGATCTCGGTCATCGCATCCTCGTCGAAATGCGCGCGCAGCAATTCCACGTCCTCATCCGTCACCGTGTTGGGCACGGCGGCCGCGGCCTGGGCGAAGCGCAGCGCCGCGCGTTCCGCCTCCGAGAACAGGGGGCTCGTCTCGTACTCCCACAGCGCCGCGATCTTGTCGTCCCCGACGCCCGACTTGCGGGAGTTGTTGGCGGTGTGCGCGACGCAGTACATGCAGCCGGCGGAGCGGCTGGCGACGTTGCCGACCATCGCCAGCAGGTCCAGCGGGACTTTGCCGTCCGGATCGAAGATCGCCCTGTTGAGGTTGCGGAACGCCTCGAGAATCTTCGGCTTGCGCGCCATCACCAGGTTGGAGTTGGGCACGTAGCCGCGCGACGCCTCGTACGGCTTGAAGTATTTCTCGTCCAGCTCCGGCACGTCCTCGCGGCGCAGCGGCCTGATGCGGGTCATGGCGCGGCTCCCGGTTCCGGTCAGAGCTTGCCGAGATCGAAGGTTGAGTGGGCGAAAATGTCTTCCGCCGTCAGCTTGCGCGCCGACAGCCCCTGCTCGAACGAGTAGCGGGTCATCGCCTCGATCTCCTTCGCGTTCTCGTCGATGCCGTAGCGCCAGTAATCCTCGCCCATCAGCTCGCGCACGCGCTGGAACTCGAAGACCGGCCACGGCATGGTGGTGAACAGGTGGCCGACCTCGCCCAGCTCCTCGTAGCAAAGCTTCTTCGCCTTCAGGAACGCCATATAGACGTTCACGGGCAGCCACGGGTGCTTCTCCACCAGGCTGCGGCGGATGCCGACCATGTGCATGATCGGGAACATGCCGGTCTTCCTGAAATACGCCTCCTCGTCCTGCTTGTAGTCCGGGAACAGCCGGTCGACCTTGTCGTTGGTGTAGTAGCAGGACGGCGCGCGGGCGGAGATCACGGCGTCGAGCTTTCCGGCGTCGAGCTGCCCGGCCAGCGTCTGGTCCTTCGGCAGGCTGACGAGCTCGATCTCCGGCGGCAGGTGCAGCGGCGAGCGTTCCTCGCGCCCGCCCTCCTCCAGCCCGCCGTTGCGCCAGCTGATGTCCGACGGCGCGACGCCGTATTCGTCCTTCAGGATGCCGCGCACCCAGAGCGCCGCAGTCATCTGGTATTCCGGCACGCCGACCGTCTTGCCTTTCAGGTCTTCCGGCTTCTCGATGCCGCGGTCCTTGCGGATGTAGATCGAGGAATGGCGGAACAGCCGCGACAGGAAGGCGGGAACGGCAATGTACGGGCTGCCCCCGCGGGACTGCACGTTCATGTAGCTCGACATCGACAGCTCGGTGACGTCGAACTCCTGGTACTTGAAGGCGCGGTGAAAGGCTTCCTCCGGCGACATCGCCACCGTCACCGCCTCGCAGCCCTCGATGCGCACGCGGCCGTCGAAGATCGCCCGGGTGCGGTCGTAATCGCAGCATGCCAGGCTGATCGTAAGCTTCCCCATCTCGCCCCACCGTTTCCGTAATTACCTGTCCAGCGCGGCCGCGCATCGAGTCGCGCGACGGCCCGACGGTCTTATCACCCGCCTCCGCCACCGGCAAGGCGCCGGGCTGGAAAGGCGCCGGCAAGGCGGCCAAAAAACCCGGCCGAAACGTCGGGTTCACCGCCCCCTCCCCGGCCCTGCGTCGCTTGACAAGCCCTTTTCAGCGGCCCTACGCTCATAAGTGGCGATACAGTCTTACCGCGCATTCATATAAGCCAAAGGGAGCGACTCGATGATGATTCATAGACGTCATGCGTTTGCGGCAATTGCAAAGGCCGCCGTTCTGTCCGGTATCTTTGCCGTCGCGGCGACGGGGATCGCCACGGCGGCGGAAACCAAGATCACCGTCGGCCGCACCACCGGGGCGAGCGGATTCCACGTCCCGTCCTACATCGCAATGGACCGCGGGTTCTTCAAGAACGAAGGGCTCGATGCCTCGTTCGTTGCGATGACCGGCAAGGCGCTGGTCACCGCCGGCATCGGCGGCGCGGTCAATTTCGTGCCGATCCCCGGCGGCGGGTCGCAGGCCTCGCTGAAGGGCGCGCCGCTGCGCTACGTCGTCGGCCAGTCGCTGATCTCGCAATGGGCCATCGTCGTCGATCCCAAGATCCAGTCGGTGGAGGAGCTGAAGGGCAAGACGCTCGGCTACGGGCGCGCCGGCAGCGCCGATTACGACGAGGGCGAGATCGTGCTCGGCGAGCACTTCAAGATGAATGTCGGCCGCGACTACAAGGTCATCAGCTTCCAGGGCGAGCCGGAACGCATCGCCGCACTGATCAACGGCTCGATCCACGGCGGGCTGGTCAGCTTCCCGCACGCCGCCAAGGCGCAGGTCGCGGGCTTCAAGATCCTGCTCAAGACCGGCGATTACCTGCCCCGCATCGGCGGCACGTTCTGGGTCACCGAAAAGTACCTCAACGAGAACAAGGATACGGTGCAGCGCTTCATCCGCGCCATCGCCAAGGCGACCGAGTACCTGGCCACCAACAAGGAAGGCTCGGTGCCGGTGCTGCAGAAGCATTTCGGCATCAAGGAAGCCAAGGAAGCCGGGTTCATCTGGGATACGGTGCACAACGCTTACGGGCCGGACATTCCGAACGACCTGTTCAAGGCCGTGTTCGACGGCCGCAAGCAGCGCATGGAATCCAAGGGGCTATGGCCGAAGGGCAAGCCGCTGCCGGATGTCGAGCAGTATGTCGCCCGCGACCTGCTGAACTCCACGCTCCGCGACATGGGCTATTTCCTGAAGGCCCCGCCGAAGGTGCAGGGCAAGATGAACTGACGGTCCGACCGTCGCCCACGATAAAAGCCCGGGTTCGCCCGGGCTTTTTCATGGCCGCGTTCCCGCCAGACGACCGGGGCCGGGACGTTTCGGCGTCCCGGCCCCGTGCCCTCATCCCGACGCTTCGGCGCCTTGTGGAACTCAGAAACTTTTCACGTTCTCGGGCCGCCAGCGGCTCAGCCGGGCTTCCAGCACCTTCACGCCGCCGACCATCACCAGCGACAGCGCCATGAAGATGACGAGCCCGGCGAACACGATGTCGACCTGGAACTTGCCGGCGGCGTCGTTCATCATCACGCCGATGCCCTCGGACGAGCCGCCGAAGAATTCCGCGACCACGATGCCGAGGATGGCGCGGCCAATGGCAAGGCGCAGCCCGGCGATGATGAACGGCATCGAGTTGGGCAGGATCACCAGCTTGTTGATCTGCCACTCGCTGGCGCCGAAGGAGCGGACGACGTTGATCAGAAGCCGGTCGGCGTTGCGCACCCCGGCATAGGTGTTGATCAGCAGCGGGAACACTGCGCCGATGAATACCACCACCACCACCGACCACATGCCGATGCCGAACCACACCAGGATGATCGGCAGGAACACGAGACGAGGCGTGGCGTTGAAGGCGGTAATGAACGGATCGAGCATCGCGTTCATCGTGTGCGACCGGCCGATGATGACGCCGAGCGGCAAGGCCGCCACGATCGACAGGCCGAGGCCGACGCTGAACGCCACGGCGCTGAACTTGAACGCCGGCCATATCTCGCCGCTGGCGAACATGTTGTAGAGCGTCATGGCAACCTGCGTCGGCGTGGTGAAGAACAGGTCCATTCCGCGCGACAGGGTGAGAATGTGCGGAATCACCTCCCACAGCAGCAGGACGAAGACGATGAAGCCGATGCCGAGCGCGTGGCGCTCGTTGGCTTCCCAGAACGTCCGGCGCGTGATCTCGCCCAGTCCTTCGTCGCGGACGGGGGCGGCCGAGGCGGGAACCGGCGAAACGGCAGTGCTGGTCGTGTCGTTCACGGCTCTACATCCCCACCCGCCACGGGAAGGCGGCGCGCTCCGCCCAGCGTATGCCTTCCGTGAACAGCACGGCGACCACCATCATGACGAGGATATAGCCGAACATGCGGCTCAGCTCGAACATGTCGCTGAACCAGGCGATGCGATAGCCGATCCCGGCGGTGGCTGCGAAGAATTCGCCCACCAGAATGCCCACCAGCGCGCGGCCGATGGCGTAGCGCGCCCCGGCGATGATGAACGGCAGCACGCTGGGCACGATGACCTTCAGATAGATGTCGCGCTCGTTCCCGCCCAGCGAACGGACCACGTTGACCAGCAGCCGGTCGACCGACTTGACCCCCGCATAGGTGTTGAACACGAACGGAAAAACGCAGAGCACGAAGATCAGGATGGCCTTGCCCGAGACGCCGACGCCGAAAAAGATGATCACCAGCGGCGCGATGGCGACCAGCGGGCTGGCGTAGAGCGCCGTCAGCAACGGGTCGAGCGCGTAGCCCACGCGCGCCCTCCACCCCATCATGGTGCCGACGAAAATGCCGACGACGATGGCGGCGCCGAAGCCGAAGATGAACGGCTGTCCGCTGATCAGCAGGTCGGACCAGAGCTGGCCCGACTGCATCTCAAGCCACAGGCCCTCGAAGATCAGGCTGGGTTTGGACATGATGAAGGGGTTGAGCGGGATCGCCCAGGTCAGCAGCGCCTCCCAGCCGAGGAAGAACAGGACGACCGAAACGCTGCCGAAGATCGGGTTCCGCCACTTGTAGACAAAGTCGTTCATGGTCGCGGTCCCCCCGGGCTCAGCCGTTGCCGTGCACGGTGAGTTCGTCCTTCAGCTCGTTCCAGAGCTGGAGCTTCAGGTCGTTGAATTCCTGCGTCACCCGCATCTCGTAGTCGCGCGGGCGCGGCAGCGGGATGTCGATGATCTTCTTCGCCCGCCCCGGCCGCTTGGTCATCACGATCACCCGGTCGGAGAGATATACCGCCTCCTCTATCTGATGGGTGACGAACAGGACCGTCTTCTTCGCCTCCTGCCAGATGCGCAGCAGCTCCGCCTGCATGATGTCGCGCGTCTGCGCGTCCAGCGCGGCGAAGGGCTCGTCCATCAGCAGCACGTCCGGATCGGTCGCCAGCGCGCGGGCCAGCCCGACGCGCTGCTTCATGCCGCCCGACAGCTCGTGCGGGTAATGCCCCTCGAACCCCGCGAGACCGACCATCTCGATGAATTTCTGGGAAACGGGGCGGCGCTCCGACGTCGCCACCCCCTTGAGCTCCAGCCCCAGCTCGACATTGTTGAGCACGGTGCGCCACGGCAGCAGACCGAATTCCTGGAACACCATGGCGCGGTCCTGGCCAGGCCCCGAAACCCGTTTGCCGTTGATCGCCATCTCGCCCGAATGCGGCGGGATCAGGCCGAGCAGCACGTTCAGGAAGGTGCTCTTGCCGCAGCCGCTGGGCCCGACGATCGAAACGAACTCGCCTTCCCCGACCGATATGTTGAAGTCCTTGAGCGCCGTCACCGGCATCCGGTTCGGCGGGGTAAAGATCAGATTGACGTTCTTGGCTTCGATATACGCGACCATCGGCTCCCTGTCCGCGCCCCGTCGCAGGCGCCTTATTCATCCCGTCCCATGAAAGACATTTAATACATTGAAATCATGGGGTTTTACCGGATTTTCCATTCGTTTATCGAGCGTAAACCGGCGATTTTCCAAAAGCAAGGCGCAACCGGCGGAAAAAGCCGGGC
The DNA here is from genome assembly GCA_009377375.1 of Alphaproteobacteria bacterium. Taxonomy (GTDB): domain Bacteria; phylum Pseudomonadota; class Alphaproteobacteria; order MPNO01; family UBA2964; genus WHUE01. Next base: position 21,334 of record WHUE01000041.1, on the reverse strand, counting down.
GCGCAGTCGCGCCGACCGATTGACAGCGGCGCCGGGGTGGCGTACCCGCTGCGTCATGGGCATCGAGCTTTACCATGCCGACATGTCGACCTGCGCCCAGAAGGTGCGCCTGGTTCTGGGCGAGAAGGGCCTGAAGTGGACGAGTCATCTTCTCGACCTGCGCCGCCGCGACCAGCACGCGCCGGCGTACCTCACGCTCAACCCCAACGGGGTAGTGCCGACGCTGGTGCATGACGGCCGCGTGGTGATCGAAAGCACCGTGATCTGCGAATATCTCGACGACGCCTTTCCCGAGCCGCCGATGCGTCCGGCCGATCCGCTGGAATGCGCGCGGATGCGCATCTGGACCAAGAGGCTGGACGAGCGTCTGCACTATTACACCGGGGTGCTCAGCGGCTCGATCGCCTTTCGCCATCAGCACCTCGCCCGGCCGGCGGACGAGTTGAAAGCCTATCTCGACGGCATTCCCGACCCGGCGAGGCGCGAGCGCCAGCGCCGGCAGATCGAGTACGGCATCGAGGCGGAGCAGTTCGCCGAGGCGCTGCCGGTGTTCGACCGCTTCCTGACCGACATGGAAACGCAGCTTTCGCAAACGTCCTGGCTCGCCGGCGCCTCCTATTCGCTCGCCGACGTCGCCTATACGCCCTACGTCATCCGCATCGACGAGCTGCGTCTCAGGGGCTGGCTGGAGAGCCGGCCGAATCTCTGCGACTGGTATGCGCGCATCCGGGCGCGGCCGAATTTCGGCCCCGGCTACATCGACTGGCGCAACGACTCGTACGTCGTCCTGATGAACGAGACGGGGGAGGAGGCATGGCCGCGCATCGAGGCCATGTCGCGGACCGTGCCGGCCGGGATCTGACTGCGGCTTCCCTTGTAAGCCACGGCGGAAACCCCAAATGACAGGGGGTTCCGAGCTTACAGTCATGACCGATACGATCCTGGACACCGGGCGCAACTGCTGGCGCCGCGAGCACGCGGATCGCCTGACCGTCCTGGCGAACGGGGCGCCCTACTTCGCCGCGGTGAAGCGGGCCCTGCTGGCGGCGCGCGAGCAGGTCTTCATCATCGGTTGGGATATCGATTCCCGCATCCGGCTGGAACGGCGTGACCCCATGCCGGACGTGCCCAACACGCTGCTGGAACTGATCGACCACGTCGCGCGCGCGCGGCCGCAGCTGAAGATCAAGCTGCTGATCTGGGACTTCACCCTGTTATATGCGGCCGACCGGGAACCGCTGCCGGCGGTCAAGATCAACTGGCGCACCCCCGCCAACGTCGTCGTCGAGTTCGACGATGTGCTGCCGCTCGGCGGGGCGCAGCACCAGAAGATCGTGGTGGTGGACGACCGGCTTGCCTTCGTCGGCGGACTCGACCTGACCGAAGGCCGCTGGGACACCGCGGAGCACGCCGAGGACGACCCGGGCCGCGTGAACTGCGACGGCCAGCCCTACGGGCCCTATCACGACGCCATGGCCATGTTCGACGGCGACGCTGCGGCCGCCATCGGCGAACTCGCCCGCTTCCGCTGGAAGGCCGCGACCGGCATCAAGGTTCCCGCACCGCATCGCGACGCCAGCAGCGACCCCTGGCCCGACGGCGTCGAGCCGGCGATGCGCGATGTCGCCGTGGCCATCGCGCGCACGGTGCCGCCCCTGAACGGCGCCGAGACGGTACAGGAGGTGCAATCGCTGCTCCTCGACAGCATCGCCGCCGCGCGCGACCTGATCTTCATCGAGAACCAGTACCTGACCGCCCGCTGCGTCGTGGAGGCCCTCTGCGATCGTCTGGCGGAGAAGGACGGGCCGGAAATCGTGATCGTCCTGCCCGAGCGCTACGGCGGCTGGCTGGAACAGCAGACGATGGGTGCGGGGCTTGCGCGGGCCGCCGACCGGCTGCGCGCGGCCGACAAAGACGGGCGCCTGCTGCTGCTGGCCCCGCGGCTGGGACACCGCAACGACCTGCGCTACACCGTCCATGCCAAAATCATGATCGTGGACGACCGCTTGCTGCAGATCGGCTCCGCCAATCTGAACAACCGTTCCATGTCCGTGGACAGCGAATGCGACATCGCGGTGGAAGCCGGGGACGACGCGGCCGTCGCCCGCGCCATCGCGGACTTCCGGCACAGCCTGATCAGCGAGCATTGCGGCGTGGCGGCGGACGCGGTCGCGCGCGAAATGAAGGAGCGCGGCTCCCTTGTCGCCGCGCTGAAATCGCTGGATACCGGCGGCCGCTGCCTGGCGCCGCTCGAGCCCGAGATGCCGGAACCGGGCCCGCCGGACGCGCTCGCGTCCTTTGCCGACCCGGAACAGCCCGCCGATCTTTCCGAGATCGCGAGCCGCATCACGAGGGTGGACCTCGCCAGCCCAGGTTTCAGCGATGCGCTGCGCCGCGCATGGCCGCTGATCGGACTCGTCGCGGCGGTCGCGGCGGTCGCGGTCGGATGGCGCTACACGCCGATGGCGGAGATGATCCAGCCCGACGCCATCGCCGGGTGGTTCCAGGACGCGCGCGGGTCGGTATTCGCGCCTGCGCTCGCCGTCGGAATTTACGTGCTTGCCGGTCTGGCGATGTTTCCTGTGACAGTGCTGATCGCCGCCACCGCCATCGCCTTCGGTCCCTGGTTCGGTCTCGCCTATGCCTTCGCCGGAGCGATGACGAGCGCCGTGGTAATGTTCGGCGCAGGGCGGTATGCCGGGCGAGGACTTCTGCGCCGCCTGGCCGGCAAGCATATCCGCACCCTCGACCGCTATCTTTCGCGCAGCGGAATCGTCACGATCATGACCGTTCGCATGATACCCATCGCGCCGTTTACGGTGGTGAACCTCGCCGCGGGCGCCGCGAAGATACGGCTGTCCGACTTCCTGATCGGCAGCGCGCTGGGGTTGGCCCCCGGCATCGCGATCATGACGGCGATGGGCGACCGGATCGAGGCGCTGCTGAGCGAGCCCGATGCCTGGAACACGATCCTCCTCGGCGCGTTGCTGTGCCTGTGGATCATGATCGGCGTTGCGTTGCAAAAGTTCCTGCGGCGCCGGTTCAACCGGCATGCGCATGGCACGGAGCGCGAAGAGAAGACGTGAGAGATCACGCGCTGGAATCCGACCGGAAGATCCGCGTCGCCACGTACAACATCCATTCCGGAATCGGACGGGACGGCCGGTGCGATCCGGCCCGCACCGCCGCCGTGCTGGCGGAGATCGACGCGGATATCGTCGCCTTGCAGGAGGTCGACTCCCGCCTCAAGGGGGGGCGGGAAATCGACCAGTTCGAGTTCATCGAGCGGGCAAGCGGCTTTCACGCCGTGCCCGGCCCCAACATCGTCGAGCACCAGGGGGAATACGGCAACGTGCTGCTGTCGCGCTGGCCGCTGCGGGCACCCGTGCTGCACCGGCTGAACGTGGAAAAGAGAGAGCCCCGCGGCGCCATCGAGGCGGAGATCGACTGGGACGGCCCGGAACTCGTCATATTCGCCACGCATCTGGGGCTGAAGCCGGGCGAACGTCGCCACCAGATCGACGAGCTGGCGAGGCTGCTGCAGGCCCGCGAGGGAACGCCGACGGTGATGATGGGCGATTTCAACGTGCTCGGGCCGCATGCCGGCGCGCTCGGCCGGCTGGGCCATCCGCTCGGGTTGCGGCTGCGCGCGCCTGCGACCTTCCCCACCCGCCGCCCCTTCATCGCGCTGGACCGCATCTGGTGCCTGCCCTCGACGCTGCGCCTGTCGGTGGGGGTGCACCGGAGCGCGCTGTCGCGCATCGCGTCCGACCACCTGCCGCTGGTCGCCGAGATCGCGGTTTCCGGCGACTGAGCGCGCCTTGCCGGGCTCCCCGGGCAAGGTTATCTTGCGCGCCACCGAGAAACGGGAGACCGCCATGGCCGACGCCCGCGATGAGGCGCAGCGCATCATGCAGAACCTGGTCCGCGAGCAGTGCTACCTGCTGATGCTGCGCCCCGCCGACAATCCGCCGACGGATTTTCCCCGGTCGCAGGACGAGCTGCGCGTCGACCACCACGCCTATCTGGTCGATCTGGAACGTCGCGGGCTGCTGTTCGCCGCCGGCCCGTGCCGCGACGGGGAAGGCTGGGTGCGCGGCACCGGAATCCTGATGGTGCGCGCGCCCAACCGCGCCGAGGCACAGAAGCTGGCGGACGAGGAGCCATACACCAAGGCGGGCTTCCGCACCGTCGAGATCGTGCCCTGGCAGCGAAACGAGGGCGTCACGTCACTCAACCTCCGCCTCGCCGACGGGGTGCTCGAGCTGGACAACCGCCGCTGGCGGCTGTCCCCCGCCGACTGAACGCAACGAACAGGGACAAACGATGAAGGCATGGGTTTTCCGGGCATACGGCCCCGCCGAACAGGTGCTGCGGCTGGAGGACGTCCCGACGCCGGAGCCGGGTCCCGGCGAGGTGCTGGTGGAGGTGCGCGCCGTCACCGTCAACCGCGCCCGCGATCTCACCATCATCGCCGGCCGCCCGAACGTGCCCCATCTGCTGCCCATGGTCCCCGGCGTGGACCCGGCGGGGCGCGTCGCGGCCCTGGGCGAAGGCGTGGAGGGCTTCGCCGTGGACGACCGCGTGACGGTGTGCTCGCGCTCCCATTGCGGCCAGTGCCGCGACTGCCTCGACGGGCGCGAGGGCGACTGCCGCGAAGGCACGCTGATCGGCATCCACCGCTGGGGCGGCTATGCCGAATATTGCTGCGTACCGGTCGAAAGCTGCGAAAGGCTGGCGCCGGGACCGAGCTTCGCCGAGGCCGCCGTGGTGATGCGGCACTTCCCCACCGCGTTCCAGCTCCTCGACGACAAGGCGGGTCTGCGCGCGGGCGAATGGGTGCTGGTGATGGGCGCGGGCGGCGGGCTCGGCAGCACCGGCGTGCAGGCGGCGAAGCTGATGGGCGCCACCGTGATCGCTGGCGCCGGCGCCGAAGACCGCGTCCGGCTCGGCATCGAGATGGGCGCCGATTTCGGCATCAACTACCGCACCCACGACCTGGTCGAGGAGGTCATGCGCCTGACCGACGGGCGCGGCGTGGACGTGGTGTTCGAAAACATCTCCGACCCCACCACCTGGCCCAGGGCCTTCGCCAGCCTCGCCTATGCGGGGCGGCTCGTGACCGCCGGCGCGCATGGCGGCGGCAAGGTGGAGCTGGACGCCAGCCGGCTGTACCTGCGCCGCCACAAGGTGATCGGCGGCGCCGGGGCGAGCCGGCGCAACGTCGAGACCACGCTGAAATTCGCCGGCGAGGGAAAGCTGAAGACCGTGATCGAGGAGACGCTCTCCCTCGCCGCGCTGACGGCCGCCTTCGACCGCCTCGGCGGCGGCGACGTCGTCGGCAAGCTGGTGATCGACCCGACGCTGGGGTGAGGCGGCAGCCCCCTGCCGCTAATCCCCTTCCGACGATTTCGGCGCGTTCTGGGGGTACCACTGGCCGCGGCGCATGCGGGTCAGCGTGTAGGTCTCGAACACGCCGGCCTTGCGCAGCGGTTCGTTCTCGGCGAAGGCCTCGGCGGCGGCGCGGTCGGGCACGTTGATGATCAGCACCGAGCCGGTGCGCGCGTCCGAGTCGTCGGCCAGCGTGGCGCCGCCAAGAACCAGCTTGTCCTCGTGCCGCTTGAGGTACTCGAAATGGGCCGCGCGCGCCTCGTCGCGCCGGGCCGCGCCGTCCGGTCCGTCGATGCCGTAGCACATATAGAGCATGATCCGTCGGTCTCCCTGTCGTGTGAAATCCGCATCCGGTGACACAATAGACCGGAATCCGCGTTATGGCAGCGGGGTGTCGCGCTTTGCCGGCTCACGGCGACGTGACCCCCGATACGGGCCCGGTGCTGTAAAGTACAGGTGTCAGGGCCCCGCCAGCGAAAGGACCGGTATTTCCGATGAACCTGTTCGAAACCCTGATCAGGCCCGACAAGGAAGAGCACCCCGAGCGCGCCGAGATCGGCCGCGCCGCCAATCTGCTGCAGATCGGCGAGTTCCAGGTCCTCCAGCTCGCCTGGGCAGAATGGCACGGCAGCGAGATGCCGCCCGCCGTGACCGACCAGCTGTTCGGCAGCTATATGCTGCGGAACAGGGTGCCCCACTGGGCGCGGTCCTATGCGCGCCGGATCATCGCGCAGGACGCCGCCGGCACGCTGGACGAAAGCGATCCGCGCTACCACCGCTACGATCCCCCGGCGGGCCGGCCGCTGCCGACGGGGCTCCGCCGCTTCGCGCTGGCGACGGCGGTGGTGATGGGCTGCGTGTTCGGCGGTATCTACACCGCGCATCTGGAGACGTGGCGCGGCGGAAGCACCGGCTCGGTCCTGCCGCCCTACTTCTCCGACGAGGCGCTGAAGCGGCCGACCTCCGACGAGACGCCCTGACGCCGCGGCCGTTCCGGGGACTCGGGCGGGCGGGTATACTCTCCGCATGTTCGAGTTCGCCGGCGACATGGAAATGCCGATCAACATCGTCTTCCTGGCGGTGACGGCGGTGATCGCCTGGCGCGGAATCCGCGCCCGCAACCCGGACGGCTCGGCCGATTACATCCACCTGCTGTTCGGCTGCATTGCCGCGCTTTTCTTCTTCGTGGTCCTGTTCCAGGACGTGCTCGGCGTCGTGAAGTTCTGAGCCTTGGAAGGAATCCATGTCCGAGGGGTGGACAAACCGCGCCCGAGATGCGAATCATTCGCAACATTAGACGCAACGTCCGGAGTGGCTGACATGGCAGAAACCGCATCTCCTCCGGCCCGGTCCAGCCAGCGGCCCCGTTCCCCGACCCGGCTCGTGACCGTGAAGCGGGTGGAACAGGTCACCCCCCGCCTGACCCGGGTCACTTTCGGCGGCGAGGCGCTCGCCGGCTTCGGCCCGCCCAGGCCGGGCGCGCATATGAAGCTGCTGTTCGCGCCCGAGGGCTCCGGCTGGACGCCGGAGGACGAGGACGCCCCCCGCCCGCCCCGGCGCACCTACACGCCGCGCCGCTTCGACGCCGGCGAAAGGACGCTGGAGGTGGAGTTCGTCCATCACGGGGACGGGCTGGCCGCCGGCTGGGCGCAGAACGCGCAGCCGGGCGCGCCGCTGTACATCACCGGCCCCGGCGGCGGGTACGACCTGCCCGAGGATGCCGCCGAGATCGTCCTGGTCGCCGACGACACCGCGATGCCCGCCGCCGGCACCATACTCGAGGCCCTGCCCGCCGGCTGCCGCGCGACCGTGCTGTGCGAAATCCCGGCCGCGTCGGAAGAACGCGCCCTGAGCCCGCAGGTGGACGTCTCCCCGGTCTGGCTTCACCGCGAGCCGGCCGGCGCGGTCCCCGGCGACCTGCTGGAAGAGGCCGTGCGCAGGCTCGACGCCTCGAAGGACGCCTGCTGGTGGATCGCCTGCGAGGCCGGCGCCATGCGCCGCATCCGCCAGCATCTGCTGAAGGAACGGGGCGTGGGGGCGGACCACGTGCACACGCGGGGGTACTGGAAGCGCGGCGAGACCGCCTATCCGGACCACGACTACGGCAAGGACTAAGGCTTGTACATGCGCTGTTCGGCGTCGATCTCCGGCACGCGCAGAAGGCGCTCTTCGGGCGGCAGCTTGAGTTGCTGCTCCAGGTACTGCGCCCGCTTCAGCACGGTCGAGGGGCGCGGCGTGCCGTACAGGATCTTGTCGAACAGGCTGGGCCCGTCCAGCGCCCCGGCGTCGGTTTTCAGCGCCTCGACATAATCGGCCAGCGCCGTCTCGTAGCGCCCCGCCCGGTCGTGCATGATGCCCCGGTTGGCATAGGCCGCGGCCAGCGTCGCCCGCCCGGTCGGGTCGTCCGCGGCAAGGGCCTTCCCCAGCGTATCGATCAGATAGGTGAATTCCGCCAGCGCTTCCGGCGTCTTTCCCATCTGCATGAGGGCGATGGCCCGGCCCATCAGCGCGCCGCGGTGGTCGGGCATCTCCGTCAGGGCGCGGTCGAATGCGGCGATCGCCTCGTCGTATTTGCGGTCGCCGAGGCGGATGTCGCCCTCGCGGACGTGAAAGTCGCCCGGAGCGGCGGCGGTGAAATGCTGGACGATCACCCAACCGGAAAAGGCGACGAAGGTGAATGCCGCGCCCAGGATCACGAAACGGCGGAGGACCGACGCCTTCACGGATCAGCGGCCCTGAAGCAGGTTGAAGGCGTAGAACATCGAAAACACGAAGCAGAGCAGCGCCGAGGTCACGGCGGCGCGCTTCCTGAGCGCCCGGCGCCGCGCCTTGTCCTCGTTGCCGTCGCGCTCGGCGCGGCGGACATAGAGCGCCCACAGAAGCTGGCGTACCGGAAAGAACAGCGCGGCGGCGAGCGCCAGCGCCCAGACCCACGCGTATTCGGCGGTGAAGAAGCGTTCCATCGCATCAGCCTACTATAACGAAACGGGGGAAGGACAAGGTCCTTCCCCCGCACCGGCCGGAATACGGTCCGGCTATTCGGCCGCGCCCGCCGCAGGGGCGGCGCCGTAGTCTTCGGTCAGCACCTCGATCTCCTTATCGGGCACCCTCGACATCTCCATCTTGTAGGCGAGGAACCACATCATCGCCACGCCCAGCGCCCAGAACAGGATCTGCCACGCCCAGATCGACGGGATGCCGAAGGTCCAGCCCTCCACCCCGGCGTTCGGCGCGCCGAAGATGTCGTTGCCGATCACGGCGCCCGGGCCGATTCCGAAGAACAGCCAGGCGAGCGTGACGATCCAGGCCAGCGGCGCCAGCTTCTTCTTGTCGGCACTGAGCGTCGCGTGCTCGCGCAGGAAGTTGTGGTACTTCATCCTGTGCGCACTGGTGGCCTCGGTCTGGGTCGCTGCTGAGGCGACGACGCAGACCGCGACGTTGAAGATGATGCCCCAGCCCGCGGAATGAATCGTCCACGGCCAGCGGCCCCATCCCGGCTCGAAGCCCAGGACGGTGAGCATGCTGATCCCCACGTCCTCGGTGAACATGACGCCGAGCAGCCCGGCGAACAGGCCCCAGGTCGCGCCCTGCCGGGTAATCCACGGGAACCAGCACACCGCCGCGAGTGCCGGCCACATCTGGAACCCGAAGGCCACCGCCAGCCCGCCGAGAAGCACCAGCGCGTCCTTCGAGAAGGTCGCGACCAGCAGCGCCGCGAGCACGATGAAGGCGACGCCCATGCGGCCCCAGAGCTTCTGGGTCTCATGGGTGGCGGACGGGTTGAGATAGCGCTTGTAGAGATCGCGGGTCAGCATGCCGCCGGCGGTCGACATGTAGGCCGCCCCCGTCGACTGCATCGCCGCCAGCGCGCAGACCGCCAGCAATCCGACCAGCCAGGGTGCCGCCTCCGCCATCAGGTTGAAGTAGTGCGGCACCAGCGAGTCCGGATTGGTCGCCACGCTGGCCGGGATCACGCTGGAGAGCGCGAGCCCCGCCTCCGTCACCTGCGGGTTGGCGCCCAGAAGATGCGCGCCCATGCCCTGGAACGCCGTGAAGAAGAACAGGATGAACCCGATGCAGAACGACGAGGCCCAGACCTGCTGCGGCGCGAAGGGACGCGGGTTGTTGTTGGAGAACGCCCACATCGAGAACGCGGGGGCGGACTGGATGCCCATCAGCGCGAACATGTAGGTCAGGCACATGACACCCGTCCACAGTCCGCCCACCGGCGTCTCCTTCCCGAGCCCGGCGGTGAACTGGATCACGCCGGGGATGGCGAGATAGGCGTTGTAATCGCCGCCGCCGAGCCCCTTGGTCGTGCCCCATTTGCCGATATCCGACGCGCCGAGCTTGGCAAGCCCGGCGTTGAGCGCGTCCCATCCGCCGGCGGCGTTGAGCGCGATCAGCCCGGTGATGACGATGCCGAGCGCCAGCAGGACGCACTGGACGGTGTCCACATAGGCCACCGCACGCAGCCCGCCGGAGGCGACGTAGATCAGCACCACCAGCGACAGGATCCACATGCCCCATTCGGTATGGATCATGCCGTCGGTCAGGACGTTGAACAGGAAGCCGGACGCGCCGAGCTGCACGCCCAGATAAGGGATGGAAAACAGCAGCGCCACGATCACCGTGAGGATGCGGATGAAATCGCCCTGGAAGTAATCGGAGAACATCTCGCCCGGCGTGACGTAGCCGAAGCGCTTGCCCAGCATCCACTGCCGTTTCAGGAACAGCACCCCTGTGAACGGAATGGTGATGGCGTAGAACGACGCATAGGCGTACTGGAACCCGTCGCGATAGACGAGCCCCGGATGGCCCATGAACGTCCAGCCCGAGAACGATGTCGCCGTCGCCGCCAGGACGAACACCCACATCGAAATCTGCCGCCCGGCGATGAAGTAGTCGCCGGCCGTCCGCGCCATGCGCGCGCACTTGATGCCCCAGAATATGCAGTACGCCCAGTACAGGAATACGAAGACGAACAACCAGATGACCTTAGCGCTCAATGCCCTGTCCTCCCCTTGCGAAGACGGATGCCCTCCGTCACGCCGGATGCACCGGCGTGACGATGCTGCATCCCCGCTGCCCCACCCCCCTTTCGGGATGACGGCGGTGCAAATAATCGACCATACGCAACCGAATACTTCACTCCCTGGTCGCGCATTCGAAGGTGATTACTCTAACATACTGAAATGCCGTGCCAAACGAATTGAGTAACCGTCATTTCGCTTTGCAAGCAATTGATCTACCGCTTATTTTCGAAAGAGGCGCCAGCGGGGATTCGGGGCCGCGACTCACGGGCTTGCCTTGCCCCGGCAACCTTCGGATGCGTATGGTTGGTTGCCACATACGGGCGCCGGGGAGGCCTCATGGACGTCGCCACGACACTGCTGTCCCGCCGGGTCCGCGACTGCATGGCGCCGCCCCCGCCGCTGCTGGCCCCAGACGCGTCCTGCAGCGACGTGATCGATGTGATGGCCGCATCCGGCGTCAGTTGCGCGATCGTCCGCGCCGCCGGTGGCGGATGCGCCGGAATCGTCACCGAGCAGGACGTCGCGCGCCGGGTCGCGCTGCGCATGGCGGCGGAGGCGCCGGCGTGGGACGCCATGTCCTCGCCCGTGCGCACGGTACGGCCCGACGATTACCTGTACACCGCCGTCGCCGCGATGCGCCGGCACGGGCTGCGCCACCTGCCGGCGGTGGACGCGACAGGCTCCCCGGTCGGCATGCTGGACCTCGACGCGGCGCTGGCCGAGGCCACCGCGCCGACGGTGGCGATCATCGACCGGCTGACGCTGGGCGAGGACGCCGGGGGGCTCGCCGAAATGAAGCGCGCCGAGGCGGAGATCGCCGGCGCGATGATCGCCGACGGCGCCGTCTGCGCCGACATCCAGGCGCTGATCTCGCATGTGAATGCGGAGATACATCGCCGGGTCGCCGCTGCCGCCCTCCGCGCGATGGAACGGGACGGGCTCGGCCGTCCCCCGGTCGCCTTCGCGGCGATCGTCATGGGCTCGGGCGGGCGCGGCGAGAGCTATCTGTTCCCGGACCAGGACAACGGCTTCATCATCGCCGACTATCCGGATTCCGAACACGACCGCATCGACGGCTTCTTCCTCGGTCTGGCCGACCGCATGACCGCCGCGCTCGATGCGGCGGGATTTCCGTTGTGCAGTGGCGGCGTGATGGCGACCAACCCGCTCTGGCGCAAGACGCTGACGCAGTGGCGCGAACAGACGGCGATCTGGGCGCGGCGGCGCAGCCCGGCCGCGGTGAGGCTTGCCGACATCTTCTTCGACTTCCAGGCGGTCTGCGGCGACGACGCGCTCGCCGCCATGCTGCGTCGTCACGTCACGGGGCTAATGCGCGGCAACATAGCCTTCCTGCAGGAAGTCATGCGCGACCAGGCCCGGTACGGAACGGCCCTCGGCCTGTTCGGCCGTTTGCGCCGCGACCGCGCGCCGGGCCCGTACCGGGGGCAGGTGGACCTCAAGCGCGGCGGTACGCTGGCGCTGGTCAACGCGGTCCGGCTTCTCGCCCTGCGCGAGGGAATCGCCGTCACCCCCACCCATGCCCGCATCGCTGCCCTGCGCGGGACCGGCGTGCTCGACGCCGACGACGCCGACGAGATTTCAGCCGCGTTCCGCCTGATGAGCATGCTGGTGCTGCGCCGTCAGGTGGAACAGGCGGCCGCCGGCGCGCGCCCGGGCAACCACATCCCGCCCTCCTGGTTGACCCGGCGCGAGCGGCGCGGGCTGCTGGACGCGCTGCGCGTCGTGGACCGGCTGCGCGACCGGGTCGCGGGCGAACTCTCCGGAAACGTGCTGACCGGCGGGCGCTAACGTCGCATGCGCTTCGAGGCCGACGCGGCGGCGGCCAGCGCCTCGTCCAGGGTCGTCACGCCAGCAGCCTCCAGCAGCGGAACCATGCGGCAGTAGATCGACGCCGTGATCAGCGCGTCACCCGGAGCGGTGTGACGGCCCCGCGTCTCGACGCCGAACCGCCGCGCCAGCGCATCCAGCGTATGGTCCGGTTCCTCCGGATGCAGGAACAGCGACAGCATCATGGTGCAAAGCGCCGGCGCCTCGAAGATCACCCCGGCCCGCGCCTCGGCGCGCGCCAGGAAGCGCATGTCGAAAGACGCATTCTGCGCCACCAATACGGCGCCGCCCGCGAAACGGTGAAACCGCGCCACCGCCTCGCCCACCGCGGGCGCGCCGGCTACGCTCTCGTCGGTCAGGCCGTGGAACCGGGTGGACGCGGCCGGGACCGGACGGCCGGGATGCACCAGGGTCTCGAACGTCTCCCCGCCGAGCACCGTCGTCCCGCGCACCCGCACCGCGCCGATCTGCACGATCTCGTCACCGGCGCGGGCGTCCAGGCCGGTCGTCTCCGTGTCGAACGCCACGGCGGCCAGTTCCGCAAGCGGCGTCGTCCCCGCCGCCGACCCCGCAACCGGGGGCCGGAAATCGTAGAACACCGGACGCGACGGCAGTCCCTCCGATACGGGAACCGGCGGCGGCGGACCCGGCGCGGCGAAGCTCAGCACGTAGCCGCGCACGTCGCCGTCGGGCTCGACGATGGGGGCCATGCGCGCCTCCAGGGCGGCAGCGCCGGCGACGGGCCGCAGCGTGACCGGCGCGGGCGCGCCGCCGCCGCCGCGCAGCCTGTCGAACGCCGCTGTCAGCGGCACGGGATCGAACAGCGTCCCAATGCCGCGACCGAGCCCAAGAAGATCCGTCGCATCCGGCGCCGCGCGGGCAGCATTGTTGAACAGCAGCACGCAGTGATCCGCATTACAGACGATCACCCCTTCGGAGATATCGCGCAGGATGGCGGCGAGGCGGCTCCTTTCCTCCTCCAGCCGGTCGGTGGTGGCGGCGACGGCGGAATCGATCTCGCGCTGCGAGTCCTGCATGCGCTTCGTCAGCGCATCGATGCGCGCGACCAGTGCCGCCAGCGCCCCCGGCTCGACAACATCCACGGCCGCACCCGGACCGGCGTGCTCCATCACGTCCAGAGCATGAATCAGCCGCGCAAGCGGCGAAAGCAGCGCGCTATCGATCCGCGCCCAGACGAACCCCAGGGCGGCGCACAGGCCGAGCACGGTGAGCACGACGACCGCCGCCGCATCCGAAGGCGCGCCATCGGCCGCGCCCAGCCGCCAGAGTCCCCCGCTGACGATCGCGGCCGCGGCCACCGCACACAGGATGAAGACGGCGGCGAGCCGCCGGCGTTCGCGCATCAAACTCCCTCCCGCCATGCCGAATCCTAGCGCGGAACCATCGGCGACGTCAGCCGGCATACAGATTGAAAATGCCCGATCCGATTTTCTCCAGAAAATGAAGATAAAGACACATATTTCTATCATTTGTGTTTGATAAAATAATCATATTCTCGTGTTTTGTTTAATTACTAATCATAGTAGTATAGTAAAAAACCTCGTTATCAGGATAATATATGTGTTTTTTCTTTCAAGCGTTGACAACGGGACCGGGAATGATATCTGTAGAAGGTATCGCCATGGATGAAATGAAGACAAATTCTCTATTGAAGGCAGGTGGGCAGGAAGGTCTCCTTGCCGCGGCGGATGCCATTGTCCGCTCCATCAATGACCGGGAGGTGGAGGCCGTGGCCGCCATGTTCCATCGCGGCGTCCGGCTGGACTTCCGAGCGAGCGAACGCAGCCTGTGCGGCCGCGCCATGGTCGTCAGCCATTTGCGGCGGCTGTATTGCGACCTGGACGATAACGGTCCGGTCGCGCTGGCCGCCGCGACGGCGGTGCTGCCGTTCGGCGGCCATGACCGTTATCCCTGCGCGCTGCTCTATGACGGGCCGCAGCGCAGCTTCGCCATCTGCCCCCAGTTCATGCCGGACACCGAGCCGGGGAAATACGATGCGGCAATCGAGATACTGACCGTCCTGTCCGAGCCGGCGCAGCTCGCCGCGGCGGAACGGCTGGATGCGCCCGGTTTTCCCGACGGGCTCACGGCGCCGGCGCCGCTGCGTTGAGCATGTGCGGACGGGACGGCGCGCTGCCGCCCCGCGGCGAGACATGGACAGGCATGGCATTTCCCGCGCGACACGGCCGCCGACATGAAAACGTCGCAGGAATAAGGGGAGAATGAGCGGTCATGTGCGGTATCGCGGGTGAACTCCGGTTCGACGGCAGTCCGGCTTCGGTGCGGGCGACCGGCGCGATGGTGGACGCCATGGCGCCACGCGGTCCCGACTCGGTCGGGCTGTTCCATCAGGGACGCATGTCGTTCGGCCACCGCCGGCTGAAGATCATCGACCTGTCCGACCGGGCCCAGCAGCCGATGGTCGATTCCGAGCTGGGCATCACCCTGGTGTTCAACGGCGCCATCTACAACTATCCGGAGCTGCGCCGCGAGCTGGAAGGCAAGGGATACCGCTTCTTTTCGGACGGCGACACCGAGGTCATCCTGAAGGCGCTGCACGCTTGGGGGCCTGACTGCGTGGAACGCCTGTCCGGCATGTTCGCCTTCGCCGCTTGGGAACGCGACACGGGACGGGTGACGCTGGCCCGCGACCGACTCGGGATCAAGCCGCTCTACTACACCGAGCCAGACGCGCACACGCTGCGCTTCGCCTCCTCCCTGCCCGCCCTGCTGGCGGCGGGCGGAGTCGACACCGCCATCGACCCGGTGGCGCTGAACTTCTACATGAATTTCCACGCCGTCGTGCCGGCCCCGTACACGATTCTCAAGGGCGTGCGCAAGCTGCCGCCAGCGACCGTCATGACCATCTCGCCCGACGGGACGCGCAAGCAGCGCACCTACTGGGCCCTGCGCTACGGCCCCGAGGAAGCCGACGCCGAGCTGGACGAGGAAGGCTGGACCGAACGCGTGCTGGAAAGCCTGCGCGTCGCCGTGCGCCGCCGGCTGCTGGCCGACGTGCCGGTCGGCGTGCTGCTGTCCGGCGGCGTGGATTCCAGCCTGATCGTCGGGCTGATCGCGGAGGCGGGACAGACCGGGCTCAACACCTTCTCCGTCGGGTTCGAGTCCGTCGGCGGGGAGAAGGGCGACGAGTTCGAGTATTCGGACATCATCGCCGACCATTTCGGCACCGAGCATCACCGCATCCGGGTGAACAGCCGCGAGCGGATGCTGCCGTCCCTGCCCGGATGCGTCGCGGCGATGGCGGAGCCCATGGTCAGCCATGACGCCATCGGCTTCTACCTGCTGTCGCAGGAGGTCTCGAAGCACGTCAAGGTGGTGCAGTCCGGCCAGGGCGCGGACGAGGTGTTCGGCGGCTATCACTGGTATCCGCCGATGGTCGACGCCAACGACGCCGTGGCCGAATACGCCCGCGTATTCTGCGACCGCGACCACGGGGAATACGACCGCGCCGTTCATCCCCGCTTCCGCGGCGGCGACAGCCATTGCCGCGCCTTCATCGAGGAGCGCTTCGCCGCGCCCGGCGCAACGCGCCCGATCGACAAGGCGCTGCGCATGGACACCACGGTGATGCTGGTCGACGATCCGGTGAAACGGGTCGACAACATGACGATGGCCTGGGGGCTGGAAGCCCGCGTGCCGTTCCTCGACCACGACCTGATCGAGCTGGCCGCCCGCGTGCCGCCGGAGTTGAAGATCGCGCAGGGCGGCAAGCACATCCTCAAGGAGGCGGCGCGGCGGATCATCCCGTCGGAGGTGATCGACCGGCCCAAGGGATATTTCCCGGTGCCGGCCCTCAAGCATATCCAGGGCGATACGCTGGACATGATCCGCGGCGTGCTCGATGCGCGGGTGGCGCGGGAGCGCGAGCTGTTCAGCCGGGAGTATCTGGACATGCTGCTGGACGAGCCCCGCGGGCATATCACGCCGCTGCGCGGCTCCAAGCTGTGGCAGGTGGCTCTGCTGGAGATGTGGCTGCAGACCCATGAGCTCTAAACCCAACCACCATGCGGTGCCGCCGCGGGAACCCGGCGGACCGCCCGACAGCCGCGACCGGCAGCGCAGCCTGCGGCTGAAAGCGGCGCACCACCTGCCCGACAACGCGCTCGGCGAGAAGCCGGACGAGAACGCCAGCATCCACTGCGGCTGGGGCCGGCTGATCTTCGCCGACACGTTCAGCGACAGCCGCAGCATCGTGGAAACGCTGTGCGACGAGGCGCGCGGCCAGCGCGACATCGTCTTCTACGTCACCAGCCCGCATGTCGCGCTGTCGATGGCGCCGCAACGGGTCTTCCTCGACCCGTCCCATACGTTCCGGCTGTGGCTGGCGAATTACAGGCCGAGCCGCCAGCGGCCGCAGGGCTTCGTCATCCGCCGCCTGCGCAACCGGTCCGACGCCGAGGGGGTCAACCGCATCTACGCCAAGGCGAACATGGTGCCGGTGCCGACCGACTTCATGCTCGAGAACGTCTCGTCCCGCCGCCTGACCTATCTGGTGGCGGAAGACAAGGACTCGCACGAGATCGTCGGCACGGTGACCGGGGTGGATCACTACCGCGCCTATAACGATCCGCAGCGCGGCGCGAGCCTGTGGTGCCTCGCCGCCGATCTGCAGGCCCGCTACCCCGGCATCGGCGAGGCCCTGCTGCGCCAGCTCGCCGAGCATTACATCGCGCGCGGGCGCAACTTCATGGACCTCAGCGTGATGCACGACAACGAAGCCGCCATCGCGCTGTACGAGCGCCTGGGCTTCGAGCGCATCCCCCAGTTCGCGCTCAAGCGGAAGAACGTCATCAACGAGCGCCTGTTCACCGGGGCCGAGGAGGACACAAGGCTCAACCCCTATGCGCGCATCATCGTCGCCGAGGCACGCCGCCGCGGCATCGGGGTCGAGTTCGAGGACGAGACCGCGGGGCTGTTCCGCCTGAGCCTCGGCGGACGCACCATCGCGTGCCGGGAGTCGCTGTCCGACCTGACTACCGCCGTCGCGGTCCAGCGCTGTGACGACAAGGCGCTGACGCTGCGCCTGCTGGCGCGCGCAGGGGTGAGCGTGCCGAACCAGATGGAAGCCGGCGACGACGACGCCAACGCCGCGTTCCTCAAGAGCCACGGCCGCATCGTCGTCAAGCCGGCCCGCGGCGAGCAGGGCGCCGGCATCACCGTCGACGTGCGCGACGAGGCCGCGATGAAGACGGCGATAGAGCGCGCCGCGCGGGTGTCCGCCCCCGTTCTGCTGGAGCAGTTCGTCGAGGGCGAGGATCTCCGCATCATCGTCATCGACGGCCGCGTCGTCGCCGCCGCCGTGCGCCGCGCCGCCTCGGTCACGGGCAACGGCAAGGACGACCTGCGCAAGCTGATCGAGAAGCGAAGCCGCCGCCGCGCCAAGGCGACCGGCGGCGAAAGCCGCATTCCGATCGACGGGGAGACGGAGCGCTGCGTCGCGCTCGCCGGGTATGCGATGGATTCCGTCCCCGAAAAGGGCGAGGCCGTCACCGTGCGCAAGACCGCCAACCTGCACACCGGCGGCACCATACACGACGTGACCGACCAGCTTCACCCTGCCCTGGTGGACGCCGCCATGCGCGGAGCAAAGGCGCTGGGCATCCCCGTTGTCGGGTTCGACTTCCTGGTCAGGGACCTGAAGGGGCCCGACTATGTTATCATTGAGGCCAACGAGCGCCCGGGGCTCGCCAACCACGAGCCCCAGCCGACGGCGGAACGTTTCGTCGATCTGCTGTTTCCTCAAACCGCATCGAGCCGCCCATGAAGAAGATCCAGAAGGGAATCTCCGTCCCTGCCGACAGCCCGCCGGGCCGCAGCGCCATAGACCTCTCGGCCAAGCCGCTGGAGATCGATCAGGACGCCCTCGTCCGCACGCTCGCCGAGCTGCTGGAGATTCCGAGCCCCACCGGCTACACCGACCGCATCGTGCATGTGGTCGCCGGACGGCTGGAGGCGATGGGCGTGCCGTTCGAGATTACGCGCCGCGGCGCCATCCGCGCCAACCTGAAGGGCCGCGTCGGCAGTCCGGACCGCGCCGTGGTCAGCCACGTCGACACGCTGGGCGCGCAGGTCAAGCAGATCAAATCCAACGGACGGCTGGAGGTCGTCTCCATCGGCAACTGGTCGGCGCGATTCGCCGAAGGCGCGCGCACCACGGTCTTCACCGAGAGCGGCGCGCTGCGCGGCACCATCCTGCCGCTCAAGGCGTCGGGCCACACCTACAACATCGAGATCGACACGCAGCCGGTCGCCTGGGACAATCTGGAGCTTCGCGTCGACGAGCGGGCCGAAAGCGTCGCCGAGCTGGAGGCGCTGGGCATACAGATCGGCGACTTCATCGGCATCGATCCGCAGCCGGAATTCACGTCCAGCGGCTTCATCAACTCGCGCCATCTCGACGACAAGGGTGGCGTCGCCTCGATGCTCGCCGCGCTGGAGGCGATCCGGAAGGCGCAGCCCGTCCTCCCGGTGGATTGCCACTTCCTGTTCACGATCTCCGAAGAGGTCGGCTCGGGCGCCTCCGCGGTGCTGCACGGCGACGTCGCCGAGCTGGTCGCGGTCGACAACGGCACCCCCGCGCCGGGGCAGAACAGCCGCGAGTTCGGCGTCACCGTCGGCATGGCGGATTCGTCCGGCCCGTTCGACTACCACCTGACGAACCACCTGCTGCGGCTGGCCCGCACCCACGGGATCGAGCATCAGCGCGACATCTTCCGGCACTATTTCTGCGACGCCACCTCGGCGCTGGAGGCGGGCAACGACATCCGCACCGCGCTGCTGACTTTCGGCGTCGACGCCAGCCACGGCTACGAGCGCACCCACGTCTCCGCCCTGGTGGAAATGGCGCGGCTCCTCACCGTCTACGTCCAGTCGCCCCCGGCCGTGCCGCGCGACAACGCCGCCCTCGGCTCCATCGAGGACTTCCCCGAACAGCCGCAGGAGTAGCGCTTCCCCCTGTCCCCTTTCGGCCGCTTGCCGCCGCCTCCCTTCCCGGCGTACCGTTCACGCAACAAGGAAGCATCGGGGAGGCCGGCGTGGAGCCGCAGATCGGCAGGCCGCTGAGGCGGCATGAGGACGGGCGTCTGCTGACCGGACGGGGCCGGTTCACCGACGACATCGCCCTGCCCGGGCAGCTTCACGCGGCGATGGTGCGCAGCCCGCATGCCCATGCGGCGATCCGGTCCATCGACGCCGCGACGGCGCTGGCGATGCCGGGGGTCCGCGCGGTGCTGACCGGCGCCGACTGGATCGCGGACGGGCTCAACCCCATCGAGCACGACCCCTCGCCCAATGGCGGCGGCGGCGACCTGAAATTCAACGCGCCCGGCGGCGGCGCGGACGTCTTTCTCGGCCGGCACTGGCCGCTGCCTCCCGACCGGGCGCGCCATGCCGGCGAGGCCGTCGCCATGGCGGTGGCGGACAGCGCGGCGCTGGCGCGCGAGGCGGCGGAGCGCGTGGCGGTGGACTGGGCACCGCTGCCCGCCGTGACCGCGTCGGAAGCCGCGCTGGCGCCGGATGCGCCGCAGCTCTGGGACGAGGCGCCGGGCAATCTCTGCGTCGATTCCCGCTTCGGCGATGCGGCCGCCACGGGCGCCGCCTTCGCCCGCGCCGCCCATGTCGTCAGCCATCGCTTCCACGCCCAGCGGGTCACCGGGCTGCCGCTGGAGCCGCGCGCGGCGGTGGGCGATTTCGACGCGGCGACCGGGCGCTACACGCTCTATGCCGGCGGCGGCGGCGCGGTGCGGCAGAAGAAGGACCTGGTCGAGACCTACGGCGTGGAGCCCGACCGGGTGCGGGTCGTCTGCGGCGACGTCGGCGGCAATTTCGGCACCCGCAACCGCGTGTTCGTCGAGTTCGCGCTGCTGCCCTGGGCGGCGAGACGGCTGGGCCGGCCGGTGAAATACCTGGCCGACCGCACCGAATGCCTGGTCACCGACTATCAGGGGCGCGACCTCGTCACCACGCTGTCGCTGGCGCTCGACGCGGAGGGACGGTTCCTCGCGCTGCGGGCGGACAATATCTGCAATCTCGGCTCGCACGCGGTGCAGTTCTCGCCGCTGCGCAAGGGCACGGCGATGGTCACCGGCCCCTACGCGATCCCGGCGGCGGACGTGCGCGGGCGCGGCGTGTTCTCCAATGTGCCGCCGACCAATTCCTACCGCTCCTCCGGCCGGCCCGAGGTGGTCTATGCGCTGGAACGGCTGGTCGACATGGCGGCGGCGGTGACGGGCATCGACCCGGTGGCGCTGCGCCACCGCAACCTGATCGCGCCGGAGATCATGCCCTATGCCAACGCGCAGGGGCTGGTCTACGACACCGGCGATTTCCGCAGCGGGCTGGAAGCGATAATCCGCGACGGCGACATGGAGGGCTTCGAGACCCGCCGGGCCGAAAGCGCGGCGCGCGGGCTGCGGCGCGGGCGGGGAATCGTCGCCTATGTCGAGACCTCCGGCGGCGCGCCGCTGGAGCGGGCAGAGCTGGCGGTAGACGAAAAGGGCGGCGTCGCGCTGACCATCGGCACCCAGTCGTCCGGCCAGGGGCACGAGACGGCCTATGCCCAGGTCTGCGCCGACTGGCTCGGCATCCCGCCGGAGGCGATCCGCACGATCCACGGCGACACCGACCTGGTCTCCGTCGGCGGCGGCTCCCATGCCGGGCGGTCGATGCGGATGGCCGGGACCGCCATCGTGCTCTGCGCCGAGGCGCTGATCGAGAAGGGCAGGCGCCTCGCCGCACAGGCGATGGAGGTGGCAATGGAGGACATCGCCTTCGCCGACGGCGCGTTCTCGGTGGCGGGAACCGACCGGAGGATGGGCTGGGCGGCGCTGGCCGCCGAATTCCCCGGGGAACTCGCGGCGGACGTGACCAACCGCATGACCCAGCCCGCCTTCCCCAACGGCGCGCATCTCTGCGAGGCGGAGGTGGACCCGGAAACCGGGCGCGTCGCGGTGGTCCGCTACCTCGCCGTGGACGATGTCGGACGGGTCATCAACCCGCTGATCGTCGACGGGCAGATC
>WHUE01000040.1 GCA_009377375.1 Alphaproteobacteria bacterium | reverse complement strand
CCGGGCAACAACGTCTTCACCTACCATATCGGGCCGGAGGATTTCGTCATCGAGTACACCTCCGACGTCGAGCAGGTGGACGACGGCTACAAGCCGGGCGGGCCGAACGACTGGGGCTTCCCCAAGGGCCGCACCGACCGCTGGGGCGTGACCCTGCCGCCGTCGGAGCGGATCGAGCACGCCCAGAGGAAGATCGGATTCGCCGAGAGCCTCGCCCTGTCCGCCTGAGCGCGGCCCGGCCGTCGGCGACGAATTTCCCTTCCCCGGCAGGGGTGATATGGTGGCGCCTCGATGCGTGAAGAGCGCCGCGGCAGGGCAGCGGCGCCTCCTGTGTCCGCCTCAATGGAGAATGTCATGTCCTTTCGCCGCGCCTTTCAGTCCGCCGCCATTGCCCTGACCGTCTGTGCGGGGCTCGCCGGCCCCGCCGCCGCGCAATCCTTCGCCGGCAAGACCGTCACCCTGATCGTCGGGCTCAGCGCCGGCGGCAACTACGATTTCTATGCCCGCTTCCTGTCCGAGTTCTTCGGCAAGCACATCCCCGGCGACCCCAACGTGCTGGTGCAGAACCGCGGCGGCGCGGGCAGCCGCACCGCCGCGAACTACCTCTACAACGTCGCGCCGAAGGACGGCACGGCAATGGCGATGACCCTCGACACGCTGCCGCTGTACCAGGGGCTGCGCGGGCCGGGGGTGCGCTTCGACCTCGCCAGGGTACGCTGGGTCGGCAACATCGCCGAGCTGAACTCGATCCTGGTCGTCTGGCACACCGCGCCCGCCAAGACGCTGGAGCAGATGACCGAGACCGAGGTCGTGCTCGGCTCCACCGGGCGCAGCTCCGGCACCTACATGATCCCCGCGCTGATGAACGGCGTGCTCGGCACCAGGTTCAAGATCGTCATCGGCTTCCCCGGCACCAACGAGATCAACATGGCGACGGAGCGCGGCGAGGTGCACGGACGGGCCGGCGGTTCGTGGGATAACTTCCGCGTCCAGAAGGTCGACTGGGTGAAAAGCGGCCAGATCATTCCCGTCGCGCAGATCGGGCTGAAGCGCGATCCCTCGATCCCGACCGTGCCGCTGCTGACCGAGTTCGCGAAGACGCCGGACCAGAAGAAGCTGATGCAGCTTCTGTCCTCCGCCTCCGTGTTCTCCCGCGCGCTCTATCTGCCGCCGGGCACGCCGAAGGAGATCGTCGGGACCATGCGCCGCGCGTTCAATGCGACGATGAAGGATCCGGCGCTGCTGGCCGCGGGGGAGAAGCGGAAGATCGCCGTCAATCCCGTGAGCGGCGAGGAGATGCAGAAGCTGATCGCGGAAACGCTCGACGTGCCCGATCCGCTGGTCAAGCGGGCACGCGGCATACTCGGCATGGACAAGAAGAACTAGAGCGCGCGGAAGGACGAGGACAATGAGCGCCGAGCTCGGCGACAAGGCGCCGGATTTCATATTGCCCACGGATGGCGGGGGCGAGGTGTCGCTGAAGAAGCTGAAGGGAAGGAAGGTCATCCTCTACTTCTACCCAAAGGACGACACGCCGGGCTGCACCACCGAGGCCTGCGGCTTCCGCGACCTGATGCCGGATTTCTCGAAGGCGGGCGCGGAGATCGTCGGCATCTCGCGCGACAGCGTGAAACGCCACGACAACTTCAAGGCCAGGTACGACCTTCCCTTCACCCTCGCCTCCGACGAGGACGGAACGGTATGCGAGGCTTATGGCGTCTGGGTGGAGAAGGTCAATTACGGCCGCAAGTACATGGGTATCGAGCGCTCCACCTTCCTGATCGACGAGACGGGCAGGATCGCCGGCGTCTGGCGCAAGGTCCGGGTCAAGGGCCATGTCGAGGCGGTGCTGGACGTTGCCGCGGGCGGCTGAACGCCGCCCGAACCCCGGTCCGGCGGCAATGACGATCACGCTGACCGACGCCGCCTGCCGCGCGCTCGGGACGGCCGATCCCGCCGCCAAGGCGGAGGCAGCCCATGCGATGGCGCGGGACTGGCGCGCGGGCGGCATGGACGTCGGGGACACGGCGCCGCCGGATCGCCCCGCCCGCCCGGCCCGCCCGGAGCTGCGCCCGCCGCGCGAGATGCCGAAGCGCGGGCGCGGCATGAGCATGGCAGGGCGGATCGCGCTGCTGCACGCGCTGGCCCATATCGAACTCAACGCCATCGACCTCGCCTGCGACCTGATCGCGCGGTTCACGGCGGAGGATCTGCCGCGCGGCTTCTACGACGACTGGGTGACGGTGGCGAACGAGGAAGCCACCCATTTCGGGTTTCTCTCCGCCCGGCTCGGGGCGCTGGGCGCGGCTTACGGCGACCTGCCGGCGCATGACGGGCTTTGGGAGGCGGCGGAGGCGACGCGCGCAGACCTGCCGGCGCGCATCGCCGTGGTGCCGCTGGTGCTGGAGGCGCGCGGCCTCGACGTCACCCCGCCGATCATCGCCGGCCTGACCCGCGCCGGCGATGCGAACAGCGCCGCGGTGCTGGAACGGATCTACGCCGACGAAATCGGCCATGTGGCCGCCGGCCGCCGCTGGTTCGACTGGCTCTGCGACCGCGCCGGCACGGAACCGGCCGCCACGTGGCAGTCGCTGGTGCGGACGCATTTCCGCGGCGCGTTGAAGCCGCCCTTCAATACGGAGGCCCGCGAGCGCGCCGGGCTTCCCGCCGCCTTCTACGACGCGCTGGCGGCCGAAAAGCGCTAGGCCGGATATGTTTCGGTGCCGGGCAAGCCAGTTGAATTTGAAGACGTCTCTTCGTTGTCACCCCGGCCATGCAGCCGCGCAGAGCCGGGATCCAGAACCGCCGCTGAGCCCTGGGCCGAGAACTGGGCCCCGGCTCGAGGCCGGGGCGACACTCAAGAGGGTGCCGGGGAACATCCCCAAGCGATTGACTTGGCATTAGGGTCAACACTTTACTTATTAATCCTGATTCGGCTAAGTTGAAGACATGGCACGTCCGCTGCGCATCGAATATCCGGGCGCCGTCTACCACGTCACGGCGCGGGGGAACGGCGGCCAGCCGATCTTTGCCGATGCGGTGGACGCGGCGCGGCTGCTGGCGCTGATCGGGCGCGAGGCGGCGCAGATGCGCTGGCGCGTCCACGGCTACTGCCTGATGGAAAACCACTACCACCTGCTGGTGGAGACGCCCGAGCCCAATCTCGGCCGCGGGATGGGGCGGCTCAACATGTGCTACGCGCAGGACTTCGCCCGCCGCCATGCCCGGCCGGGCCATCTGTTCCAGGGCCGCTACCGCGCCGTTCTGGTCGAGAAGCCGCGCTGGCTCGCCCCGCTCTGCCGCCATGTGGTGCTCAATCCGGTGCGATGCGGCATCGTCCGCCGGGCGGATCAGTGGAAATGGTCGAGCCTCGCCCTGCTCGACGCCCCGCCGGCCGGCGACGCCGCGCCCGCCTGGGTCGAGCGCGGCTGGCTCAGGGCGCAGTTCGGCGGCGCGGCGGGCTGGCGCGACTATGTCGCCGCCGGCGCGGACGCCGCCTCGCCGTGGGAGTGGCTGCGGGGCGGCCAGTATCTCGGCGGCGAGGAATTTCTGAAGGACTGCGCGGCACGGCTCGAAGGGCGCGATCTCGCCCAGGTCGCCCGCGCCGCCGCCCGCCCCGACAGGCCCGACGCGGCCGCCGTCCGCGACGCGGTCGCGCGGGCGGCGGGGCTTGCCGCCGACGCACCCCTGCGAAGACGCGGCAATCCGGCGGCGTTCGATGCCACGGTCTACCTGCTGCGCCGCGCCGCCAACCTTAAGCTGGCCGAGGTCGCCGCGCTCGGCGGAGTCAGCCCGGCCCGCGTCTCGCAGATCCAGCGCCGCGTAGAGGATGCCGGCGGGCTGGCCGCCGCCTTTTCCTGGGGAGACAGGCTGAAAGCGTTGATGCGCCGTTAACCCCGGTTCGCCATGCCGTGGCGGCTGCCGCCGAGGCAGTCGGGCGAGTCCGAAACCGCGCCGTCGCTCGCCCGCCATTCCTCCGCCGTCATGGTGCGCATGGTGAGCGCATGGACCGGGCCGGCGAGCTGGTCGGCCAGCAGCCGGTTCACCGCCTGCTGCCGGGCGACGCGGGACTGTCCGCGAAACGCCTCGGACACCACCACCACCTTGAAATGCGACTCCGATCCGGGCGGCACATGGTGCATGTGGCTTTCGTTGATCACCTGGAGATACGTCGGGACGAGGGCCGAGCGCAGGGTCTCCTCGATCGCGGCCTGAACGGTCATGGCATCCACCGGTTAACTGAAACGTCAGATTTCACGGGTAATACATGGCGTTATCACCGCCGGCAGGCAAGGGCAAAGGCCCGGCAGGTCCGCCGGCCGCAGGCAATCGGGAGGATGAAACGTGGCGCAGCCTCACGTCGCAGCCGCTTCGGATTCGGGGCTGGAGGACCTGACGGTCCTCGTCGTCGACGACAACGCGAACATGCTCAAGCTCCTCCGCACCCTGTTCAAGGCGCTGCGCATCCGCTACGTCCACGAGGCAAGCTCGGCGGAGGGCGCGATCGAGCTGATGAAGGACATCCCCTTCGACGTCATCCTCACCGATCTCGCCATGCAGCCGATCGACGGGGTCGAGCTGGTCCGGGCGCTCCGCACCCATCCGCAGAGCCCGAACCCGCGCATCCCCATCCTGATGCTGACCGGCCACACCGACGCGAAGCTGGTGATGAAGGCGCGCGACGCCGGAATCGACGATTTCCTGGCCAAGCCGGTCTCCGTCAACATGCTGCGCGACCGGCTGACCCGGGTCATGACCGGCCGCCGTCCCTTCGTCAGGACCGCCGCCTATACCGGGCCCGAACGCCGCACCCGCGAAAAGCCGATCAACGGCCCTGACCGCCGCGGGCGCTGAACCGCCGGAACGGCCCGACCTTCGTCGCGCCGGCTACTCCGCCTGCGCCGCGACCCCGCCGCCCACCCGCGCGGCGAGCGAGGCTTCCATGAAGCGGTCCAGGTCGCCGTCGAGCACGGCCTGGGTGTTGCTGGTTTCCGTGTCGGTGCGGAGATCCTTCACCATCTGGTACGGCTGCAGGACGTAGCTGCGTATCTGGCGCCCCCAGCCGATTTCGGACTTGGCGTCGTGCTCGGCCTGCGCCGCCGCCTCGCGCTTCTGCAGCTCCTGCTCGTAGAGGCGGGCGCGCAGCATGTCCATCGCCGCGGCGCGGTTGCGGTGCTGCGAACGGTCGCTCTGGCACTGCACCACGATACCGGTCGGCAGATGCGTGATGCGGATGGCGCTGTCGGTCCGGTTCACGTGCTGGCCGCCGGCGCCGGAGGCGCGGTAGGTGTCGACGCGCAGATCGCCGTCGTTGATTTCGATCTCGATGGCGTCGTCGATCACCGGGTAGACCCAGACGCTGGCAAAGCTGGTGTGGCGGCGCGCGCTGGCGTCGTAGGGCGAGATGCGCACCAGCCGGTGGACCCCGCTCTCGGTCTTCAGCCAGCCATAGGCGTTGCGGCCGATCACCTTCACGGTGGCCGATTTCAGCCCGGCCTCCTCGCCTGCGGTTTCCTCGACGAACTCGACCTTGTAATCGTGCGCCTCCGCCCAGCGCACATACATGCGCAGCAGCATGCTGGTCCAGTCCTGCGATTCGGTGCCGCCTGCCCCCGGATGGACCTCCAGAAAGCAGTCGTTGGCGTCGGCCTCGCCGGACAGCAGGCTTTCGATCTCGCGCTTGGCCACGACCTCCCGGAGCGCCTCTAGCTGGCCCTCGGCCTCGCCGACACTGCCCTCGTCGTCTTCGGCCTCGCCGAGCTCCAGCAGGGTCAGCGCGTCGTCGAGCCGCGCTTCCAGCGCCTGGATGTCCTTGATCGCGTCCTGCAGATGGGTGCGCTCGCGCATCACCTTCTGCGCGAGGTCCGGCTTGGACCAGAGCTCCGGATTCTCGGACTCGGCGTTGAGCTCGTCGAGTCGTCTTAACGCGTTGTCCCAGTCAAAGATGCCTCCTCAGCAGCGCCATCGACTGCCTGATTTGATCGACCGTTGCCTGCGTCTCGGCGCGCATGGGGCGTCCTGCTCCTTTTCCGCTCTGTCGGATTGCCGCTTGGGCCGTACCGGCCCCTAATAT
This sequence comes from Alphaproteobacteria bacterium, assembly GCA_009377375.1. Classification (GTDB taxonomy): domain Bacteria; phylum Pseudomonadota; class Alphaproteobacteria; order MPNO01; family UBA2964; genus WHUE01. Next base: position 31,940 of record WHUE01000040.1, on the reverse strand, counting down.
AGACCATGCCGGCCACGGTTTGGAACGTCTGGATCGGCGTCGAAGACGCCGATGGCGCTGCCGTCGAGCACCGCGCGGTCGGCGGTGGGTTCGGTGCCGGGGCGGAAGGCCTCGCGGATCACATGACGGTCGCCCGGCCTGGCGGGCAGCCCGGTATCGGCGTTGACACGCACCATGCGCAGCCCCGGCGGGATGCGGAACGGAATCGACGGCCGCTCCTTCAGCGCGGCCTGCATGAAGTCCCGGAAGATCGGCACCGCCACCGAGGAGCCGGTCTCGTCCCGCCCGAGGCTGCGCGGGCCGTCGAAGCCCGCGAACACGCCGACGACCAGATCGGGAGAGAACCCGATGAACCAGGCGTCCAGGCTGTCGTTGGTGGTGCCCGTCTTGCCGGCGAGCGGCTTGCCGATTGCGCTGATACGCCGTCCGGTCCCGCGCTCCACCACCCCCTGCAGCATCGAGACGATCTGATAGGCGCTGCGCGGATCGGCGACCTGCTCCCGGTTGTCCGGCACCGCCGGGGGCGGCTGGCCCTGCCATTCGACGCCGCGGCACCCGTCGCAGGGCCGCGTCTCGTGCCGGAACTCGGTGCGGCCGTGGCGGTCCTGCACCCGGTCGATCAGCGTCGGAGTCACGCGCTTGCCGCCGTTGACCAGCATCGCATAGGCGGTGGTGAGGTCGAGCAGCGTCGTCTCCGCCGCGCCCAGCGCCATCGACAGCATGTGCGGCAGCTTCTCGACCACGCCGAACCGCTCCGCATAGCGCGCCACCGCGTCGATCCCGATGTTCTGCGCCAGCCGCACCGTCATCAGGTTGCGCGAGTTCTCGATGCCGATCCGCATCGGGCTCGGCCCGTAGAACTTGTTGGAATAGTTCGAGGGCTTCCAGCGCCCCAGCCCCGGGCCCTGGTCGATCACGAAGGGCGCGTCCAGCACCAGGCTCGACGGGGTGAACCCGGCGTCCAGCGCCGCCAGGTAGACGAACGGCTTGAACGCCGAGCCCGGCTGGCGGCGCGCCTGGGTCGCGCGGTTGAACTCGCTCCGGCCATAGGAAAAGCCGCCGGTCATGGCAAGGACGCGCCCGGTATGGGGGTCCATCGCCACCAGCGCCCCCTGGATTTCCGGGATCTGCTCCAGCGCGAAGGCGCCTTCGGGGGCGGGCTTGCCGTCCTTGTCCGCGCCGGCCGGCGATACCAGGACGACGTCGCCGGGCCTGAGGACGTCCGACGCCCTGGTCACGGAAGGCCCGCGGCGCTGGCTCTCGCGCCATTTGCGCGCCCATTTCATTCCGGCGAGCGGAATATAGCCCATCCGGCCCGCCTCGGTCCCGATGCCCGCATGGGTGTCGGCGATCTCCAGCACCACCGCCATGCGCCAGCCCGGCCTTGCCTCGTCCAGGCCGTCGGGCCGTGCGAGATCGGCAAGCGCGGTCTCCCACCGGTCGAGCGCCTCGATGCGGGCCACCGGGCCGCGCCAGCCGTGGCGGCGGTCGTAATCGAGGAGCCCCGCGCGCAGCGTCTCGTCGGCCAGCGCCTGCAGGGCGGGATCGAGGGTGGTGCGGACGCTGAGCCCGCCACCGTATAGCTTTTCCTCGCCGTAGCGGCGGATCAGCTCGCGCCGCACCTCCTCGGAAAAGAATCTGGCGTCCACGAACTCCGTGTCGTCGCGCCGGCGCACCTCGAGCGGCGCGGCGCGCGCCGCCTCGGCCTGGGGCGCGGTCAGATACCCGTCCTCGGTCATGCGCCCGATCACGTAGTCGCGGCGGGCGCGGGCAGCGGCGGGGCGGCGCACCGGATTGTAGTTGGCGGGCGCCTTGGGCAGCCCGGCCAAGAAGGCGGCCTCGGCCACGGTCAGGTCGTCGAGCGCCTTGTTGAAATAGTTGAGCGCGGCGGCCGCGACGCCGTACGAGCCGTAGCCGAGATAGATCTCGTTCAGGTACAGTTCGAGGATGCGCTCCTTGCTCAGCGCGCGTTCGATACGGAAGGCGAGAATGGCCTCCTTGATCTTGCGCTCGATCGAAACCTCGTTGGTGAGCAGGAAATTCTTCGCCACCTGCTGGGTGATGGTCGAGGCGCCGACGGGCCGCTGGTCGGTTCCCATGCGGCTCAGATTGGTGACGATTGCCCGGGCGACGCCCAGGAAATCGATGCCGGGATGCGAGTAGAAATTCTTGTCCTCCGCCGACAGGAACGCCTTGATGATGCGCTTGGGCATGGCGGCGACGGGGACGAAGACGCGTTTCTCGCGGGCGAACTCGGCCAGAAGCCGGCCGTCGCCGGCATGGACCCGGGTGACCGTCGGCGGCTCGTAATCGGCAAGCTGCTGGTAATCCGGCAGGGTGCTGCCGTAGTGCCAGAGCATGGCAAGCACAGCCCCTGCGCCGGCCAGGACCAGCACAAGCAGGCTGAGCACGATCGCTATCAACCACCTGATCATCTGCAACCCCGGGCGCCGCGGAGGCGGCGCCGATTACCCCTATACCACTGCCCACATACAGAAAACGCGCAAAAGATGGCCAAGTTATGGCTGGCTGAACGCCTGCTGGCGCGCGAAGAACCGGTCCACCGCCTGCACGACCGAGCCTGCGATCTTCGTCTGGTGGCGAGGCTGGCGCAGCAGCCGCTCGTCGCTGGAGTTCGACAGGTAGCCCATCTCCACCAGCACCGACGGAATCGCCGGGGCCTTGAGCACGGCGAATCCGGCGAAGCGGTGCGTGTTCCGCAGCATCATGACGTTCTTGCCCATCTCTCCGACCAGCCCCTTCGCGAACACGGCGCTTTCGTTCATCGTCAGCCGCTGGCGCAGGTCGATCAGGATGCGCGCGACGGTCTGGCTCTGGTCGGTCAGGTCTATGCCGGCGATCAGATCGGCCCGGTTCTCCTTGGCGGCCAGCGCCGCCGCCTCCTTGTCCGAGGCGCGCTCCGAAAGGGTGTAGACCGAGCCGCCGCGCACCCGCCGGTTGGCGATCGAATCGGCGTGCAGCGAGATGAAGAGCTGCGCGCCGGCGCGCTGGGCGATGTTGATGCGCTCGCGCAGCTGCACGAACACGTCGCGGTTGCGCGTCAGCACCGTTCGGTAACGCCCCGTGGCCTGGAGCTGGCGGGCAAGTTCGCGCGCCACGGCCAGCGTGATCTCCTTTTCGCGCGCACCCGAGACGCCGAGCGCGCCGGGATCGACGCCGCCGTGGCCGGGGTCGATGGCGATCAGCTTGCGCAGGTCGTCGTCGCGCGGCTCCGGCACCGCCACCGGGGGCGGCGCCGACGACGGCGCCGGTTCGGCGCGGCGCAGCGCCGCCATGAACGTCTCCCGGTCGACCGGCTTCAGATCGAGTACCAGCCGGTGGCCACGCCCACCGGTGGGCGGCAGCAGAAAGCTCTTCGCGATCGCCACCGGTCCGGTGACGTCCAGCACCATGCGCGCGTTGCCGGGCTTGAACAGGCCGAAGCGGTAGCCGGAAATCGTCTTGCCCGAGGGCTGCGCGCCGGCATCGATCCGCCAGTCGATCTCGGGCAGGTCGATGACCACCCGATAGGGATCGGCAAGGACGAAAACGGTGTAGTCGACCGGGGCGTCGAGATCGATCACGAACCGGGTCTTCGCCGGATAATCGCCGATTCGCGCACCCGTCACCGCCGGCGCAGCATCGGCCGGATACACGCTCGCCGTCGCCAGCAGCACCGCCGCCAGCGCGCCAAGCCCGCTCAACAGATACTGTCGAGCCCAAAGGCACATATTGCGGACCTTTCCTAGCGCTTTGCTAGATATAGCGGTATTTCCGCCGCCACTTCAACGGTTTTCCGCGCGGGGCCGCCGCGCGGGCACAGGGTGTCCTCTTACCAGAAATCGCGTCAAACGATTAATATCAAGTTGTTCCCGCTCTCGTGCAGGTTTATGTTTGCGATGCGAACGACCGCATCCCGTCCGGACCGCGACAGCGGCGAGGGGACGCGGCGACCGGCCACAAGCGGTGCACGTTGCGCCCCGAGCCGGCCCGTTGCGTCCAGGGCGCTGTGGAATTTTGGAGAAACCTCGGGGCCGGCTCAGGCTGCGCCGTTGACTTCCCCCGGCCCTTCCGCGCATAGCGCGAACGAACCGGCGGGATAACGGAAGCGCCAGCGGTCCTTACAACCAGGCGGCGTGCCACCCCGTTGTTCGCACGGGTTTCGGGCCGCTGTCTCGGAGCCTGTTTTCAAATGACAAAAAGAATGCTGATCGACGGCAACCATCCGGAGGAAATCCGGGTGGTCATCACCGATGGCAACCGTCTCGACGAATACGACATAGAGACCTCGACCAAGACCCAGCTCAAGGGCAACATCTACCTCGCCAAGATTACCCGGGTGGAGCCGTCGCTCCAGGCCGCGTTCGTCGATTACGGCGGCAACCGGCACGGATTCCTGGCATTCAGCGAAATCCATCCGGACTATTTCCAGATTCCGGTGGAGGACCGCGAGGCCCTGTTCGCCGACGAGGCCGAGCTGGAGAACATGGCGCAGGCCGCCCAGGCCCATGTCGACGATATCGACGGCGGAATCGAGCACCCGGACGACCTCGACCATCACGACGATCATCACGACGACGACCGTCACGATGACGAACAGCCCGACCATCCTGAAGACGAGCACGAGGACGGCGCGGCCGGCCGCGGCGAGGACGGCGCCGCCGGCGAGGCCATCGCCGCCGATGCCGCACCCGAGCCATCGGTCTCCGCGGATGCCGCGGCGGCGGACGAGGACGACGAAGTCGAAGTCGAAGACCGGCACGGCGACGAGGAAGACGCACAGGGCGATGAAGAGGCCGCTGACGGCGAGGACGGCGGTGAGGGCCGCCGGGGCAAGCGCAACGCCAAAGGAAGCGGCGGGCGCACCCCCAACAAGCGCCGCCAGATGCGCCGCTACAAGATCCAGGAGGTCATCAAGCGCCGCCAGATTCTGCTGGTCCAGGTCGTCAAGGAGGAGCGCGGCAATAAGGGCGCCGCGCTGACCACGTACCTGTCGCTCGCCGGACGCTACTGCGTGCTGATGCCGAACGCCGCGCGCGGCGGCGGGGTGTCGCGCAAGATCACCAGCTCCACCGACCGGCGCCGTCTGAAGGAGCTGCTCAACAGCCTCGAAGTGCCGGACGGGATGGGCGTGATCATGCGCACCGCCGGGATGGAGCGCAACAAGGCCGAGATCAAGCGCGATTTCGACTACCTGATGCGGGTGTGGGAGGAAGTGCGCGAGACCACGCTCACTTCGGCCGCACCGGCGCTGGTCTACGAAGAAGGCAATCTGATCAAGCGCGCGATCCGCGACCTGTACAGCCGGGACATCGACGAGGTCATGGTGGAGGGCGCCGACGCCTACCAGGCCGCCAAGAAGCTGATGCGGCTGATGATGCCGAGCCACGCCAAGCGCGTGCAGCAGTACCGCGATCCCACCATCCCGCTGCTCCACCGATTCCAGGTGGAGACCCAGCTCGAGGCCATGCACAACCCGGTGGTGCAGCTCAAGTCCGGCGGCTACATCGTTCTCAACCCGACCGAGGCGCTGGTCGCCATCGACGTCAATTCCGGCAAGTCCACGCGCGAGCGCAATATCGAGGAAACCGCCTACAAGACCAACCTCGAAGCGGCGAGCGAGATCGCCCGCCAGCTGCGCCTGCGCGACCTGGCCGGGCTGATCGTGATCGACTTCATCGACATGGAGGAAGGCCGCAACCAGCGCGCGGTCGAAAAGCGCTTCAAGGAGGCGGTGAAGACCGACCGCGCCCGCATACAGCTCGGCCGCATCAGCCCGTTCGGCCTGTTCGAGATGTCGCGCCAGCGCCTGCGCCCCAGCCTGATGGAGACGTCGACCCGCGTGTGCCCGCTCTGCGAAGGCGCCGGCCATGTGCGGTCCACCGAATCCACCGCGGTTCATGTGCTGCGCAACGTCGAGGAAGAAGGCATCCGCAAGCGGAGCAGCGAGATCGCGGTCGCCGTGCCGACCGAGATCGCGCTTTACATCCTCAACCAGAAACGCGCGTCGCTGGCCGAGATCGAGCGGCGCTACGGCTTCCGCGTGAACGTGACCGGCGACGACAGCCTGATCCCGCCCGACATGCGGCTGGAGCGGCTGAAGGCCCGCGTTGCCCAGCCGGGCGACGAGGTCGTTGCGGAGATTCAAGAGGCCGAGGTCGCCCCCGGCATCGAGGAAGAGGACGAGCAGGAGAAGCAGGAAAAGAAGGAATCCGCCCCGCGCCGCCGCCGGGGCCGCCGCAGGGGCCGCCGCCGCGACGGGACCGAGGCCGCCGACGACGTCCGGGAGGCAGCGCCCGCGAGCGACGAGGCGGAGGATGACGCCGAACCCGCCGAAGACAGCGGCAGGACCGTGGCCGCCGAAGGCGAAGCCGGCGAAGAGGGCGACGAGAAACGGCCCCGCCGCCGCCGTCGGGGCCGCCGGGGCGGCCGCCGCCGCGGCCAGCCGGGCGACGGCGACGCCGCCGAGTTCGCGAAGGACGACGCCGCCGCGCGGGCGCCCGGAGACGACGGACCCGGCGCCGAGGCGGAGCCGTTCGAGCCCGAGCCGTGGGAAGCCGCGCCAGAGCCCGCCGACGCGGACGCTGAAGCGGAATTCGCCCAGCCCTCCGATGCCGAGCCCGCCAGAGAACCGGAACCGGCCTCCGAGCCGGAGCCCGAACCCGAGCCTGTTCATGCCGAGGCCGGCAGCGGTCCCAACGGCAAGGACCGGCCCGAGGCGCCCAAGGCGCCCGAGGTGCCGCAGGGCGGCGTGGCCACAGAAACCATCGCCGAGCCGTCCCCGCAGCCGTCGCGGCGCGGCTGGTGGCAGCGCCTGATCGACTGACGCGGCCGATCGATCCCATAGGGAAAAGGACCGGCGGAAACGCCGGCCCTTTTCCGTTCATGCCTGCAGATTCGGTGAAGGGGGTCTTACGCCTTCGGCAGCCAGGCCTGCAGACGGGAGACCGCCTCGGCGATGGTGTCCGTCGCGCCCGAGAACGAGAGGCGCATCCAGGTGTGGCCCCGCCCCCGGTCGAAATCCACGCCTGGCGCGGTCGTCACCCCCGTTTCCTCCATCATGCGGCGGCAGAACGCCTCGGAGTCGTTGGTCAGGTGCGCGATATCGGCGTAGAGGTAGAACGCGCCGTCGGGAGGCGCGGTGCGGTCGATGCCGCATTTCGGCAGCCCCGCCAGCAGCAGCGCGCGGTTGCGTGCGTAGCGCGCCACGTTCGCGTCCAACTCAGCGATGCAGTCGAACGCGGCGACCGCGGCGTGCTGCGACAGCGTCGGCGCCGAGATGTAGAAGTTCTGCGCCAGGCATTCGGTGCTGCGCAGCAGGTCCGGCGGGACGACCATCCAGCCGATGCGCCAGCCGGTCATCGAGTAATATTTCGAGAAGCTGTTGATCACCACCGCGTCCTCGGTGAATCGCAGCGCACTCGCTCCGGGCGCGGCATAGGTGATGCCGTGATAGATCTCGTCGGAGATCAGCCGGATGCCGCGGTCGCGGCAGTACGACGCCAGCGCGCCCAGCGCCTCCTCGGTCAGCATTGTGCCCGCCGGGTTCGACGGGCTGGCGACGATCAGCCCGTCGACCGGTTCGTCGAGCGCCTCCAGCAGTTCCGGGGTCGGCTGGAACCTCGTGTCGGGCCCGCACGGCACGGTTACCGGCTCGATGCCCAGCGCCTGCAGGATATTCCGGTAACCGGGATATCCGGGATCGGCCAGCGCCACCCGGTCGCCAGGATCGAACGCGGCGAGAAAGGCCAGCACGAAGCCGCCCGACGAGCCGGTGGTGATCACCACCCGTTCAGGATCGGGAGCGATGCCCTGTGCGGCTTCGTAGCTGGCCGCAATGCGTTCGCGCAGCGCGAACAGGCCGAAGGCCTCGGTGTAGCCGATCGGGTCCGTTTCCAGCGCCCGCCGGGCTGCCGCCAGCACCCCCGCGGGCGCGCCGGTGGAGGGTTGGCCGAGCTCCAGATGGAGCACGTTGCCGCTCTCCGCCTGGCGCCGGTTGGCGGCGCGCAGCACGTCCATGACGATGAATGGCGGCACGGCGCCGCGTTTCGACACCTTCAGCGCCACGGATCAGAACTCCGCGTTGATCGCGTAGCCGTGGCCGCGCGGATCGGTGCGCACGTCGCAGAGCTTGGGCTGCTGGTCCAGCCCCTGCGGGCAGTACATGATGTTGACCCGGCCCAGCCCGGCGACGGGGAACACGCGGGCGCCCCGCGCGGCGATGGCGCTTGCCGTAGTCCGCCCGGCGTCCCGCTCCAGCAGCACGGTGCGGTCGCCCGTGCCGGGCGCGGCGCGAAATGCCTCCAGCGCCCCCGTCAACGGCACGTTTTCGTCGAAGGCAGGCCCGGCCGCCGCGATCAGCGCGGCCGGCGCCGCGGAATCGCCCGCGCCGGAAAGCGCGGCGATGGCGCGCGGATTGCTGTGATTGGCGACGACCACCGGCGACAGCGCCGCCCCGACCGAGACCGGATCGGAGGCGGCGTGTGCGATGAGCATGTCCGTCTGCCCTGCCGTCCTGCCGCTGCCGAACGCCTCGTTCATGGTGAAGGTGCACGCGACGCCGTTGAGCATCCTGTCCATGATGACGAAGCCGGCGGTGCCGTAATCGATGTCCGGCCGCGCCCCGGCCTCCGCATAGGCCGCCCGCGCCGCCTCGGCCAGCCGGTACAGCCGGTCCGCCGGCTCGCCGCCGGCGATACCGCCGCCTTCCGCCATGCGTTGCCAGATATCGGCGCCGATGCGCCCGCCGGAAGTCCCGTCCGCGAAATGGACCTTGTGGTCGCCGAAGCTGCGCTCGATCGTCGGGCGCCAGACGGGACGGTAGTTCCGCATGTCGTCGACCGTCAGCCAGCCGCCGGCCGCAGTCACCCCATCGACGAAATGACGCGCCAGCACGCCGTTGTACAGATCGCCCGGCCCCACTGTGCGCAGCCGGCCGATGGTGGCCGCAAGCTGGAACCGGCGGAAGGTGCCTCCCTCGGCCACCAGCGATCCCTCCTCAGACCCCGCGAAGACGCGGCGCGCGTCGGGCATCTGCTGCAGCCGCTCCGCGGACCCGGCCACCCGTTCGGCGAGGGCCCGAGACGCGGGAAAGCCGAACCGCGCCAGCCGCTCCGCCGACAGCACAAGCTGTTCCCAGCGCAGGAAGCCGTACCGCGCATGCAGGGCGAACATGCCGCGCACGCTGCCGGGCACGGCCGCGGCCCAGCGCCCGTCCGGCGCCGGCGACGCGGGCGCGCCGGGACGGAAATCGAGCGACTCGGCCTTGTTGTCGCGCGCGTTATAGATGGTGCAGACACCCCCGCCCCCCAGCCCGGCGGCCGACGGCATCGTCACGGCCATGGCGAAATACATCGCCACCGCGGCGTCGAAGGCGCTGCCGCCCGCGCTGAGCACGTCGCGCCCCACCAGGGCGGCGCGGGGCTCATCGGCCGACAGCCCGCCGAAATACGCCGCCACATGGCCGATTGAACCGACCGGCGGCCCGGATTCCGAGCATGAACCCAGCATCAGGACGGCCCCGATCAGGACGGCGCATTGACGATGCCACCTGCGCCTCCTACTTTTGACGGGAACTAACGGAGCCTCGACATTGGCGAGACGCGCCCGGAACTTCCTGATATTTGGCATTCTTCTACTGGCCGGAGGGCTGTGGCGGGTCGGTGACGCGCATGCTCAGGGGCTTGTCCGCGACACGGAAATCGAAAATACCATCCGAGCGTACGCAGCGCCACTCCTGAGCGTCGCCGGGCTCGAACACGAGGCGTTCAACGTCCATCTGGTCAGGAGCGACGAGCTCAACGCCTTCGTCGCGCGCGGGCAGCGCCTGTTCCTCACCACCGGGCTGCTGCGGCGCAGCGAGAACGCCGAGCAGGTGATCGGGGTGATCGCCCACGAAGTCGGTCACATCGCCGGCGGCCACCTGGCCCGGCTGCAGGGCGCGCTGGAGGATGCGAGCACCGCCGCGCTGATCGCCCAGCTGATCGGCGTCGCGGTCGGCGTGGTCGCCCAGCAGGGCGCCGCCGGCATGGCCATCGGCGGCGGGGGCGCGCACGTCGCCGAAAGGTCGCTGCTCCAGTTCAGCCGCACCCAGGAAAACTCCGCCGACCAGGCCGCCGTCCGGTTCCTCGACCAGGCCGGCATCCCGCTGCGCGGGCTGACGGAGTTCATGGAGGTGCTGGCGAATCAGGAGTTTCTCGCCCAGAGCCGCCAGGACCCCTATGCCCGCACCCATCCGCTCAGCCGCGAACGACTGGATTTCCTCCGGAACCAGCTGGGCAAGTCGGACGACGCCAGCCGCAAGCTGCCGACGGAATTCAAGGCCATGCACGCCCGCATGGTGGCGAAGCTGGACGGGTTCCTCGACCCGCCGGGCACGACGCTGCGCAAATACCCGGAAACCGACAACTCCGTCGTCGCGCGCTACGCCCGGGCGATGGCCTATTACCGGACGCCGGATATGGACCGCGCGCTGCCGCTGATCGACGGGCTGATCGCGGAAGAGCCGAAGAACGCGTATTTCCATGAGCTCAAGGGACAGATGCTGTTCGAGAACGGCCGGCTGAACGAGGCGCTGGGGCCCTATGACACGGCAGTGCGGCTGATGCCGGGGGCGCCGCAGATCCGCTCCGGGCTCGCCCATGTCCAGCTCGAGATGCAGCGCAACGACATCCTCGACCAGACCGTCGGACACCTGGAAGCCGCCCTGAACGAGGACCGGTTCTACGCACCCGCATGGCGGCTTCTCGGCATGGCCTACGGGCGCAAGGACGAACTGGGCATGTCGGCCTGGGCGCTGGCGGAATACAACATGCTGATCGGGCGCAGGAAGGACGCGCAGGGCCTGGCCGAGCGCGCCTCCCGGCTGCTCAAGCGCGGCGAGCCGGCCTGGCTGCGCGCCCAGGATATCCTGCACCAGTCGAAGCGCGACGAATAGCCCGCCTCCTCCTCACGTTCGGGTGACGGCGGCGCGGATCGCTTGCGCCGCCGCGAGCATTTCGCCCATCATGCGCCCTGCATGCAAAAGAGAGCCCCCTGAAATGATCTTCCGCCAAGCAGTACTGGCCACCGTCGCGGCCCTGGCCGTCCTTGCAGCCATCCCCGCCGCGGCGCAGCAGGCCCCCGCCGCGCCGGACCGGACGGCGGTGGAGAAGATCGTCCGCGAGTACCTGATGGAACACCCGGAGGTCGTCGTCGAGGCGATCGAGGAATACAAGCGCCGCGCCGAGGAACGGGAACGGCTGGCCGCCGACCGGGCGGTGAAGGCGCGGGCAGACGAGCTGTTCCGCGACCCCGCCTCGCCGGTCGGCGGCAATGCCAAAGGCGACGTCACGGTGGTGGAGTTCTTCGACTACCGCTGCGGCGTGTGCAAGAACGTCCACCCGCTGGTCGCCGAGCTGGTGGCGAAGGATCCCGGCATCAGGCGCGTCTACAAGGAATGGCCGATCCTGGGGCCTGAATCGATTTTCGCCGCGCGCGCCGCGTTGGCGGCGCACCGGCAGGGCCGCTACCTCGCCTTCCACGACGCGCTGATGACGGCGCGCGGCGCGCTCGATCCCGCCGCCGTGTTTGCCATCGCCGGCAGGGCGGGGATCGACATCGCACGGCTGAAGAAGGACATGGACGCGCCGGAAATCGAGGCGGCGATCCGGAGGAACTACGAGCTTGCCCGGGCGCTGAACCTCAACGGCACCCCGTCCTTCCTGATCGGCAACACCGTGCTGCGCGGCGCGCGGGACCTGGACACGCTTCGCGAGCTGGTCGCCCGCGCCCGCAAGGCCGGCTGACCGACTCCGCCGCCGCCCCTATCCGACAGACGCGGCCTCGGGCTGCCTGCCGGGCTGCGCGGCGTCGAAGGCGTCCAGCGCCATGCAGGCGTCGAAGACGCGCATCAGCGTGGGACAGCCGCCGAGATCGCAATCGAACCGCTGGGCGTTGAAGACCTGCGGCACCAGGCAGATGTCGGCGAGTCCCGGCGCGTCGCCGTGGCAGAACCGGCCGGTCTCCGCGCTTCCCGCCACCAGGGCCTCCATGGCCGACAGGCCCTCCGCCACCCAGTGGCGGTACCAGCGCAGCTTGCTCTCTTCGCCGACCTTCATCTCGCCGGTCAGATAGTTGAGCACGGCGAGATTGTTGAGCGGATGAATATCGCAGGCGATGACGTTGGCCAGCCCGCGCACCCGCGCCCGCGCCACCGCGCCCTTCGGCAGCAGCGGCGGATCCGGGATGGTTTCGTCCAGATACTCCATGATCGCCATGGACTGGACCAGCACCGTGCCGTCGTCGAGCGTCAGCGCCGGGACGCGGCCCTGCGGATTGACGGCGCGGAAGGCGTCGGAGAACTGGTCCCCCGTCTGCAGGTTGACCAGCGCCGTCTCGCTCTCCACCCCTTTCAGGTTGAAGGCGATGCGCACGCGGAACGCCGCCGATGAGCGGAAATAGCCGTAAAGTTTCATCGTCCCTCCCGAAGCAGGTTGCCGCCGGTCAGATATAATATTCCCGCAGCGGCGGAAACCCGTTGAACCCGACCGAGCTGTAGGCCGAAGTATACGCTCCGGCGCTCATGAACTCGATACGGTCGCCGACCGCCAGCGCCAGCGGCAACTCGTATCCGGCCTTGTCGTACAGCACGTCGACCTCGTCGCAGGTCGGCCCCGCCAGCACCACCGCCGCGGTCGGGGTGCCGTCATGCGGCGTGCGCAGCCGGTACTGGATCGCTTCGCCCATGACCTCCGCCAGCCCGCCGAACTTGCCGATATCCAGATAGACCCAGCGGCGCGCGTCAGGGTCCGCCGATTTGCGCGAAATCAGCACCACCTCGGCCTGGATGATCCCGGCGTCGCCGGGCAGGGAGCGGCCCGGCTCGACCAGTATCTCCGGGCGGTCCTTGCCGAAATGACGCTCCAGCGCCTCCTCGATCGCCGCCCCGTGCGCCTCGACCGGCGCGATGGACGAACGGTACTGCGCCGGGAACCCGCCGCCCAGATTGACGAGGCGCAGCGTCAGGCCGCGCGCGGCGGCGGCTTCGAAAATCCGTGCCGCAGCGCCGATGCCCACGTCCCACTGGCGCAGGTCCCTCTGCTGCGAGCCGACATGGAAGGACACGCCGCAGGGATTCAGGCCCAGCCCGGCGGCGCGCATCAGCAGGTCGGGGCTGAAAGCGGGATCGCAGCCGAATTTCTGGGACAGCGGCCAGTCCGCCCCGGCGCCGCTCATCAGAAAGCGGCAATAGACGTCCGCGCCCGGCGCGGCGGCGGCAAGCTTGTCGGCTTCCGCCTCGCTGTCGAAGGCGAACATGCGCACCCCGATTCCGAAGGCGCGCGCGATATGCGACTGCTTCTTCACCGTGTTGCCAAAGGACAGATCGTCCGGCGGGATGCCGAGCGAGAGGCATTTCTCGATCTCGTAGATGCTGGCGGTATCGAATCGCGCGCCCAGACGGTGCAGAAGCCGGATGATCTCCGGCGCCGGGTTGGCCTTCATCGCATAGTAGATGCGGGCCTCCGGCAGCGCGCGGCGCATGACGTGGAAGTTATGCTCGACGACATCGAGATCGACCACCAGGCACGGCGTTTCCGGGCGGTGTTCCTTCAGAAAGCGGAAAATCTTCTCGGACATATCCTGCAGCAAGGCCCCTCTGCCGCATGAACGCCGCGGCGCGATTCAAGGCCCGTGCTGATACACGCTATGACAGGCGCCATAAAGAAAAAACGCGCCACAGGGCGCGCCCGGTTCCGGTTGCCGCCCGCGCGGCCTGCATGGCGGATGGTCAGACGAATCGCGGCAGAAAATGCAGCGCGGTCAGCGCCGCCAGCCCGCCGACGAGAATGACCGTCAGCATGATCACCAGCGCCGTGTTCGACTTCTCCGACTTGCGCACACGCTTGGCGCCGCGCGCCGGGCCGGCGGCCCCGCCGCGCTGCGCGGCGGTTCCCGGCGCACGTTTCTGCGGCGGTAGCGGATGACGCCGGTTGGCGTCGTTCTCGACGCGGCCGCCGCGGAAGATGGTTCTGGCGGTCGTCTTCTGGGTGTCCTCGTCGAAATTTTCCTCGACGACGCGGACTCCTGCGTAGCGGCTGCTCTCGTCGATGCGCTGGGCTTCGAATACCGCAAGTTCGCGGTCGTCGAAGACCGAATCGATCTTCCACTTGCCGCCGGTAAACGTATGGATCTCGAATGCCCTCATGGTCCTGTCCGGTGCAAAAGCCCGACCCTTCAGCCTTCGATCGCTTCGCGGCAGTTCGCCGCGCACAGCAGCCCGCTGATGGTCTCGCCATCGTCGCTCATCGGCAGCACGATGCTGCGGTAAAGAACCTTGACGCCGTCCGCCTTGTAGAACTCGCCGCCGCGCGAGATCGGCACGCCCTTGCAGATGACTTCATGGATATAGGAGACGGAAGCGTAGACCAGCGTGTTCGCCCGCGCCTCGGAGACCCGCCGGTCGACCAGATCGATCGGCGAATGCTCCGCAAAGGCGGCGCCCACCGTGCGAAACACCGGGTCGGCTTCATGACCGACGATATCGAGCACGAAGCAGCTCTCCCACATGTCCTTCATCGCCGAAGGATCGATCGCGGCGAAGGACGGCAGCACGCCGTCCTCGGACAGGCTGCGCCAGTAGGAAAGCAGGCGCAGAACAAGCCGCCGCTCCATGCCCTTGGGCAGTTCGTCGCCGGTGCCCTGGCGCTCCGTCGCGTCGGTCAGACTGTCCATGTGCTCGGCCCGTTTAATGGATACAGGGCGTATTCTCAGGAGATTTGGTTAACTTCCCGTAAATTGCGGTTTTACAATGGATTTCCGGTTTTTCCCCCGCCCGTGGAACAAGGCCGGCGGAGGTCAGGCGTCAGGATGTTCCTGCGATCGAACGCAATCCGATGATCGCCGCGATGCCCAGCAGGACTATGACCGACGCGATGGCGATCAGGCCGATGGGGTTCGACTTCTTTCGCGGCTGCGGCCTGTGCTTCGGCTTGAGCCGGCGGGCCACGTCCCCGTCGTCCATGGGCTCGGCCGTGCTTCCGGCCGACTGATAACGGTCCCGCCAGTTGCTGGCGCCGGAATCCTTGCCCAGCCGCGAGAAGATCACGTGATATTCGCAGGCGTTCGTGCCTTCCTTGTACGTCTCTTCCAGGACACGGACGCCGGAGTAGCGCCCGCTGGCGTTCATGCGCTCCGCTTCCGAAACGACCGTGTCCTTGTCGTCGAAATACGAATCGAACTGCCACTGGCCGTTCTGGTAAATCTGTAACTCGAACGCTGTAGACATGGCAGAGACCTCTTGTGGCCGCATCCTCAGCCGCGATACCGTTCTCCTGCCTCAGGAGACTTTTCGCAGCGTCCGGCCCGTCGCGGACAGCGCCGGATTTCACCGTAATTCATATGACTGCATGCACCCGGCGGCCCGGTGTTAGCCGACGGTCCGCTTTATTTGCCCTGAGAGGGTTAATATCCCGTGAATAGCGGGAAGGCTCCCTCGGCGCCACCGCGCCCCGAAAGGCGCGCCCGACCCCCGATTCCATTCGCCCCGTTGCGCGGCAACCGGCCCATGCTATAACGCTGGCAGGTTCGAATGACGCGTCGGGGTCGGGGAAAGTGCCCGGGATTAAACGGATTCTCATCGTGAACGGCCCCAACCTGAACATGCTCGGGACACGGGAGCCGGCAATTTACGGACATCGGACGCTGAACGACATCGCCGCCGCCTGTGAAGCGAAGGCCGCCGCGGTCGGGCTCGCCGTCGATTTCCGGCAGAGCAACGACGAGGCGGAGATCATCGGCTGGATTCAGGAAGCGGGCGGGAGCGACGGCGTCGACGGCATCGTCATCAATCCTGCATCGTTCACCCACACCTCCCTGGCCATCGCCGATGCGCTGCGCATGCAGGACTGCCCGGTGATCGAGCTGCACCTGTCCAACATCTTCGCCCGCGAGGCGTTCCGCCACCATTCCTGGGTCAGCCCGGCGGCCACGGGCATGATCTGCGGCTTCGGCGGCGGCGGTTACGTGCTGGCGGTCGAGGCAATGGCAAACCTCCTGAACGGAGAGAAGGCAGAATAATGGCCAAGTTCGACGTCGATCCCGCCCTTGTCCGCAAGCTCGGCAAGCTGCTGGACGATACCGGGTTGACCGAGATCGAATACTCCGAGGAGGGGCGCACCATCCGGGTGGCGCGCACGCCCGCGGCCGTGGCGCCGCCCCCCGCGACGGCGGCTCCGGTTGTCGACATCGAGGTGCGGACCGAGCCGGCGGGGCCGAATCCCGACGCCGTGACCGCGCCGATGGTCGGCGTCGTCTATCTGAGCCCCGATCCCGGAGCGCCCGCCTTCGTCAAGGTCGGCGACGCGGTGAACGAGGGCCAGACCCTGCTGCTGATCGAAGCGATGAAGACGTTCAACCCGGTGCGCGCGCCGCGCGCCGGCCGCATCGCCAGGATACTCGTCGCCGACAAGACTCCGGTCGAGTTCGGCGAGGAGCTGGTAATCCTGGAATAGGGGCCGGGCGCCCATGTTCGACAAGATCCTCATCGCCAATCGCGGGGAAATCGCGCTTCGCATCCATCGCGCGTGCCACGAGATGGGCATCCAGACCGTCGCGGTTCATTCCACCGCCGACGCCGATGCGATGCATGTGCGCCTCGCCGACGAAAGCGTCTGCATCGGGCCGCCGGCAGCGCGCGATTCGTATCTCAACGTGCCGGCGATCATCACGGCGGCGACGGTGACCAATGCCGACGCCATCCATCCCGGCTACGGCTTCCTGTCGGAGAACGCGAGCTTCGCCTCGATCGTCGAGGAGCACGGCATCGTGTTCATCGGCCCCTCGCCGGACCATATCCGGCTGATGGGCGACAAGATCGCCTCCAAGGGCAAGATCAGGGAGCTGGGCCTGCCCGTCGTGCCGGGCTCCGACGGGCCGATGGAATCCGAGGCCGAGGCGCGGCGGCTGGCCGACGGAATCGGCTATCCGGTGCTGATCAAGGCGTCGGCCGGCGGCGGCGGGCGCGGCATGCGGGTGGTGAACGCCCCGGGCGAGATGGCGGAGAAGCTGTCCCAGACCCGCGCCGAGGCCGGCGCGGCATTCGGCAACAGCGCGGTCTATATCGAAAAATACCTGTCGCGGCCCCGCCACATCGAGATACAGGTACTGGCCGACGCCGACGGCAACGTCATCCATCTGGGCGAGCGCGACTGCTCGCTGCAGCGCCGTCACCAGAAGGTGCTGGAGGAAGCGGGCTCGCCCGCGCTGAACGACGCCCAGCGCCGTGACATCGGCCAGCAGGTGCGCAGCGCCGTCCAGCGTTTCGGTTACCGCAATGCCGGCACCATCGAGTTCCTGTACGAAAACGGCGCGTTCTATTTCATCGAGATGAACACGCGGCTCCAGGTCGAGCACCCGGTCACGGAGGCGATCACCGGGATCGATATCGTGCGCGAGCAGATCCGTATCGCCGCGGGCGCGCCGCTGGCCTACACCCAGGACGAGATCACCTTTTCCGGCCATTCCATCGAATGCCGCATCAATGCGGAATCGCCCGACCTGTTCGTCCCCTCGCCCGGCCGCGTCACCGACTATCACCCGCCCGGCGGGCTGGGGGTGCGGGTCGATTCGGCGCTCTATTCCGGCTATACGGTCCAGCCGCATTATGACAGTCTTGTCTCGAAGCTGGTGGTTCACGGCGCCACCCGCAACGAGTGCCTGATGCGCCTGCGCCGCGCATTGGAGGAATACGTGATCGGCGGCATAGAAACGACCATCCCGTTGCACCAGCACATCGTCGAGCAGGCGGATTTCGTCAACGGCGACTACGATATTCACTGGCTGGAACGGATGATGGCCGGGGCCGCGGGATCGGCGGGCTAGACCCATGGCCGGCCTCAACCCTGAAATCCTGCTCAGGGCCTATGCCGTCGGGCTTTTCCCGATGGCCGAGCGGCATGACGATCCGACGCTCTACTGGATCGACCCGGAAAAGCGCGGAATCTTGCCGATGGATCATTTCCATGTCCCGCGGCGGCTGCGCCGCAGGGCGCGAAACAACTTCTACGAGGTGCGCTGCGACACCGCCTTCGCCGGCGTCGTCCGGCGCTGCGCCGAACCCGGCGAAGGGCGCGGCGAGACGTGGATCAACGACGAGATCGTCCGGCTCTATATCGACCTGCACGAGATGGGTCGCGCCCACAGCGTCGAATGCTGGCGCGACGGCAGGCTCGTCGGCGGGCTGTACGGGGTGGCGCTGGGCGGCGCGTTCTTCGGCGAGAGCATGTTCTCGCGCGAGCGCGACGCCAGCAAGGTGGCCCTGGTCCACCTCGTCGCCCGGCTGCGCAAGGGCGGCTTCACCCTGCTGGACACACAGTTCGTCACCCGGCATCTCAGCCAGTTCGGCGCGGTCGAGATCCACCGCGGCGGCTATCGCCACCTTCTGTCGAAGGCGCTGGACGTAAACGCGACCTTCTATTGCGAGCTTTCGGACGAGGAACTCGCGGCGTTCCTGCAATCCACCAGCGTCACGTCGTAGACCGGGTGCTCCAGCGCCGACAGCGCGGGGCTGGAGGCGAACATCCATCCGCTGAAGATGCGCACCGGCGCCTCGCCCGGCTTCACGTCGTCGATCACGAGAAACGCGGCGCTTTCCGGCGTCTCCTCGGGCGGGCGCTTGTGACAGGCCCGGATGTCGATGTGCAGAGAACCGAACTGCACCGACTCCCCGACCGGCGCCGGAATGGTGGATATGCGCGCCGTCACCTTGTCCAGCCCCTGAAGCACCGCCACCGCTTCCGCCCGCGCGACCGAGGGAGCCAGCGCGGCGAGCAGCAGCAGTACGGTCGCGCTAGCGCGCCTCATCGGCGGGCCTCGCGGCGGTGAAGCGCAGCCGCACATAGTCGGCGATCCACGCGCCGGTTGCATCCTGCAGCGCCGGGCGCAGCGCCTCGCGCGCCTCTTCGATGAAGGCGGCGCGCTCGCTTTCCGGCACCGCCAGCAGAAACGCCTCGCCGAAGGTCTCGAACCAGCCGCCGATGTCGGCCGGCAGGGGCGTCGGGCGCGGGATCAGTTCGATACAGGAAACCTCGAAGCCCCGGGATTCCAGCCTGGAGCGGTATTCGTCCGGCCCCGGGAAGTACCACGGGAACGCGGCCCGGCCGTCCAGCCCGCGCCGGTCCATCGCCGCCACCAGCGCGCCGCCGATCTTTTCCACGTTGCCCTGGCCGCCCATCTCGCCGACCAGACGGCCGCCGGGGCGGAGCGCCCTCCACATGCCGTCGATCACCGCGTCGGCATCCTTCATCCAGTGCAGCGCGGCATTGGTCAGGATGGCGTCGAATTCTCTGTCGAAGGGCAGTGCCTGGCCGTCGGCGACGCGGGCGTCGAGCCCCAGCGTCCGGGCGGCCGCGATCTGCTCGGCGCTGGCGTCTACGCCGACGACCGCGGCGCCGGCCCCCGCGATTTTCATCGTCAGCGCGCCGTCGCCGCAGCCGAGGTCGAGAATCCGCTCGCCCGGCCGGGGATCGAGCAGCACCAGCAGCGGCTCGCCCAGCTCGGCGACGAAACGGCCATGGGCGGCGTAGCGGTCGGGAAGCCAGCGCTGGACGTTGCCGGGCGCAGCGTTACTTGAGGCCATCGGCCCCCGGCTCCGCCTTCTTGTCCTTGTCGCCGCCGGCCTGGCCGAAGATGAACCGGCCGACCAGCGACATCAGGTCCACCGAGCCCTGCGTATGCTGAAGCTCTTCGCCGGGCTTGAGCATCGCCTCCGCGCCGCCGGGCGTCAGCGACAGGTATTTGTCCCCCAGCAGCCCGTCCGAGGTGATCAGCGCCGAGGTGTCCTGCGGCAGCTTCACGTCGGATTTCACGTTGATGGTCACCACAGCGAGATAGGTCTGCGGGTCGAGCTGCTGTTTCGTCACCGTGCCGACCTTGATGCCGCTCATGCGCACGTCGCTGCCCTCGAGCAGCCCGTCGATGCGATCGAACTTGCCGATAATCGGGTAGCCGTCGAGCCGCTTCATCCCTGCAGTGTTGTACGCGAACATCAGAAACGCGCCGGCCACCGCGAGCACCACGGCGCCGATCAGCGTTTCGACCAGACTTCTGCCCATAGTTCGATCCCTGTTTACGATTGCTGCGCGGATCAGACCGGCCGCCAGGGCTCGTAGTCCCCGGTCGCGCGGGCGCGCTGGCCGCCCTTCAGAACATGGCCCGGCGGCCGGTAGGCGGCCGGCGTGCCGGTCAGGTTCGGCGCATGCGCCTTCTGCCACGTCATGCGCGGCCGGTCGGCGACGGGCAGCGCGTCGGTGCGGTGATGCAGCCAGCCATGCCATTCCGCCGGCACCCGCGAGGCCTCGGCCGCCCCGTTATAAAGCACCCAGCGACGGTCGCGCGCACCCGGTACGGCCTTCTTGTCGCGGTAATAGCGGTTGCCCTCGGCGTCGGTCCCGACGAGTTCTCCGCGCAGCCAGGTAAACAGTCGCGTCCCCAGGGTCATGCCGCCGTCTCCGGATGCTCGCAAAATCCACCGCCCCGCCGGTTCGGGGCGGGGCGGGCCCCGCATATATGGCATTTGCGCCCCGTCCAGTCCAGCCCGACGGGCCGCCGGAAGCTTCGCGTTAAGCACATTTAATACTTGATATGGGGGTGAAATTAAAACGATCCACAGAATATGGTTGCCTGCGCGATATATTGATGATATTTAAAAAGCTCCCCCTATATCTGGGACGTGCCATGGGGCGTCAGTATCTGCGTAGTAGCGTTGAGTAGCCAGGTGGGAAGTTTGGGAGGCATCGTCCAGCGGGGGGAACGTTAGCGGCGAGACACTGTCGGGGCGGGTTCGGCGACCGCATTTGCCCCGACGGTGGCCGCGAAACGAACGGGGGCAGACGTGCAGGTGGTCCGCCGCTACACCGCAGAAGGCGCTTCACCCTATGACGGGGTGGTCTTTTGCTCCCGGCTCCGACCGGACCGGGCGAGCGACGGCATCGCGTCCCTTTCGGACTCCCTGACCGACGATCTTGTGACCGTGCCGGCCGGCTGGTCCGACGAGGCCTGCGCGATGCTGGTCTCGACCTGCATGGCCGCAGACGGCGTGCCCGACGCGACCCTGCCGGTGGCGGAGGACGACGTGCCGCGCTGGCTGTGGCGCAGCGAGGCCGCGCCGGGCGCGGCCCGCGGGCCGGAGACCGATGCGCGGCAGGTGTTCGACCGGGTCGCCGGGGCGCTTTCCTGGCACGGCTGGCGGGCCGGGTATTTCGATTCGGCCGCCGACGCCCGGGCCTTCTTCGACGAGCTCCGCGCCACGATGTGCCGTCAGGTCGCCCTGCCCGACCTCGCCGTGCTGCGCGATGCCGGGCGCTGGTGGGCCTATGGCGACGCCGCGGCGGCGCCGGCGGCCTTCGTCACCGATTACCGCACCGGCGCGGTGCGCCGCGCGGGCCCCGGCGACATCGCCGCCGGGGGCGCGGTCATCCACGGCGTCACCGCCGGTATTGCCGGCGAGGGCGGGACGATGGATCTGTGGCGGCGCGAGGCCGCCGGGCTTGCCGCGGGGCTGGGCGCCGGCGTCAACGTCTCCGCCATGGGCGGCGCGTCCGGGCCGGGACTGATGGGCCAGCTCCGCATCGGCGACAGCGCGGCGAGGGCCTTCGGCGGCGACGGCCGGGCGGCGCGCTTCATCGCCCTCGATGCCGAGCATCCGGAAGCGGAGCTTTTTGCCTCGGCGCCCGGCGCGGCCTGCGAGTACAGGGCCGCGGCTGGCGCGGGCGCGCGGCTGGCCCGCCGGCATCTCGACGCGATTGCCGCCGCCTGCTTCGCCGCCGCCGGCGCACGGCGTCACGACCCAGGCGTGAACCCGGCGCTACGCTTCGCGCTGATCGCCGCGCGCGAGGCGATGGTGTCCTGGCCGGCCGTCGAACGGCTCCTGGCGCTGATCGCCGCCGGGTACGGCCCGGAAGCGGTGCGCGATATGACCTTTCCGGGCGAGGCCCGGCGTGACGCCGGCCCGCTCACCCGCCGGGCTGTACGCGCGGGCGACGCCGTGCTGGACGCAGCCAGCTATGGCGGCGGGGCTGCGGCGGCGCTGCTTGACGCCGTCGCCCGCTCGACCTGGCATGCCGGCGATTGCGGGCTGATCTATCGCGACACGGCGGAGGCTTGGAATCCCTGCGCCGGAAGCGGGGCCGTTCGCAGCGTCGGGGCGGACGGGGATCTGCTGTTTCTGGACGACACTGCCTGCGGTCGCGCCCACCTGAACCTCGAGGCCTTCGTCGCGCCGCGCGGCGGAATCGACGCGGACGCGCTGGCCCACGCCGCGCGGCTCTGGACGGTCGCGCTCGACATTGCCATCGGCTTCACCGCGCATCCCACCCCGCGCCTCGCCGGGCGCGCGTGGGAGTTCCGCGCCATCGGTCTCGCCCCCGCCAATATCGCCGGCGCGCTGATGGCGCTGGGCCTGGCCTATGACAGCTGCCAGGGCCGCGCCCTGGCCGCCGCCGCCGCCGCGCTGACGACCGCCGCCGCCGGCTCCTGCTCCGCCGCCATGGCGGACGCGATGGGGGCTTTCCCCGCCTATGCGCGCAATCGCGACACGGCGATGCGCGTGCTGCGCAACCATGCCCGCGCCGCCGAAGGCGCGGATGGCGGCTACGAGTCGCTGGGCTGGACGCCGGTGCCGCTCCGCGCGGCGCGCTGCCCCGAAGCAGGACTCGCCCGCCGCGCGGCGCTGGCATGGCAGGCGGCGTGCGAGGCCGCCGCTGCCGCCGGGATGCGCAACGCGCAGCTGACCCTGGTGACGCCCGATCGCGCCGCGATGCGGCTGCTCGACGCGGCGGCGCCGGGAGCGGAACCGATGGCCGCGCCGGCCGCGTTCGAGGCAATTCCGGCCGGCGGGTTCCGCAAGACGGCGAGTGCGCGCATCCCCTCGGCCCTGCGCGCGCTCGGCTACGACGAAGGCCAGATCGCGGACATCCTGCGCTTCCTCACCGGGCACGGCACGCTGGCGCAGGCGCCCGGCATCGACCACGCGGCGCTGCGCCGGCGCGGCTTCGGCAACGCGGCGCTGGGTGCGGTGGAGGCTGCGCTTGCCGGCACGTTCGACATCCGCTTCGTGTTCAGCAAGTGGGCGCTGGGCGAGTCGTTCTGCGTGCGCATGCTCGGCCTCGACCGCCGGGCGCTGGCCTCGGACAGCTTCGATCTGCTGAACGCGCTCGGCTTCTCCGACGACGCGGTGGGAGCCGCCAACGCTTACTGCTTCGGCGCCGACGGCATGGAGGGCGCACCGCATCTGCGCGCCGACCATCTCGCTGTCTTCGACACGCCGCAGCCGCAGGGCCGCGACGGCCGGCGCCGCATCGTGGTGGAGGGGCGCATCCGCATGCTGGCGGCCCTGCAGCCCTTCGTGTCCGGCGGCGTGGGCCACGCGCTGGCGATGCCGGCGGGCAGCGCGCCGGCGGATTGCCGCGAGGCGCTGCTGCTCGGCTGGCGGCTGGGGCTCAAGCACCTTGTGCTGGGCCGCGCCGAGGATGCACCGGCCGATGCGTTCGACGGCGGCTGGGCGCAGGCGGATGCCCTGTTCGGCGCGCTGATGCCGAGGCGGTCCGAGGGCGGCGCCGAGCCACTGCGCGCCGCGCTGAACGTCATTGAGGGCGGCCGCGCCGCGGGAGGCGCACCCGTCGCGCGCCGCGGCGTGGAACCCGCCCTGAGCGCGTCGGCAGTGACCGGGATGATGTCGCAGGCGCTGGCGCTGGCGCATACCGCGCGCGGCGTCGCCCGAAGCGACCCGCGCAACGGCACGACAATTCGAACGGGCGTCACGGCCGCCGCAGGGACGGCCGCCGGCGCGGAGGCTTCACGGCGGCAGGCATCGGAGCCGCCGGGAAGCGGGGTGTCCGTCCTTTCCTCAGCGGATGCCCCAGTCGAGCAACGCCAGGTCTGACGTTGCGTCTCCCTGAGACTGCGGGGGGCGGCGTATCTGCCCCCCTCTTTTTTACCCGCCCCCACTGGCATGGACGCAGGCGCGCGGATAGGCTGACCCAGGCTCAACAACCGCGAAAGGATGCGCGCCCATGGCTGGAAAGATCGACGCGAAGCTGGCGGAGCTCGGCATCGCGCTGCCCGATGCCCCCGCCCCGCAGGCCAATTACATCCCCTATGTCGTGACCGGCAAGCTGGTATTCGTCTCCGGCCAGGTGTCGTCGGCGGGCGGCGAGGTGATCAAGGGGAAGCTCGGCGCGGATCTCGATATCGAGGACGGGCAGAAGGCGGCCAGAGCCTGCGCGCTGAACCTGCTGGCCCAGCTCAAGGCCGCCTGCGGCGGAGACCTCGACCGGGTGAAGCGGGTGGTCAAGCTCGGCTCCTTCGTCAACGGCGCGCCGGATTTCACCGGGCCGCCCCAGGTGACCAACGGCGCCTCCGACCTGATGGTCGCGATCTTCGGCGATGCCGGCCGCCACGCCCGCTTCGCCGTCGCCGTCGCCTCGCTCCCCCTCGGTGCCGCGGTCGAGATCGACGGGGTGTTCGAGATCGCGTAGCGCCGGGCGGCGGCAGCCGGTCAGAGCACCGCGCCGAGCGCCGTCTTCACCGTCCCGGCCACGGCATTCATCAGCGCGTTATAGATGCGCGTCACCGCGGCCTGCACCTCGCTGTACAGCAGTTCCGTCGCGCCGGAGATCGCCGTCGCCGCCGCGCGGCGCGCCATGTCCAGCAGCTCCGCCGCGCCTTCCGGCGTGTAGTCGCCGGCCGCCAGCCCTTCCATGACGTCCCAGACCGCGGTGGCGATCTGGCGCATCTGGTGAACGATGACGATCCGGGCGGTCTCCATCACGCCCTGGCGCAGATCGGTGAACGCGACGACGGCCTCGGATTTCACGATGTTGAAAACCTCGTCGAATGTCTGCGGCGCTGCGTCCGGCATGGCTGTTCCCCTTCCCCCTGTCTTTTTCGTCGCGCGACCGCGTCAGAGAACGCCGCGCTGATGCAGCGCCTTCTTGCGCTCCTGCACCCTGAGAATGACCTGAACGGGAACGCCGATCAGGATCGCCGGTGCGCGGCGGGCGGGTATCCCGATATCCCTCTGTTTCATGTGAAACCGTTCCAGCGCCTCGAACTGGTCGGCCAGATAGGTCACCATGCGGGTGGTGCAGCCGCCGGTCGCCGGCTGAAACGCATCCGGCCCGCCGGCGGCGGCCTGGGCCATGGCGC
This sequence comes from Alphaproteobacteria bacterium, assembly GCA_009377375.1. Lineage (GTDB taxonomy): Bacteria > Pseudomonadota > Alphaproteobacteria > MPNO01 > UBA2964 > WHUE01. The sequence goes on along the minus strand of WHUE01000040.1, from coordinate 6,758 downwards.
CACGGACGCGGTTGGCGGCCGTCACCCAGCGGTCGAGCTTCGCTTCCAGCCGTTCGTAATCGGCGCGGGCCGCATCCGCGGCGTTGAACCGCGTCCGCGCGGCGGCAAGCCGCTCTTCGACCCAGTCCCGCGCGGGCTCCAGCGTTCTTGCGTCCGCGGCCCTGACCGCTGCGGCAGCCTTCTGCATGGCCTCGTCCAGCGCCTTGAAGCCGCCGGCCACGATCCGGTCGAGTTCCTCGTCCGAACCGCAGCTCGTACCCGTATCGGTCGCGATGGCGCGGTTGCGCAGATGGGCGAGCGTTACCTTCCACTTCGTGTAGAACTCGACGTTCTCGCCGTAGGTGCCTTTCTCCGTCCGGGACAGGCCCTGCATGTCCGCGACGAAGCGGAGCACCGCCTTGTCGAACTCCGACACAGTACGCTCTATCTCTGGATCGTAGGGGGCGGCCGGCTGAAGGCCGCCGCATGAAGCCAGAAGAAGCGCCGCGGCTATGACGATCGCGCGGCGCAGCCCCTGCCCGCCGCCGCAGTCCGGCAGCGAACGCCCTCGAAGCGACGCGACGCGCAACCCGCCCATTCTGCCCCCCGCCCCGTCCATGCCGCTTGTGAATTGCGGCTGAAACCGGATCGACCGATTATCACGATTCACGCGCGGTGTCGATTGGAGCGCGGCGGTCCTGTGCGGCCCCCGATCCCCTGTTATCGCGTCCGGCCATTCGATACACTGCATCCAGGCATCGAACAGATACAGGTCAGCCCTCCGCCAATGCCGGACAGCGGCGACAGCGTCACCGTCAAGGTCGTCAGCGGGATCGACGAGATCCCGGCCGCGGCGTGGGATGCCTGCGCGGGCCCGGACAATCCCTTCGTCAGCCACGCCTTCCTGCAGGCGATGGAGGATTCGGGCTCGGCCTGCGCCGAGTCCGGCTGGGCGCCGCAGCACGTGGTGATCGAGGATGCGGACGGGCGCGTTGCGGGGGCCGTGCCGTGCTATCTGAAGAACCATTCCTACGGCGAGTACGTGTTCGACTGGGGCTGGGCCGACGCCTACGAGCGCGCGGGCGGGAGGTATTACCCCAAGTTGCAATGCAGCGTGCCGTTCTCCCCCGTCACCGGGCCGCGGCTGCTGGTGCGCGAGGGCGACGACGCGCCGCGCATCCGCCAGGGGCTGATCGCCGGGCTGATGGCGCTGGCGGAGAAGCGCAAGGTCGCGACGCTGCACGTCACCTTCTGTCACGAGGACGAATGGGACGCGCTGGAAGAGGCGGGGTTCCTGAAGCGCATGGGCCAGCAGTTCCACTGGCACAACCGCGGCTACGAAAACTTCGAGGACTTCCTCGGCGAGCTGTCGTCGCGCAAGCGCAAGGCGGTGCGCAAGGAGCGCCGCGAGGCCAACGAGGAGGTCGATATCCAGGTGCTCAGCGGCGAGGCGCTGAAGGACGAGCACATGGAGGCGTTCTACCGCTTCTATCTCGACACGGTGGACCGCCGCTGGGCGCATGCCTATCTGAACCGCAAGTTCTTCCGGCTGCTGCGCGAGCGCATGGCTGAGCGGATCGTCCTGGTGCTGGCGATGCATGACGGCGAGTATGTGGGCGGCGCGCTGAACCTGCGCGGTTCGGACACGCTCTACGGCCGCAACTGGGGCTGCATCGAGCGGTTCAACAAGCTCTATTTCGAGGCTTGCTTCTACCGCGCCATCGACTACGCCATCGAGCACGGGCTGGCGAAGGTCGAAGCCGGGGCGCAGGGCCCGCACAAGATCAGCCGGGGCTACCTGCCCTCCGCGACCTACAGCGCCCACTGGATCCGCGATACCGGGTTCCGCGACGCCGTCGCCGATTTCGCGGCGCGGGAGCGCCGCGAAATCCTGTTCGAGATGGAGCACCTGACCGAGCAGCGCTCGCCCTACCGGCGCGGCGCGCTGTCGACCCCGGTGAAGGGCGGCGGCTGATCGGCGCGGCATCGGCGGTTGCCAACAGCCGGCCGGTCCGCTATTTTTGCAATGCAAAATCATTCGACGGACTGGCCGCAGGGGCCGGCTGGGGAGCTGGACGGAGCCGAAATAGCCCGCTTCACGGGAGGCGCCAATGGCAACGCTGCCCTCGATCGAGACCGTTTCGTCGGGGGAGTCCGCCGACGAATCGCGAACGCTTCACGACGGGCTGCGCGCGCGGCTGGCCGCCTGCCGCGACAACGGTGCGAAGGATCCCTTCGGCAACCCGATCCTGCGCATGGCGCTGGAGGTCAATCGCCTGATCGACGGGGGCGAGATCGGCTTCGACGCGCTGGCGCCGCTGATCCAGCGCATGTCCGCGATGGCGGCGCTGCGGCGCGGGGGCCGGCTCGGCGCCTTCGTCGGCGAAACCGGCCCGGCGGCGAACGAGGACAGGCTGCGCGCCCTGCTGCGCCGCCTCGCCCGGCCGGAGGACAACCGGCCGCCGATCGCGCCCGAACGGTTCCGGGACGCGGTCGAGAAGATGCATTTCGGCATCGTGTTCACCGCACATCCCACCTTTTCCAGCCCGCTGGAGGTCGGCCGCACGCTCGCCCGCGTCGCCGCCGGAAGCGACCGCGACGCCGCGATGGAAGAGCTCTGCGCCGCCCGCCACCGCGCGCCGGAGGCGATCACGCTGGACATGGAGTTCGCCTGGGCGCGCGAGGCCATCGTCAACGCGCAGGACGCGCTGGACCGGCTGCACAAGGTGGTGCTGGAGGTCGCGCGCGAGATGTATCCGCAGCGATGGAAGACGATGGTGCCGGGGCTGGTCACGGTGGCCTCCTGGGTGGGGTACGACCATGACGGCCGCTCCGACATCGGCTGGATCGATACGCTGCGCATGCATCTGCGCGCCAAGCTGGCCCTTCTGCGCCGTCAGCTGGAGCAATGCCGGACCGTACGCGCCGAGTTTCCCGGCGCGGCGGAGGGCGACGCGCTGGCGGCCTTCGCCGCCCTGCTGGAAACGGCCATCGCCACGGTGGAAGGCCAGATACGCCAGTCGCGCGAGGTCGACGCCAGCGCCGCCGGGGAAGCGGCGGCGTTCGCACGCCGGCTGGTCGGGGGGCGCGGCGACGCGCTGACAGACGCGCGCCCGCTGCGCGCTCTGCTCGCCCGCGCCATCGAGGCGGCGGAGGACGATGCGCTGGCGCTGCGGCTGCGCGTGATGGATGCGGCGCTGGCGGGGCACGGGTTGACCCTCGCCCACCCGCATTTCCGCGTGAACGCGACGCAGATCCACAACGCGATCCGACAGCAGGTCGGGCTGGTGTCGCCGCCCAACGATCCCGCGCGCCGGCGGTCCTACCTGAACATGGTCGGCGACATGCTGGAGACGGTGCAGCCCGAGACCGTGAACCTGGGCAGCATCATGGGCGAGCGCGCCTCGGCGCGGCGCATGTTCATGCTGGTCGCCGAGCTGGCCAGGCATATCGACGGGCGCACGCTGATCCGCTTTCTCATCGCGGAGACGGAATCCCCCTTCACCCTGCTCGCCGCGCTCTATTTCGCGCGGCTGTTCGGCGTCGCGCACCTGGTGGAGATCACCCCGCTGCTGGAAACCGCCGAGGCGCTGCGCAACGGCGACACCATCATCGCCGAGGCGCTGAAATCGCCGGCCTTCCGCAGCTATGTCCAGGGGATGGGACGCATCTGCATCCAGTTCGGCCATTCCGATTCCGGCCGCTATGTGGGCCAGATGGCGGCGACCTTCCTGATCGAACGCATGCGCATCCGCATCGCGGGCGCGCTGTCGCGGGCCGGGCTGCGCGGCATCCAGGTGGTGCTGTTCGACACCCACGGCGAATCCATCGGCCGCGGCGGCCACCCGGTCAGCATGGCCGACCGGCTGCGCTACCTGGATACGCCGGTCAGCCGGCTGGCCTTCGAGCGCGCCGGAATGACGTTGAAGCAGGAGGTCAGCTTCCAGGGCGGCGACGGCTACGTGCCGTTCCTCGATCCCGACATCGCCTTCGCCGTGGTCTGCCGCACGGTCGAGTCCGTGCTCGGCACGCATGCCGACGAGGCAAGCGATCCGGTCTATCGCGAACCGGATTTCGCCTCCGAGTTCTTCACCGGCGTGCGCCAGGAATTCGCCGGCGTGGTGGCGGACGAGGATTACGCCGTGCTGCTCGGCGCGCTGGGGACGAACATGGTCGAACACACTGGGTCGCGCCCGCCGCGCCGTCAGCACGAGATGGCGGGGCAGCGCGCCGACGCCGCGCATCCGTCGCAGATCCGCGCCATCACCAACAACGCGATGCTGCAGCAGCTGGGGCTGATGGCCAACACGCTGACCGGGCTCGGCCACGCCGCGGCGAAGGACCCGGAACGGTTCCGTTTCGTCGCGCGCAACTCGCCGCGCTTCCGCCGGGCGCTCGCCATGGTGCGGGCGGCGCTGTCGCTGAGCGACCCGGACGTGCTCAGCGCCTATGTCGATTCGCTGGACCCCGGCATGTGGCTGATCCGGGCCGGGCGCGAGCAGGACGCGACACGGCGCGAGGGGCTGCGCACCATCTGCAGGCTGCTGGAGGCGTCGGACGTCCATGCCCGGCTCGGCCGCATCCGGCGACGGTTCCAGGCGGATTTCCTGCTGCTGCGCGAGGCGCTGGAGGGCGTGCCGGACGACGGCGGCGCCTTCCCCGTGGATGGCGAGGACCTCGCGCTCCTGCACGCGCTGCGCGTCGCCCTGATCCACCGGCTCTATCTGCTGGCCACGCGGATACCGGACTTCACCCCCTATGACGGGATGACACGCGAGGAGGCGCTGCACAGGCTCCTGCATCTCGACGTGGAGGACACCGTGGCGACGCTGCGCGCGGTCTTCCCCCGTCGCCAGGCGCCCGACGACGACGCGATCGATTTCGCCGAGCCCGCCAGCTATCGCAGCGACGCCGCCCATACCTACGAGCGCGAGCACGCGGCGATCCTCGACCCGCTGGAGGTGCATTTCGATCTGCTGCGCCGCATCGGCGCGGCCATCACCCACCACATCGGCGCGGTGGGCTGACCGGGCACGGGCCCCACATGCAAACAGGCGGGCCGATGGCCCGCCTGTCGCTGTTTCGCGGCGTGACGCCCTGGCCTAGTCGACCAGCGCGGCTTCCTTGCCGCCCGCGCCGCCGGACTTGCCGCGGGGCTTCCGCGGCTTCGGCGGCGGCGCCTCGACATAGGCGAAGGCCAGCTTGTTGTCCTTCACGCTGACGCTGACGGTGCCGCCCTTGGCCAGCCGGCCGAACAGCAGCTCGTCCGCCAGCGGCTTCTTGATGTGCTCCTGGATCACCCGGCCCATCGGACGGGCGCCGAAATGGCGGTCGTAGCCCTTGGCGATCATCCACTTGCGGGCCGCATCGTCGAGCTCGATCGTGACGTTGCGGTCCTCAAGCTGGGCCTCGAGCTGCATGATGAACTTGTCCACCACCAGCGCGATGACCTCCTCGCTGAGGCTGTCGAAGGCGATCGTCGCATCCAGCCGGTTGCGGAACTCCGGCGTGAACATGCGCTTGATCGCTTCCTCGTCGTCGCCCTCACGTTCCAGCCGGCCGAACCCGATGGCTTCCTTGGCCATCTCGGACGCGCCCGCATTGGTGGTCATGATCAGGATGACGTTGCGGAAATCGACATGCTTGCCGTTGTGATCGGTCAGCTTGCCGTGATCCATCACCTGCAGAAGGATGTTGAACAGGTCCGGATGCGCCTTCTCGATCTCGTCCAGCAGCAGCACGGCGTGCGGGTGCTGGTCGATGGCGTCGGTCAGCAGGCCGCCCTGGTCGAACCCGACATAGCCGGGCGGGGCGCCGATCAGCCGCGAGACGGTGTGGCGTTCCATGTATTCCGACATGTCGAAGCGGATCAGCTCGATCCCCATCGTGTTGGCGAGCTGGCGCGCCACCTCGGTCTTGCCGACGCCGGTGGGGCCGGAGAACAGGTAGCAGCCGATGGGCTTTTCCGGTTCGCGCAGCCCCGCGCGGGCGAGCTTGATCGACGCCGACAGCGCCTCGATCGCCGCGTCCTGACCGAAGACCACGGTCTTCAGGTCGCGGTTGAGGTTCATCAGCGACTGCTGGTCGTTGCGCGAGACGGATTTCGGCGGGATCCGGGCCATCTTGGCGACCACGGCCTCGACGTCCTTGACGGTGATCATCTTGCGCCGCTTGCCCTCGGGCAGAAGCTTCTGCGCCGCGCCGACCTCGTCGATCACGTCTATCGCCTTGTCCGGCAGCTTGCGGTCGTTGATGTAGCGCGCCGCAAGCTCGGTCGCGGAGCGCAGCGCCTCCGCCGTGTAGCGCACGCGGTGGTGCTTCTCGTAGTACGGCTTCAGGCCGCGGAGAATCTTTACCGTGTCCTCGACCGAAGGCTCGACCACATCGATTTTCTGGAACCGGCGCACCAGCGCGCGGTCCTTTTCGAAGTAGGACCGGTATTCCTTGTAGGTGGTCGAGCCGATGCAGCGCAGCGAGCCGCTCTGCAGCGCCGGCTTGAGCAGGTTGGACGCATCCATGGAGCCGCCGCTGGTGGCGCCGGCGCCGATCACAGTATGGATCTCGTCGATGAACAGGATCGCGCCCTCGCAATCCTCCAGCTCGTTGACGACGGCCTTGAGCCGTTCCTCGAAGTCGCCGCGGTAGCGGGTCCCGGCCAGCAGCGCGCCCATGTCGAGCGAGAAGATGGTGGCGTCCTGGAGGACGTCCGGCACTTCCTTGCTGACGATGCGGCGCGCCAGCCCCTCGGCGATGGCCGTCTTGCCCACCCCCGCGTCGCC
>WHUE01000003.1 GCA_009377375.1 Alphaproteobacteria bacterium | reverse complement strand
CCCGCCCCGCCGCCGCCCGAAGTCCGTGCGGCGGACGCGGGGCTTGCGGCGATTGATTTCGGCGCGCGCAGGGGGGACAATCGGCCTGCGCGAACAGCCGAATCAGAGCACGCAGAGAGACGGAGAGTTCCATGTTTCCACGCAATTACTGGTACGTCGCCGCCTGGGCCGACGAGGTGCGCCGGCAGGAGATGCTGCGCCGGACGATCTGCGACGAGCCCGTCGTGCTCTACCGGCGCGAGGACGGGCGGCCCGCCGCGCTGGAGGACCGCTGCTGCCACCGGCACATGCCGCTGTCGGACGGGCGCATCCGGGGCGATAACGTGGAATGCCTCTATCACGGGCTGACCTACGACCCGACCGGCGCCTGCATCCGGGTGCCGAGCCAGACGCAGATCCCGCCCGACGCCCGCGTGCGCAGCTATCCGGTGGCGGAGCGCTACGGCTGGGTGTGGATCTGGATGGGCGAGCCGGCGCTGGCCGACCCCGCCGCGATCGAGGATTTCCACTGGATGGACCATCCGGACTGGCGCGCCAAGGGCGAGCGGCTGGCGGTGGACGCCAACTACATGCTGCTGGTCGACAATTTGCTGGACCTCACCCATCTGCAGTTCGTCCACCCGACCACGCTGGGGACGGAGGCGATCTCCGGCAATCCGATCAAGACCGAGCGCATCGGCGACGGGGTGCGGGTGACGCGCTGGATCATGGACAGCCCGGCGCCGCCCTTCTTCCAGAAGGCGGGCGGGTTCGCCCCGGACGAGAACGTCGACCGCTGGCAGATCATCGACTTCACCCCGCCGGGCTTCGTCCGGCTCGACGTCGGCGCGGCGAAGGCGGGGACCGGCGCGCCGGAGGGCGACCGGAGCCAGGGCATCACCATGCGCAACCTGAACGCCATCACGCCGGAAACCGACGGGACCACGCATTATTTCTGGGCGCAGGCGCACGACTTCAGGATCGACGACCCCACCGTGACCGAGCTGCTGTTCCGCCAGGTGCATACCGCCTTCCTCGAGGACCTCGCCGTGCTGAAGGCGCAGCAGGCGAATATCGACGCGTTCGGCGAGCCGCCCCAGGTCGATTTCAACCAGGACGCCGGCGGGCTGCAGGCGCGGCGCGCGCTCCAGCGCATCCTCGACGCGGAAGCGAACGCGGGCGGGCTGCGCGCCCGCGCCTGACCGGGACACGGAGCGCCGGAGGTGCCGCGCGGCACGCTGTTCCTGATCGTCGGGCCGAGCGGGGCCGGCAAGGACAGCCTGATCGACGGCGCCCGGCAGGCGCTGGCGGACAGCGCCGCCATCGTCTTCGCCCGGCGCACCGTCACCCGGCCCGCCGACGCGGGCGGCGAGGACCACGATCCCGCCACGGCCGAGGAGTTCGCCGCGCTGACGGCGCAGGGGGGGTTCATGCTGCACTGGCGCGCCCACGGCACGTATTACGGCATCCCGGCGGATTACGCGTCGCATCTGGACGGCGGGCGCGCGGTCGTCGCCAACGTCTCGCGCACCGTGATCGCCGCCGCGGCCGCGACCTTCGCCCCGGTGCGGGTGGTGGAGGTCACCGCGCCGCCTGACATACTGGCCGCAAGGCTGGCGGGGCGCGGGCGCGAGAACGGGGCGGAGGCGTTGGGCCGGCTCGCCCGCGGCGTCGCCCTGCCCGCCGGCGTGCCGATGCTGCGCATCGACAACACCGGCACGCTGGACGCCGGAATCGCCCTTATGCTGGCGGCGCTGCGCGGCGAGGCGTAGCGGGGTATCAGACGGCCGGCGGCGCGGTGCGCCCGGACCAGGACCGGATCGCCTGGCGGCTGGCCGGAATCGCTCGCCCCTTCATCGTCTCCAGCGCGCGATAGAGGCGAGCGGCTTCTTCATCGAGAGTACAGTCCTTCGTGTCGGACGGGGTGCCCGCCGTCATCCGGGCGCCCAGCGCACGTTCGAGCGCCGGGCCCGGCAGGCCCGTGGTTTCCGCCAGCAGCGCCGCGGTGCGGTGCGGCGCATCGGTCACGAGCTCGTCGAAAGACACGGCGCAACCGCCATAGATCTGAAGCAGAAGCAGGCCGTTGCCGTAGATCCGGTTATAGAGGCGGGCCAGCGCGTCCAGCGAGGAATGGCCCCGCATCGTGAACCGGCTCCGCGCCTGCGCCTCGAAGCTCCGGTAGCTCAGGATGATGCGCGGAAAATAGCCAAGCTGGAACGCCGGCTGCACGGCAAGGTCGATATTGATGCCCTTCAGATAGCGCGCCGCATCGAGAACGCGCGCGAGGTCCCGCTTCCCCTGGCGCCGTTCCCAGTTCCAGGCGGCCGCCCGGAACCGCCCGACCGGCTTTTCCGGCGCCATGCGGTACGCCCGGTGAAAGCGGCCCGCCGCCCTCTGGACGAGGGGATGCTCCATGCCTCCGCCGCTCGGATCCCAGTTGCCCGGAAGCGGCATCGCGAAGTCCGCACCGGAATCGGCCAGCGCCGCGGCCAGGAGGGTGGAGCCGGTACGGCCGGCGCACACAATGAAAAAACGTTCTCGCGGATCTCCCGAGAGCTCGTCCATGCCAGTGTCGGTCTCCGGCTTTTTGCCGCGCGGAACTGCGGCCGGGGCGGCCAGAAAGCATCATCCTGGGAGACACGTCAAGGCGGCCCGCACGCACAAAAAAACCGGGCGCCCGAAGGCGCCCGGCCGGTGTTGCTTGCGACGGGTTCCTAGCGGCGCTGGCCGAGGAGCTGCATCAGCATGATGAACAGGTTGATGAAGTCCAGGTACAGCCTGAGCGCGCCGGTGATGGCGAGCTTGCCGGTGGTTTCCTCGTCGTGGTGCTCGCTGTACTCGTTCTTGATGTTCTGCGTGTCGTAGGCGGTCAGCCCGACGAAGACCAGCACGCCGATCACCGAGATCGCGAAATGCAGCGCGGAGCTCTGCATGAACATGTTCACGATGCTGGCGATGATGATGCCGATCAGCCCCATGAACAGGAAGGAGCCCATGCCGGACAGGTCGCGCTTGGTGGTGTAGCCGTAGAGGCTCATCGCCGCGAAGGTGCCGGAGGTGATGAAGAACACCCGGGCGACGCTGGCGCCGGTGAACTGGATGAAGATGGTGGCGAGCGAGACGCCCATCACCGCCGCGAAGGCCCAGAAGGTCATCTGCGCGGTGAAGAAGCTCATCCGGTGCAGGCCGAAGCTGAGCACCAGCACGAAGGCCAGCGGGGCCAGCATGACCACCCACCTGAAGCCGCTGGCGAACAGGAACTGGCCGGTCTCCGTCAGCCCCACCAGCTGCCCGGCATCGTTCACGACCATCGACATCTGGGCGATGACCACCGCCATGATGCCGGTCAGCGCCAGGCCGGACGCCATGTAGTTGTAGACCCGCAGCATGTACGCGCGCAGGCCCTGATCCATCAGAGCCTGGTCGACGCCGCGTGTCGCGGTCCCGGACCAGGCCCGCTTGTTGGTCTCGAATGCCATCGAAGTCCTCACATATGAAGGGGGACGAAACTCAGGAGTAAGTATGGGAATTCCGGGGCGAAAATCAAGGGGCGCGTTGGGGTATTCCGGGCAGCGGAATACGGCTTACGGGGAACCGGGACCGACCTATTCGTTGCGCAGGATCGGTGCGGCCTTCTGGCCCAGCGCCCGCCAGGTGCCGACGAGGCCGAGCCCGAGGGTGAGGACGGCGCAGACCACGGCGGTGAGTGCGACCGCTTCGGGCATGAACTCCCAGCTCGTCTTCATCACCCGGGCGATCACGGCCCAGCCGGCGACGGTGCCCACGGCCGCTGCGATGACGGTGGTGGCCGCGCCCATCAGCCCGTATTCGAGCAGGAAGGTCGCCAGGATCTCGCGCCGCCGCGCGCCCAGCACCTTGAGCACCACCGCGTCGTAGACCCGGCGGCGGTGACCGGCGGCCATCGCCCCGGCGAGGACCAGCGTGCCGGCCAGCAGGGTGATCGCGGCGGTCAGCCGGATGGCGGTCGCGATCTTGTCCATCATGTCGTTGACCGTGCGCAGCACGTCGGAGACCCGGATCGAGGTGACGTTGGCGAAGCGGTCGGTCACCGCGCGCTCGATCGCGTCCTCGGCGCCGTCCTCGGCGCGCACGGTGGCGATATGGGTCTGCGGCGCGCCCTCGATCACGCCGGGTGAGAACATGACGACGAAGTTGATGCGGAAGGACCGCCAGTCGATCTCGCGCAGCGAGGCGATCGTCGCCGTGACCGGCCGGCCGAGAATGTCGACGGTGAGCGTGTCGCCGAGCCCGACGCCGATGTCGCGGGCCTCGTCCGCCGAGAGCGAGATCAGCGGCGGGCCGCTGTAATCCGCCGGCCACCAATCCCCGGCCACCATTTCCGTGCCCTCCGGCATCGGCCCCGCCCAGGTCAGGCCGCGGTCGCTGCGCAGCACCCAGGGACGGCGGCCCTGGTAGGACAGCCGGTCCGCGGCCACGCCGTTGACCGCGACGATGCGGCCGCGCAGCATCGGCACGCGCCGGACCTCCTGCACCCCCGGCACGGCGCGGACGGTGCGCTCGAACGCCTCGACCTGGTCGGGCTGGATGTCGACGAAGTAGAACCCCGGCGCGCGCGACGGCACGGTCTCGCGGATCTCGCGCGCGATATTGCCTTCGACCAGCGCCACCGCGACCAGCACGGTCAGCCCCATCCCCAGCGACAGCACGATGGCGGCGGTCTGCGACCCCGGCCGGTGCAGGTTGGCGAGCGCCATGCGCAGCCGCGCCGAGCGCACGCCGTGGACCGCGCGCGCCAGCCGCTTCACCGCCCAGCCGGCGGCGAGGAAGACGGCGAAGGCCGCCGCCGCGCCGGCGACGAACCAGACGGCGACGTTGCGCTCATACGCCCCGGCGATGGCGAGCCCCGCCAGCGCCGCGACCGAAAGCGCCGTGGCGGCCACCACGCGCCAGCCGGGGCGCGCGTCGGCCGGCGCCACCAGGTCGCGGAACAGCGCGGCCGCCGGCACCGCGCAGGCGCGCGCGATGGGCCAGAGCGAGAACGCCAGCGCGACCAGCAGGCCGAACGCGGCGGCAAGCGCCAGCGGCGCGGCGTCGAAGCCGATATCGAGCGGCACCGGCAGCGCCCCGGCGAGCAGCCGGCCGAGCCCGAGCGGGACCAGCGCGCCGATGGCGATCCCGATCCCGATGCCGCAGCCGGCCATGACCAGCACCTGCATCAGATAGGTCAGGAAGATGACGCGGCCCGGCGCGCCGACGCATTTGAGCGTGGCGATCACCCCGGTCTTGCCGCCGAGATAGGCGCGCACCGCGTTGCCGACCCCGACCCCGCCGATCAGCAGCGCCGTCAGCCCGACCAGGGTCAGGTACTGCGTCATGCGGTCGACGAAGCGGCGCACGCCGGGGGCGGCGTTGGTGCGGTCGTTGACGCGCCAGCCGGCCTCCGGGAAGGCCGCGTCCAGCCGCCGCTTCCAGTCGGCCAGCGCCACTCCGTCCGGCAGGCGGACGCGGTAGTAATAGCGGAGCTGCGCGCCGGGGCGGATCAGCCCGGTTTCCGCCAGGCTGTCCTCGCCCACCATCACGCGCGGCCCCAGCGTGAGCGCGCCGCCGCCGGCGCGGTCCGGCTCGTGCCGGATCACGGCGCGCACCGTGTAGACGGCGTCGCCGACGCGGACGGGATCGCCGATCTTCAGCCCCAGCCGGGTCATCACCCCCGGCTCCACCACAGCGCCCCAGCGCCCGTCGCGCCGGTCGAACACGGCGGGCGCGGCGGCGGCGCCGTCGAGCTTCAGCGCCCCAAAGAGCGGGTAGCGACCGTCCACCGCCTTGAGTTCGATCAGCGAGCGAGCGCCGCCTTCCGCCGCGTGCGCCATGGCGCGCATGGTGACGGCGCGGGTCACCGTGCCGTTATCGGCCAGCCAGGCGCGCTGCATATCGGTCGCCTCGCGGTGGGTGAGGCGCAGCGACACGTCGCCGCCGAGGATGGCGCGCGCGTCCCGCTCGATGCCGTCGATCACGGATTTGGACACGGTGCCGATGCCGGCGATGGCCGCCACGCCGAGCGCCAGGCAGGCGATGAAGGTGCGGAACCCGGCGAAGCCGCCGCGCAGCTCGCGCCGCGTCAGCCGCCAGGCGGCGGCGAGCGCGTTCATGCGCCGGCCGCCCGCACCCGGTCCGGCCCGGCGGCGGCGACGCGGCCGTCGTTCATCCGCACCTCGCGCCCGCAGCGCGCGCCCAGCGCCTCGTCATGGGTGATCAGCATCAGCGTGGTCCCGTGCCGGTCGGCCAGCGAGAACATCAGGTCCATCACGCGTTCGCCGGTGCCGCGGTCGAGATTGCCGGTCGGCTCGTCCGCGAGGATCAGCCTCGGCCCCGCCGCGAAGGCGCGGGCCAGCGCCACGCGCTGCTGCTCGCCGCCGGAGAGCTGGCCGGGATAATGCGACAGGCGGTGGCCGAGCCCGACCGCCTCCAGCCCGTCTCTGGCGCGGTCGAAGGCGTCCGGCAGCCGGGCGAGCTCGCACGGCACGGCCACGTTCTCCAGCGCGGTCATGGTGGGCACGAGGTGGAAATTCTGGAACACGATGCCGAGGCTCCGCCGGCGGAACAGGGCCAGCGCGTCCTCGCCCAATCCGCCGAGCGCCACGCCGTCCACCGTGACCGTGCCGGATGTGGGGCGCTCCAGCCCGGCGACGATCATCAGCATGGTGGTCTTGCCGGAGCCTGACGGCCCGACCACGCTCACCGTCTCGCCGCGGCCGATGTCCAGCGTCACGCCGCGCAGGATATTGACGGGACCCGCCTCGCTCCCCAGCGTAAGGTGGACGTCTTCGAGAACGATGACAGGATCAGACGGGATGGAGTGCGGCACGCTCTGCTCTAACGGTTGCGCCGGGGCGCGATGCGGCCGGGCCAGTCAGAGATATGCGGCCCCGGCCGGGCAATTCAACCGTATTCTGCGCCGCGCGGCATTTGCGCTGGCCGCGCTCGCCGCGCTGTGGGGCGCGCCGGCTGCCGCGAAGACGCTGCAGATCGTGGCTCTCGGCGACAGCCTGACCGCCGGGTACGGCCTGCCCGGCAAGGAGGACGCCTATCCGGCGCGGCTGGAGGCGCGGCTGCGCGAGGACGGTTTCGACGTGAAGGTGACCAATGCCGGGGTGTCCGGCGACACCGCCGCCGGCGGGCGGGCGCGGCTGGGCTGGACGCTGGGCGGGACGAAGCCCGACATCGCCATCGTCGCGCTGGGCGCGAACGACGCGCTGCGCGGCCTGCCGCCCGGCCAGATGCGCGAGAACCTGGACGCGATCATAACGGCCTTCAGGGACGCCGGGGCGAAGGTGCTGCTGGCCGGCATGATGGCGCCGCCCAATTTCGGGCGCGACTACGCCGCCGAGTTCAACGCCGTGTTTCCGGCGCTGGCGGAAAAGCACGACGTTCCCCTGCTGCCCTTCCTGCTCGAAGGCGTGGCGATGCAGGCGGCGATGAACCAGGACGACGGCATCCATCCGAATCCGGAGGGCGTGGCGATCATGGTTGACCGGATCGCGCCTTATGTGGTGCGGTTGATACAGGAGCTGCGGCGCAAGTAACCCCACGAACGGCCCCATGGACGCGATCACCGGCACCGGCACCTTCCGCGTCGTGCACGCCACGGCGGGCGACTGGCGGGACATGACCGAATCCTGCATCCGCCAGCTCGGCGAACCGGCGGCGGAGCGCAATCTCGGCTTGGTCTACGTCACCGATTCGGTGGACGAGGACCTGCACCTGATCGTCAACCGGCTGCGCGAGGCGACGCGGATCCAGAGCTGGGTCGGCACGGTCGGGTTCGGCGTCTGCGTCTCCGGCGAGGAGCTGTTCGACCTGCCGGCGATGGCGGTGATGGTCGGCAGCCTGCCGCCGGAGGATTTCCGCGTCCTGCCGCTGACCACGGACGCCGCGGCGCCGCTGGACGACGCGCTGCTCCGCTGGGCGCAGGACAGCCGCCCGACGCTGGGCGTGGTCCATGCCGACCCGCGCCACCCGGCGCTGGAGCCGGTATTCGACGCGATCCAGCGCGAGACCGGCTGCTTCCTGGTCGGCGGGCTGACGGCGTCGCGCGGCGCCATCGGCCAGATCGCGAACAAGGTGGTCGAGGGCGGCGTCTCGGGCCTGCTGCTCGGCGGCAATGTCGAGGTGGTCTGCGGCCTGACCCAGGGCTGCACCCCCATCGGCCCGGCGCATGACGTGACCGCGGCGCGCGGCAATATCCTGATCGCGCTCGACGGCCGCCCCGCGCTCGACGTGTTCCGCGAGGACATCGGCGAGCTGCTGGCGCGCAACCTCGACCGGGTCCAGGGCTACGTCCACGCAGCCGTGCCGGTCACCGGCACCGATACCGGCGACTACCTGGTGCGCAACCTGCTGGGGGTGAACGCCGAGCAGGGCTGGGTCGCCATCGGCGAGCGGGCGGAGGAGATCGACCGCGTCATGTTCGTCCGCCGCGACGGCGCCAGCGCGGCGACGGACCTGAAGCGCATGCTCGACGACGTATGCCGCCGCGCCGGGCGGGCGCCGCGCGCCGCGCTGTATTTTTCCTGCGTCGCGCGCGGCCCGAGCCTGTTCGGCCGGGGCTCGGTCGAGCTGAAGACCGTCGCCGGGGCGCTGGGCGACACGCCGCTGGTCGGCTTCTTCGCCAATGGCGAGATTTGCAACAACCGCCTTTACGGCTACACCGGGGTTCTGGCGCTGATCCTCTGAACCGCCGCGCCGCCGGGAGAAGACCCATGATCCGCCTGTTCACCGCCATCGCGCTGCCGGACACGCTGCGCCGCCGTCTCGCCATGCTGTGCGCGGGGGTGAAGGGCGCGCACTGGGCGAGGGAGGAGAACCTGCACCTGACGCTGCGCTTCATCGGCGAGGTGCCGGACGACAGCCTGGCCGATATCGCCGGGGCGCTGGACCGGGTGCGCAGCCCGTCCTTCGACCTCGTCCTCGCCGGGGCCGGGCATTTCGAGACGCGAAGGCGCGTGCGCGCGCTGTGGATCGGGGTGGAGCCGGAACCGGCGCTGACGGCGCTGCAGGAACGGGTGGACGCGGCGCTGCTGCGCTCCGGCTTCCCCGGCGATCCGCGCCGCTTCACGCCGCATGTGACCCTGGCGCGGATGGGCGGGATTCCGCCCGACGCGGCGGCGGACTGGCTCGCCGGGCACACGCTGTTCCGCGCGCCGCCGCTGGCGGTGGAGGAGTTCACCCTGTTCCGCAGCCATCTCGGCCATGGCGGCGCGCATTACGAGCCGCTGCACAGCGTGGCCCTGGGGCCGCGCGCATGATCGCCTAACCCGCCTTTTCCTCCCAGGCCCGCGCGGTGCGGACGATTTCGTCCAGGCTGCTGTGGCGGGGCGTCCAGCCCAGCGTGTCGCGGGCGAGGCTTATATCGGCGACCAGCCGGGGCGCGTCGCCGGGCCGGCGCGGCGCCACCGTGAACGGCACCTCGCGCCCGCAGATGAGGCCGACCGTCGCGATCACCTCGCGCACCGAGGCGCCGCGGCCGGCGCCGAGGTTGAGGCAGGGCGGCAGCGCCCCGACGCGCAGCCGTTCCAGCGCCCGCACATGCGCCTCGGCCAGGTCGGTGACATGGATGTAGTCGCGCAGGCAGGTGCCGTCGGGGGTGCCGTAATCGTCGCCGAACACGGCAAGCGCCGGCGCGCGCCCCAGCGCGGCGCGGATTGCGAGCGGCACCAGATGGGTCTCCGGCTCGTGGCCCTCGCCGGTGTCGCCGTCGGCGTCCGCCCCGGCCGCGTTGAAATAGCGCAGCGAGACGGCGCGCATCCCGTGTGCGACGGAGAAATCCTCCAGCATCCGCTCGACCATGACCTTGGACCGGGCATAGGGGCTGAGCGGGGCGAGACGGGCGGATTCCAGGATCGTCTCCGTCACCGCCTCGCCGTAGACGGCGGCGCTGGAGGAGAACACCATCGCATCCACCCCGGCCTGCTGCATCGCCCGCAGCAGGATCGCGGAGGCGGCGACGTTGCGGACATAGTGGCGGCCGGGATCGTGCATCGATTCGCCGACCGCGATCACCCCGGCGAAATGCATCACGGCGACCGGGGCGTGCTCCGCGATCGCGGCGGAAACGGCGTCCCCGTCCAGCAGGCTGGCCCGCACCAGCGGTCCCCACTGCACCGCGCCCGCATGGCCGCCGGACAGGTCGTCGAACGCGACCGGCAGGTACCCCGCCCGCCGCAGCGCCTTGCAGGCGTGGCTGCCGATATAGCCGGCGCCGCCGGTGACGAGAACGCTGTCCATGGCCCCACCATCATCGGGCCGGGCGCGCGCCGACGCAAGCGGCGGGAGCGGCCGCGCGCTAAAGCCAGTCGGGGACGGGCAGGCCCATGGTTTCGAGGAAAACGGGGTTGTAGAGCTTGGACTGGTAGCGCTGGCCGCCGTCGCAGAGGACGGTGACGATGGTGTGGCCCGGCCCCATCTTTTCCGCCAGGCGGATCGCGCCGGCGACGTTGATGCCGCTGGACCCGCCGAGGCAGAGCCCCTCGTGGCGCAGCAGGTCGAACAGCACGGGCAGCGCCTCCGCGTCGTGGATGTTAAAGGATTCGTCCACCCGCGCCTCGGCGACGTTGGCGGTGACGCGGCCCTGGCCGATGCCCTCGGTGATCGAGCTGCCCTCGCCCTTGAGCTCGCCGGTGGTGAAGTAGCGGTGCATCGCCGCGCCGTCCGGGTCGGCGCAGCCGATGACGATATTGGGGTTGCGCTCCTTCAGCGCGAGCGAGACGCCGGCCAGCGTGCCGCCGGTGCCGATGGCGCAGATGAACCCGTCCACCTTGCCCCCCGTCTGGCGCCAGATCTCCGGCCCCGTGCCCTCCAGATGGGCGCGCATGTTGGCGAGGTTGTCCCACTGGTTGGCCCAGAGCGCGCCGCCGGGCTCCGAGGCCGCCAGTTCCTCCGCCACACGCTCGGAGATATGGACGTAGTTGCCGGGGTCCCGGTAGGGCACGGCGGGGACCAGCTTCAGCTCCGCCCCGATCAGGCGCAGCATGTCCTTCTTTTCCTGGCTCTGTGTTTCCGGCATCACGATGACGGTGCGGTAGCCGCGCGCGTTGCCGGCCAGCGCCAGTCCGATCCCGGTGTTGCCGGCGGTGCCTTCGACCACCACCCCGCCGGGCTTCAGCACGCCGCGCTCCTCGGCATCGCGGACGATCCACAGCGCGGCGCGGTCCTTGACCGAGCCGCCGGGGTTCAGGAACTCCGCCTTGCCGAGAATCTCGCAGCCGGTGCGCTCGGACGCGGCCCTGAGCCGGATCAGCGGCGTGTTGCCGACGGCGGCCGCGAAGCCGTCGCGGATGTCGTTTTCGAGCACGAGGTCGGACATGGTCGGCTTTCCGTTTCTTCGTCTTCCGCAAGGCGGCCTGTTCTACTGGGCGATCTTGCCCGCGCAGTCGTCGTCGGGCTCGGGCTCGGAAGCGGGCTGCGGCGTCTCGCCCGGCCCGCGCTCCAGCGCCTCGACGCGGCCGCGCAGCCGTTCCACCTCGGCCAGCAGCCCCTCGACGGTGCGGGAGACCGGGTCCGTCACCTCCCGGCTCGGCGTGCCGTAGGCGGCGAAGGCGGGCTTGCCGTCGCGCGCCCGCGGCAGGACCTGCCGCGCCGGGATGCCGACCATCGTGACTCCCGGCGGCACATCCTTCAAGACCACCGCGTTGGCGCCGACGCGCGCGCCGTCGCCGACCGTGACCGGACCCAGCACCTGGGCGCCCGCGCCGACGATGACGTTGTTGCCGAGGGTCGGGTGCCGCTTGCCCTTCTCCAGCGTGGTGCCGCCCAGCGTGACCCCGTGATAGAGCGTCACGTCGTCGCCGACCACGGCGGTCTCGCCGATCACCGCCCCGGCGCCGTGGTCGATGAACACGCGCCGGCCGATCGTGGCGGCGGGGTGGATCTCGATATCGGTCAGCATCCGCCCGATATGGGACAGGAACCGGCCGAACAGGTACCAGCCGCGCCGCCACGCCGCGTGGCTGGCGCGGTGGATCAGCAGGGCGTGGAACCCCGGATAGCACAGCACCACCATGGCCTTCGACCGCGCCGCCGGGTCGCGCTCCATGATGGCGCCGATGTCTTCGCGCAACTCGCCGAGAACGGACATGTCGGGGGTCCCATCCTGTGTGCGTCGCGCATGGTGCGGGCGCGCTACCGCTTCGCCTGACGCATAATTAAGTCGCCGGCCCGGGCGGGTCAACGGGGCCGGCCGCGCCAGAAGGAGGAATCTCTTTGCGCCCGTTCCGACATTATGGGAATAAAACGGCAAAAATTTCCCCTGTCACGTGATTTCGGAAACCCTGTTGCGTCAGACGCCGCAGCGCGACAGCAGCCGGTCGACCATGCCGGCATAGCCGCCGCCGAACAGCCGGACATGCACGAGGGCCGGATAGAGGTTGTAGAGGTCGCGCCGTTCCTCGAAGAAGCCGGGGCGCAGCGGGCGGAGCTCGCCGTACCGGGCGAAGAACGCCTCGCCGAAGGTGGAGAACAGCGTGGCGAAGGCGAGCTCGATCTCCGCATCGGCGTAGTACAGCGCGGGATCGACGAAAGCGGCGATACGGCCCTGTCTGACCAGCACGTTGCCGCCCCAGATGTCGCCATGGATCAGCGACGGCGGCGCGTCCTCGGCGATCCGGCTGTCGAGGCGGCCGCACAGGCGCTCGATCCGCGCCATCAGCGGCGCGGGCAGACGCCCCGCCTCCAGCCCCGCTTGCGCCATCGGCATCAGCCGGCGGTCGCGGAAGAACGCGCGCCAGCTTTCCATCCAGCCGTTCGGCTGCGCCAGGCCGCCGAGGGGCGTGTCGAACGCCATGCCGAACCGGGGCGCATGGATGCCGTGCAGCGCGGCCAGCAGTTCGGCGGCGTGGCGTTCGGCGGCGGCGTCGATCACGTCGCCCGCCGCGACATGCGTCATCACCAGCAGCCTGTCGGCGGCATGGAGGGTGCGCGGCGCCGGCAGGGCGGTACGGTCGCGCAGGTAGTCCAGCATCCGGCCCTCGCGTTCGAGCCCGGCGCCGGCGGGTCCGGTCTTGGCAACGAGGGCCTCGCCGGACGTCATGTCCAAACGCCAGACCGCGGCGATGCTGCCGCCGGAGAGCGGCGTCGCGCGGAGGGGGCGCAGACCGAGCGCGGCCTCGATCTCGTCGAGGACGGCGGCGCTCACCGTGCGGCCGGCTGCCGGGCGCCTATATGGTCCAGCAGCCCGGCGGCGCCCGCCTCGATCAGCTCGTATACCCGGTCGAACCCGCCGATGCCGCCGTAATAGGGATCGGGCACGTCCTTGACCCCGCTGCGCGGCGCGAAGTCGAGGAACAGGCGGATGCGGTCCGCGGCCCCTGGCGGGGCGGCCCGGCGCAGCGCCGCCAGATGCGACCGGTCCATGGCGAGGATCAGGTCGAAACGGTCGAAATCGGACGGCTCGACGCGCCGCGCGCGCTGGCCGCCGAGCTCCACCCCGCGCGCCCGCGCGCAGTCCTGGGCGCGGGAGTCCGGGGCCTCGCCCTTGTGGTAGCCGCTGATGCCGGCGGACTCCGCCGCGACCCGCGCCGCCATGCCGCGGGAGGCCGCCAGCGCCGCGAACACGCCCTCGGCGGTGGGCGACCGGCAGATGTTCCCGGTGCAGACGAACAGCACGCGGAACCTGCCGTCCGTCGCGCCGTTTTTATTCCTCGCCGCCCGTGCGCCCATGGACCGATCCTATTATCCTTGTCCCATGTCCGCGAGTCCCGCCCGCACCCCCGAGACGCCGCACGACCGCCCCGCCCCGCTGGGCCGGGTGCTGCGCGAGGCGCGCGCCTGCCGCCTCTGCGCGCCGCACCTGCCGCTGGGCCCGCGGCCGGTGCTGCGGGCGAAGGCCAGCGCTTCGGTGATGATCGTCGGCCAGGCGCCGGGCACGAAGGTGCACGAGACCGGGATGCCGTGGAACGACGCCAGCGGCCGGCGGCTGCGCGACTGGCTGGCGATGGACGACGAGACCTTCTACGACGAGAGCCGCATCGCCATCGTGCCGATGGGGTTCTGCTATCCCGGGGTGAACGACAAGGGCGGCGACCTGCCGCCGCGCCCCGAATGCGCGCCGCTGTGGCACGCGCGCATCCGCGCCGCCCTGCCGAACGTGCGGCTGACCCTGCTGGTCGGGCAGTACGCGCAGCGGTTCTATCTGGGGCGCGCGCGCAGGAAGACCCTGACCGAGACGGTGCGCGCGTTCCGCGACTACCTGCCCGATTTCCTGCCGACCCCGCATCCGAGCTGGCGCACCGGACACTGGCAGAAGAGGAACCCCTGGTTCGACGACGACGTGATCCCCGAGCTGCGCCGCCGCGTGCACGGGCTGATCGAGGCGCGCCGCGCATGACCGCCATCGGCCGCACCGTCGCCGCCTTCACCGCCATGCCGGGCAATGCGCGCGGCGTGGTGTGGATGATCCTGGCCGCGCTGTTCTACGCCCTGACCTACGCCGTGGTGCGCTACCTGTCGGGGAACTTCTCGACCTTCCAGATCGTGTTCTTCCGCTCGCTGCTGGGGCTGATCTTCATGACGCCCTGGGCGATCCAGGCGGGGCTCTCGGGGCTGCGCACCACGCGGATGACGCTCTATACCGGGCGCACGGTGCTGAACTATTTCGGCATGGTGACGCTGATGTACGGCATCGCGATGCTGCCGCTGCAGGACGTCACCGCGCTGATGTTCACCTCGCCGCTGTTCACCGTCCTGTTCGTCGCGCTGATCCTGGGCGAGCAGGTCGGGCTGCGCCGCTGGTCGGCGCTGCTGGTCGGCTTCGCCGGCGCGCTGGTCATCATCCGGCCGGGCTTCGCCGAGGTGGGGCTGCCGGCCCTCGGCATCCTGTTCACCGCCGCCGCCTACGCGCTGGTGAATACCGCCAACAAGTCGCTGGCGCGGACCGACGAGTCGAACAAGATCGTGTTCTACATGTTCGCACTGATGGTGGTCGCCGGCATCGGCCCGGCGCTCTACGTATGGGTCATGCCGACGCTGGAGGACCTGCCCTGGATCCTCGCCATGGGCGCGTTTTCCGCGCTCGCCACCCAGTGCGTGGTGCGCGCCCTGGCGGTGGGCGAGGCCGGGGCGGTGATGCCGTTCAACTTCCTCAAGCTGCCCTTCGCCGTGGTCCTCGGCTTCACCTTCTGGTCCGAGTTCCCGGATTACTGGACGGCCATCGGCGCGCTGGTCATCTTCGGCTCCACCTACTACATCGCCCGCCGCGAGGCCGCGCTGAAACGCGTGACGGCCGGGACCGAGACCACCGCGCCCCCGCCGGGCACGATCCCGCCGGGGACGTGAGACCGCGGGACGGGACGAATTCTCCCCGTCGTCGACCATGACGGTTAATGAGAACGATCTTAACCGGCAGCGGGGCGCCGGAGCCGGGCAGGACGATCAAATACCCGAGCCGGGCGACGGCGATCACCGCACCAGCAGCACCGGGCAGACGATGCGCTGGAGCAGGTGCAGGCGACCTTCGCCCTGGAGATGCGGGTTGTCGGCGGCGATGACCATGAGGTCGGCGTCGGTGCGCTGCACCGTGCCGCACATGGTGTCGAGCGTGAGCTCGAAAGCGTCCGAGAACACCGCGCGGACGCCCAGCGCGGCGAGGCGCGATTCCGCGCGGGCGCGCAGCGCCTCCGCCTTCTTCGCGTCCGCCTCGGCGGTCAGCACGCGGACGCGGGCATCGGTGGCGTCGGCCAGGCGGGCGGCGGCGGCGAGGGCCTTTTCGGAGGACGGGCTGCCGTCATAGGCGACCAGCGGCCGGCCGCGGATCGCCGCGCCGGAGCGCAGCAGCAGGACGGAGCGCGGCGCGAGCGCGGCGGCGGCGAGCGCCACCCGGCCGGGACGGAAGCGCGAGGTCAGCCCCATCCCCGCCGCGCCGAGAATCAGCAGGTCGGCGGCGGCGGCGGCGGCGACGATCTCCGCGGCGATGCGACCGCGCGCGACGCGAAAGCTGGAGCGCACATGCGCGCGGGCGGCGGCGACGGCGACGGCGCGGCGCATCTCCGCCGCCTGCCGCGCCAGCTGCTCGGCCAGCGCGGCGGCGTCGAAGGCACGCGCGGCGCCGGTGGCCAGGTTGAATTCGCGCCCGAACGGCAGAGCGGCGAGGTTGAACAGGTCGATGTCCTCGACGAACAGCCCCTCGAGCTCGGCATGCAGCCGCGCGGCCAGCGCCGCCGCCGCATCCAGCGCGGCGCGGGAATGAGGCGAGGAGTCCATCGCCACGACGATGCGCCGGACGACGAATCCGGTGTCGTTGCCGGCAGAGTCCGCGGCCGGGTTCAACGGTCTTCTCCGCGCGCAGCGGCGGCGTAGCGCAGCGCCTTGTCGGCGAAGGCGTCGAGCTGCGCCTGGACGCGGCCGTTGACGGTGTCGGCCGGATACGCGCCGTCGTCGCCGGGTGCGCCGGCGGCCATGCCGGTCAGGATCTCGATCCCCTGGTCGATGGTCTCCACCGCGAAGATGCGGAACTGCCCCGCCTCGGCGGCGGCCACCACGTCGGCGCGCAGCATCAGGTGCTTGACGTTCGCCGCCGGGATCAGCACGCCCTGGCTGCCGTTGAGCCCGCGCGCCCTGCAGATGTCGAAGAAGCCCTCGATCTTCTCGTTCGCGCCGCCGATGGGCTGCACGCGCCCGTGCTGGTTGACCGAGCCGGTGACGGCGAAGCCCTGCGCGATGGGCACGCCGGAAAGCGCGGACAGCAGCGCGTAAAGCTCCGCCGAGGACGCGCTGTCGCCGTCCACCCCGCCATAGGACTGCTCGAACACCAGGCTGGCGGACAGCGCCAACGGACGCTCGCGCGCGAATTTCTGGCCGAGATAGCCGGACAGGATCAGCACGCCCTTGGAGTGCAGCGGCCCGCCGAGCTCGACCTCGCGCTCGATGTCCACCACCTCGCCGCGCCCCATGCGGACCCGCGCCGTGATGCGGCTGGGCTGGCCGAAGGCGAAGCCGCCGAGCTGCAGCACGGAAAGCCCGTTGAGCTGGCCGACCGCCGCGCCGTCGGTGTCGATCATCACCGTGCCGCGGGTGATCTGTTCCTGGATGCGCTCGCGCAGGCGGTCGCCGCGGCGGATCTGCGCGTCGATCGCCCGCTGCACGTGGACCGCCGTCGTCACCTTCGCGCCGTCGCGGCCAGCGAAGTGATCGGCCTCGTGCAGCAGGTCGGCGATCAGCCGGACGCGGGCGCTGAGCTTTTCCGAATCGCCGACCATGCGCGCGGCGTGCTCGATCACCCGCGCGACCGCCCCGGCGTCGAGCGGGCGCAGCCGGTCGCGCCGGGCCAGCGTGGCGATCATGCGGGCGTAGTCGCGCGTGTTCGCCCCGGTGCGGTCCACCACGTCGTCGAAATCGACCGCCACCTTGAACAGCTCGCGGAAATCCGGATCGTGCTCCGCCAGCAGGTAGTAGAGCTGGCGGTCGCCCAGCAGAACGACCTTGACGTCGAGCCGGATCGGCTCGGGCTTGAGCGAGACGGTGCCGATCACGCCGAGCTGCTCCCCCAGCCCCTCGACGCGCACCTCGCCGGAGCGCAGCGCGCGCTTCAGCTCCTCCCACGCATAGGGCTGCTGCAGCAGCTTCAGCGCATCCAGGATCAGGTAGCCCCCGTTGGCGCGCAGCAGGGCGCCGGGCTTGATCAGGTTGAAATCGGTGAGCAGCGCGCCGAACTGCGCGACATGCTCGATCCGCCCGATCAGGTTCGGATGGGTCGGGTGGTCCTCGTAGATCACCGGCGCGGCCTCGGCGCCGCCGCGGTCGACGATCACGTTGACCTGGTAGCGGCGGAACGCGGCGTCGCCGCCGCCCGGCACCACCCCGGGCCCGCCGCGCCGCGCCATGGCCTCGGCAGCGTCGCCGCCCTCCGGCTGTTCCTGGGGCACGAAGTCGCGGGCATTCTCGATCACGTCGCGGCGCACGGCGTCGATATAGGCGGCGACCTTGGGCAGGTCGGCGTAGCGCTTCTTGAGGTCGTCGATCAGGTGGCCGACGACGTATTCGGTCATCTCGCGGTTCAGCGCGCGCAGCTTCTCGCGGTGGGTCCGCTGCCATTGCGGCGCCTTGCGCATGACGTCCTGAAGCTGCTGCTCGAGCTCCTCGATGTCGCGCCTGGTCTGGGCCTGCTCCTCCTCCGGCAGCTTGTGGAACGCCTCGGGGTCGAGCACCTGGCCGTCGCGCAGCGGCGCCATGGCGAGCCCCATCTGGGTGCGCATGATGGCGATGTTCTTCTCCTTCGCGCGGGCCTGCACCTCCTCGAAGGACTTCTCGTGCAGGGACTTGAACTCCTCGTCCACCGTCTCGCGGCGGCCGCGGTAGGCGTCGCTTTCGAACATCGCCGGGATCGCCTCGCGCAGCTCGGAGACCAGCTTCTCCATGGCGTCGCGCAGCGGCCAGCCGCGCCCGGTCGACAGCTCCAGGACCTTCGGCTTGTGGGGTTCCTCGAAATTGTTGACATAGGCCCAGTCCGACGGCGGCGCGGCGCTCGCCGCCGCCTCCTTCAGATGGCGGCGCACCATCGCGTGCTTGCCGGCGCCGGGCGGGCCGAGGGCGAACATGTTGTAGCCGGGACAGTCCATCGCGATGCCGAACTGCACCGCCTCCACCGCGCGGTCCTGGCCGAGGCTGTCCTCGATCTCCGCCAGCTCGTCGGTGGTGGCGAAGTCGAACGCGGCTGCGTCGCAGCGCGTGAACAGCGCCTCGGGCGGCAGCGGATCGATGGGCATGATGGCGGGCTCCCTGTCGGATTATGCGTGGCGGTCGCGGTCGGCCGTCAAAGCCCGGCCCCGGATTCGATGCGTTCCATGTCGTCGTCGGAGAAGCCGAAATGGTGGCCGATCTCGTGGATCAGCACGTGGCGTACCAGATGGGTCAGGTCCTCGCCCGTCTCGCACCAGTAATCCAGCAGCGGCCGGCGGTAGAGAAAGATCATGTCGAGCGCCTGCGGCGCATCCGACACGCCGCGTACGCCGAAGGGCACGCCCTGATACAGCCCCAGCAGGTCGAACGGACTTTCCAGCCCCATGTCGCGCTCGACCTCCGTGTCGGGGAAGTCGTCGACCCGGATGACCACCCCCTGCGTCTTCTCGCGCAGCACCTCGGGGATGGTCAGCAATGCCTCGCGCGCCATCGTCTCGATGTCGGCCAGGTCGGGCGGTGCGGTGAAGGCGGCGCTCATGCGCTACACATAACCATTACGCGATGCGCCGCCAAGCCTGGCATGCCGGCGCCGCGCGCTATCCCCCCGCCGGGCCGACGCGGGCGCCGCGCAGGGCCTCGACGCGGGCGATGTAGAGCGTGCTGGCGACGATGATGGCGGCGCCGATGAAGGTCCAGTGCGATGGCAGCTCGGCGAAGACGAAGAAGCCGAACAGTCCGGCATAGAGCAGCCGCGTGTATTCCATCGGCCCGACGATGCTGGCCTCGCCCACCGCGAAGCCGCGCACGAAGCCGATCATGCCGACGGTCGTGAGCGCGCCGAGCGCCGCCAGCAGCAGCCATTCCGCCCCCGTCGGCGTCCGCCACACCCAGAGCGCCGGGCCGAGAAACACCAGGATGCCGCCGGCGTGGTAATAGAACAGGATGCGGTTCGGCGGCTCGGTCCGCGACAGCACCCGGATCAGCACGTTGGCGACCGCGAAGATCAGCGCCGCGCCGACCGCGAACAGCGCGACGGGGTCGAGCCCGCCTCCGTCCGGCCGCAGCATGATCACCACGCCGACGAAGCCGACCGCCGTCGCCGCCCAGCGCCGCCACAGCACCAGCTCGTGCAGGACGACCACCGCGACCAGCGTGGTGAAGAGCGGCCGCGAGAACGCAATGGCGGTGGCGTCGGCCAGCAGCAGGTTGATGACGCTGACATAGACGCCGATCTGGCCGATGCAGGCCAGCACCAGCCGGAACAGATGCCAGCGCAGCACGCCGGTCCGGAGCCCCGTCGCGCCCATCTGCAGGAATACCGGCAGCAGGATCAGGAACCCGAACCCGTAGCGGAACAGCGCCAGCTCGAACGGGTGGAAGGTCTTGCCCAGAAACTTGACGACAACGTCGTTGATCGCGAAGGCCAGCGTGCCCATCGTCACCCACAGCACGCCGCGCAGATTGTCCGGCAGCCGGACCCAGCCTTCCTCGATGCGTGCGAACAGCCCTGGACGCGCCACGCCTGTCCCCTTCCCGGTGCGACGGCCCCGGCGCGGGAACCGCCTCCTGACATAGCCCAACGCGGCGGGGGGAGAAACCCGCCCGATGCGGGGGCGCGGGAGGCGGCGCCGCTTCGCTTAAGATTACTTAAAGGAAAATGCGACAAAATCTGGTTTGACGGCAGGTCCGGAATATATAGATTCCGTATGCCGCGCAAGGGCATGTATCCGCGAAATCCTGCCCTGAAATCGTATAGTTTTTCTTATGTAAAGCCCGGATTGCATCAGGAATCCTGAACGGCGCATTCGAGCCAGGAGCGCGGACCATGACGGCCAGAGACCTTACCGACCTTTCGGATATCCGCGAGCCCATCGCCGAGGCCGAGCGCTGGCTGACCGCGGCGGCGACCGAGCACGCGCCGGCGGCCTTCGCCAGCTCGTTCGGGGCCGAGGACATGGTGCTGCTCGACATGATCGTGCGGCTCGATCTCGGCATCCAGGCGTTCACCATCGACACCGGCCGGCTGCACGAGGAAACCCACCGGCTGATCCAGCGGGCGCGCGACCATTACGGCCGCAACATCGCCGTCTACGCCCCCGACACCGCCGCGCTGGAGAGCTGGGTGCGCGAGAACGGGCCCAACGCGTTCTATGACGGGGTCGAGCTGCGCCAGGGCTGCTGCGCCATCCGCAAGGTGGAGCCGCTGCGCCGGGCGCTGGAGGGCAAGGGGTGCTGGATCACCGGCCAGCGGCGCCAGCAGGCGGCGACGCGCAAGGTGCTGGAGCATCGCGAATGGGACGACGCCAACGGGCTGGAGAAGTTCAACCCGCTGGCCGGGTGGAGCACCGAGGCGGTATGGCTCTATATCCGCCGCCACAACGTGCCCTACAACGCGCTGCACGACGGCGGCTTCGCCAGCATCGGCTGCGCGCCCTGCACCCGCGCGATCACGGTGGGCGAGGACATCCGCGCCGGCCGCTGGTGGTGGGAGGACGCCGACACGAAGGAGTGCGGGCTGCACGTGGCGGCCCCACGGATTCCCGGCCGCGCCGCCTGATCCTTTCGCAGCCGCCGTCCGACGTGTAATATCCCCGCATGTCGCAAGGTCTGCGGGGAGGACGCATCATGGCGATTTCGGTCAGGCCGCTGACGCCGGTCGTCGGCGCCGAGGTCGAGGGGATCGACCTGTCGCAGCCGCTGGACGCGGAAACCGCGGCCGCGGTCGTCGCCGCGTTCGACCGGCACATTACGCTGGTCTTCCGCGGCCAGGACATCACCGAGGCGCAGCAGCTCGCCTTCGCCGCCCATTTCGGCCCGCTCGGCATCCGCCGCCGCCCGCCCAAGGAATACGGCGCGGCGGGCGAGACCACCCGCGGCCACACCATGCTGGTCACCAATATCCGCGACGCGGCGGAGACCCGCGCCGGATCCTACGGCGACGGCGAGATGTGGTTCCACCACGACAGCTGCTACTACGAGGTGCCCAACCGGGCGACCTTCCTCTACGCGATGGAGCTGCCGAGCCGCGGCGGCAATACCTGCGTCAACAACATGTACGCCGCCTGTGAGAATATTCCGGACGCGCTGCGGGCGAAGCTCGAGGGCCGCCGGGTGCTGCAGGTGCACGACTACAAGCGGCGCGAGCGCATCGACCTCGACGCCATCGATCTCGGCAAGGTGCTGCACCGCTGGCAACCGATCTTCGTGCGCCACCCGGCGACCGGAAAGCGCGCGCTCTACGTCAACCGGCTGATGTCCGCCGCCATCGAGGGGATGGAGCGGGCGGAGAGCGAGGACGTGCTGGCGCAGCTCTTCGACATCGTCGAGGACCCGGCGATCGTCTACAGCCACGAATGGCGGCTCGGCGACCTGCTGATGTGGGACAATATCTGCTCGTGCCACGCCCGCACCGACTTCCCCGCCGAGGAGCGCCGCCTGCTGCGCCGCTGCACCATCGAGGGCGTGCCGATAGAGGCCGCCCGGGCGGCCTGACGCCCGCCGGCCCCGACGCCGCGAAACGCAGAGAATACCCTCGGCCGTCGCGCGTCCGCCCGGACTTGACGGGCGGCGCGGACGCGGGCCTACATGATGCCGGGACGAGGGAGGAGAAGGCGTGGACCGGCCGCTCTGGCAACCCGACGCGGCGCGCGTGGAAAGCGCCAACCTGACCCGCTTCCGCAGGGAGGCGGCGGCGCGCTGGAAGATCGCGCTCGGGTCGTACGACGCGCTGCACCGCTGGTCGGTGGAAAAGCCGGAGCAGTTCTGGCTGTCGCTGTGGATCCACGCCGGCGTCGTGTCGGAGACGCGCGGCTTCACCGTGCTGGCCGACGGCGGCCGGATGCCGGGGGCGCGATGGTTCCCCGACGCGCGGCTGAACTACGCCGAGAACCTGCTGCGCCGGCGGGACGACGGGACCGCGGTCGTCTTCCGCGGCGAGAACGGCGCGCGGCGCGAGATGACCTACGCGGGGCTTTACGACCTGGTCTCGCGCATCGCCGCCGCGCTGCGCGCGGCCGGGGTGGAGAAGGGCGACCGGGTCGCCGCCTGGCTGCCGAACACGCCGGAGGCGCTGGCCTGCCTGCTGGCCGCTTCCAGCATCGGCGCGGTATGGTCGTCCTGCTCGCCCGATTTCGGGGTGCGGAGCGTACTCGACCGGTTCGGCCAGATCGGCCCGCGCGTGCTGTTCGCCGCCGAGGGCTACCATTACAACGGCAAGCCCGTCGACTGCCGCCCGCGCGCCGCCGAGATCGCGTCGCGGCTGGAGACGCTGGCGACCGTCGTCACCGTGCCCTATGCGCCGGACGAGGCGGCGGCCAATCCCGGCATCGCCGGGGCGGCGACGCTGACGGATTTCATCGCCGGCCATCCGCCGGGCGAGATCGCGTTCGACAGGCTGCCGTTCGACCACCCGCTCTACATCCTGTATTCGTCGGGCACGACGGGGGCGCCGAAATGCATCGTCCATTCCGCCGGCGGGGCGCTGCTGATGCAGCTGAAGGAGCACCTGCTGCACTGCGACGTGAAGCCCGGCGACCGCGTGTTCTACTTCACCACGCTGGGCTGGATGATGTGGAATTGGCTGATCACCGGCCTCGCGGCGGAGGCGACGCTGCTGCTCTACGACGGCTCGCCGTTTTATCCGGACGCCACCGCCCTGTTCGACATCGCGGCCGAGGAGCGCATGACCCATCTCGGCACCTCGGCCAAGTTCATCGACGCGGCGAAGAAGGCGGGGCTGCGCCCGGCCGAGACGCACGACCTCTCGGCCCTGCGGGCGATCCTGTCCACCGGCTCGCCGCTGGTGGCCGAAAGCTTCGATTACGTCTACGACGCCATCAAGGCCGATCTGTGCCTCAGCTCCATCTCCGGCGGCACCGACATCGTCGCCTGTTTCGTGGCCGGCAATCCGGCCGGGCCGGTCTGGCGCGGCGAGATCCAGGCGCCCTGTCTCGGCATGGACGTCGCCGTGTTCGACGAGGTCGGCCGGCCGGCGGTCGGCGAGAAGGGCGAGCTGGTCTGCCGCAAGCCCTTCCCCAGCGTGCCCGTCGGGTTCTGGAACGACCCGGACGGCAGCCGCTTCCGCGACGCCTATTTCGCGCGCTTTCCCGGCGTCTGGTGCCATGGAGACTGGGCGGAGATCACGCCGCATGGCGGCATCGTCATTTACGGCCGGTCGGACGCGGTGCTGAACCCCGGCGGGGTGCGCATCGGCACCGCGGAAATCTACCGCCAGGTGGAGCAGGTCGACGCCGTGGAGGAAGCCATCGCCGTCGGCCAGGACTGGGACGGGGACGTCCGCATCGTGCTGTTCGTGCGGCTGCGCGGCGGGGCCGCGCTGGACGAGACGCTGGAGGCGGAAATCCGCCGCCGGGTGCGGGACGGCGCCTCGCCGCGCCACGTGCCGGCGAAGATACTGGCGGTCACCGACATTCCGCGCACGCGGTCGGGCAAGATTTCGGAGCTTGCCGTGCGCGAGACGATCCACGGCCGCAGCGTCGGAAACATCGAGGCGCTGGCGAACCCCCAGGCGCTGGACGAATACCGCAGCCGCGTGGAATTGCGCGGCTGAGGCTTCGGTACCGTCCGCTAAGCTCATACCGGACCTTGCTCTTTTCCGACCCCCCTACTAGGATAATTTCAATTATTAGGGGCGCTTCATGCAGTCGGAGACGGAAAACGTCGAACGGCTGCGCCGGATGATCGAGGACGCGACCCGCATCGTCGTGTTCACCGGCGCGGGCATCAGCACGGAGTCGGGCATCCCCGATTTCCGCAGCCCGGGCGGCGTGTGGACGAAATTCCAGCCGATCCTGTACCAGGACTTCATCGCCTCGGAGGCGGCGCGCCATGAGACCTGGCGGCGCAAGTTCGACGACGCCTACGGCTTCGCGGGCGCGGAGCCCAATCGCGGCCACCGGGCCGTCGCCCGGCTGGTGCGCGAAGGCAAGGTCTCGGCAGTCATCACCCAGAACACCGACGGGCTGCACCAGGCCGCCGGCGTGCCGGACGACCGGATGATCGAGCTGCACGGATCCAACCATTACGCGCGCTGCCTGGTCTGCGGCGCGCGGCACGAGCTGGACCCGATCCGCGAGGCGTTTCTCGCCGGCCTTCCGGTGCCTGACTGCACCTTTTGTGGCGGCCTGCTGAAGACAGCGACGATCTCCTTCGGCCAGCAGATGCCGGAGGCGCCGATGCGCCGCGCCCAGGAAGAGACTCTGTCCTGCGACCTGTTCATCGCCGCCGGCTCGTCGCTGCAGGTCTATCCCGCGGCGGGGTTTCCGGAAACCGCTTCGCGCGCCGGCGCCGCGCTGGTGATCCTGAACCGGGAGCCGACGGGGCTGGATCCGCTGGCCGAGCTGGTGCTGCACGCCGAGATCGGGCCGACCCTGGGGGAAGCGGTCGGAACAAATTGAAACAAATTTTAACGGATTGTTAACGATGCGGGTATTTGCTCCGCCTGCGGATTTTTTCAGCAATCGGTACTGCGCCGAATCAACGTGGCCCTAGCAAGCCGGGAACGAACTCTATGGCGGACGGTATGGCGGTCGCCGATGGGGACGTCCAGACACTTCAGGCACGGATAGCCGAGCTTGAGGCGGAACTGGAAGCGGAGCGCCGCAAGGGCGCCGCGCTGCGCCGCAGCGAGGAACTCTACCGAAAGTTGGTCGATCTGTCTCCGGATGCAATCTACGTGCATGACGACCACCGGCGCATCGTCTTCATGAATCCCGCCGGCGCCCGGCTTTTCGGCGCGGAATCCGCCGACCGGCTGGTCGGCACCCTGGCCACCGGGCTGGTCCATCCGGAGTCCCGCAGCACGGTCAACCAGCATATCGACCGGGTGCTCAGCCGCAACTCGACATCCGTGCAGCTGGAACAGAGGCGGCTGCGCCTCGACGGCACCGATTTCTACGCCGACGTGGTCGTCGCCGCGATCTCCTGGGACGATGCGCCGGCGGGGCTGGTCGTGGTGCGCGACGTGACCGAGCGCATCGTCGCCCGCGCCCGTGCGCGCCAGGCCGAAGAGAATTCGCGCGCCGCCCATGCCCGCCTCGCCGACGCCATCGAGGCGATGCCGGGCGGGTTCGCGCTGTTCGACGCGGATGAGCGGCTGGTCCTGTCGAACCGGCACTATGCCGAGACCATCTGGCCGCAATGCGCCGACATCATCCGGCCCGGGCTCACCTTCGAGACGCTGGTGAACGAAACGCTGCGCCGCGGCGTCTGGGACGCGGCGGGCGAGCGCAAGGAGGAACTGGCCGCCGCCGCGCTGGAACGGCACCGGAACCTGCCGTCCGAAAGCGAGATCGCCTATCCCGACGGCCGCTGGGTCTGGCAGGCCAAGCGCCGCACCAGCGACGGCGGCGTCGTCGCCGTCTATACCGACATCACCGAGCCGCGGCAGCGCGAGCGCCGCCTGGCCGAGCAGGAAGCCCTTCACCGCACCCTGCTGGAGAGCCTGCCCGACGCCGTGGTCATCCATGTCGGCCAGCGCATGGTCTTCGCGAACGCCGCGGCGGTTGAGCTGTTCGGCGCCGACTCCGTCGACCAGCTGCTGCGGATCCCGTCGATGGGCCTCGTGCCGCCGGAATACGAGGAGATGCAGAGGGAACGGCGCCGGCTGGTGCTGGAGGAACGCCGCACCCTGCCGCCGGTAGAGCAGGCGCGCTTCAGGCTCGACGGCAGCCTCATCTTCGTCGAAACCACCTCCACCTTCATGATGTGGGAGGGCGAGCCCGCCTTCGTCGGCGTGATGCGCGACGTCACCGCGCGCCGGCAGGCGGAGGCTGAGCTGGAGGAGGCACATCGGCGGTTCGAGGCGATCACGGCGAACATTCCCGGCGCCGTGTTCCAGCGCGTGCTCACCCCGGACGGCGCGCTCAGCTTCCCCTATATCAGCAGCGGCGTGCAGCAGATACTCGGCATCAGCGCCGAGGAGATCATGAACGACATCTCGCCGCTGGCCGACGCGATGCTCCCCGACTGCCGCGAGGCCTATCACCAGGCGCTCCGCGAATCGGCGGAAACGCTGACGCCGTTCGACATGCAGTTCGCCGTCAGCGCCCGGGACGGAAAGACGCGCTGGCTGCGCTCCAAGGGCCGGCCGCACCGGCGCGAGGACGGCGCGGTGGTCTGGGAAGGTCTGGTCGTCGACGTCACGGAGCGCCACGACATCATGGAGCGGGCCCGGCGGACGCACGAGCTTCTGCTGGCCGCGCTCGAGTCGATGCCCAACGCATTCCTGCTCTGGGATCCGGAGGACCGGCTGGTTATGTGGAACCAGCGCTGCGGCGATTTCATGCCCGGGTTCGCGCAGCTCCGGGAAGGCATGCATATCGACGAGGTGCTGGCGATCCCCTACGAACGGCTGAAGACCGAGAAGGGCCAGGACTTCGCCGACGCCTGGCTCGCCGGGCGCAAGCGTCAGCAGGCCGACGCCGCGCGTTCGGAGATCGTGCAGATCGCGGGCGGGCGCTGGCACAGCGTCACCAAGCGCCGCACGCCCGAAAACTTCACCGTCACCATCATCACCGACGTGACCGATCCGGTGCAGGCCGCGGATCGGCTGCGCGAAAGCGAGGAGCGCTACCGGCTACTGATCAACCTGACGCCCGACTGCATCTACGTCCACAAGGGCGGCGAGCTGGTGGTGTGCAACGAGGCGGCCGTGGTGCTGTTCGGCGCGGCGTCGACCGGGGACCTGATCGGCCGGCAGACCTCGGAGCTCATCCATCCCGATTTCCGCGAGATCGCGCGCCGCCGTCAGATGCTGGTGGTCGCCGCCGGCACCCGCACCACCTTCATGCGCCAGAAGCGGCTGCGCCTCGACGGCACCGAGTTCTGGGCCGAGGTGGCGGCGGCCGGCGTCGAGTGGGACGGGGAGCGGGGCGGCATCGTCGTCATCCGCGACGTCACCGACACCATGCGCGCCGAGGAGATGCTGCGCCGCAGCAAGGAAGAGGCGGAGCTCGCCAGCCGCACCAAGACCGAGTTCCTGGCCAATGTCAGCCACGAGCTGCGTACGCCGCTGAACGCCATTATCGGCTTCTCCGACATCATCCAGCGCGAGATGTTCGGCCCGCTCGGCAACCCGCATTACCTGTCCTATATCCGCGACATCCATCAGAGCGGCTCGCACCTGCACGACGTGATCAACGACATTCTCGACCTGTCCAAGGTCGAGGCCGGCAAGCTGGAGCTGTCGGAAGAGGAGGTGAACATATCCGCCTCCGTCACGCGCTGCATGCGGGTGGTGCAGCCGCGCGCCGAAGAAAGCCGCATCGCCATCAGCGCCCGGCTCGACGAGCCGCTGCCCCTGGTGCGGGGCGACACGCGCAAGATCAAGCAGATCCTGATCAACCTGCTGTCCAACGCGGTCAAGTTCACCGAGCCCGGCGGCTCCGTGACGCTGTCGGCAGCTCTGACGCCGGACGGCGCGATGCAGATCGTCATCGCGGACACCGGCATCGGAATGGACGCAAAGGGGCTGAAGGCGGCGATGCAGCCGTTCGGCCAGGTCGACTCGGCGCTGAACCGCAAATACGAGGGCACCGGGCTCGGCCTGCCGCTGACCCAGGCGCTGGTCGAGCTGCACGGCGGCACGTTCGAGATCGACAGCGCGCCCGGCAAAGGCACAAGCGCCATCGTCCGGCTGCCCGCTTCCCGCGTCCTGCCTGGAATCCGGCCCGCCAGCCGCGCAAGCGGCTGACGCCGGCGCCCGCCATCGCGAGTCGAAGGCGGCGCGGCGCGCTACCGCTTCCGCAGGAACAGCAGGTTGAGCCCGTTCAGGACGGCGTAGAGGCGGCCGAACCCGGCGGCGAAGCCGCGCCAGTCCTGCGCCGCGCCCGCATCCCGCGACACCGCCGCGTGAATCGCGCCGAGGCTGCGGGCGCCGTCCATCAGCGCCAGTACCGGGGCGGCGGCCGGCGGCAGCGGGAAGGCGAGCTTCAGCCCGTCCAGATCGGTCCGCAGCGTGCCGCCGTCGCGCGCCCGAGCCGCCATCGCGGCGGGGTCGAACCCGACCGGGACGGGCACGACGTCGGGATCGTCGGCGCGCGCCACGGAGGCGCCCGCCCGAGCCGCGGGAACGACATAGAACACATGGGTCTTGTGATTGCCGTAGAGCAGCTCGGCGAAGGCGCAGCGATCGATCCAGCGCATCGCCCGGAGCCGCGCCGCCAGCGCCCCGTCGCCAAGCTGGATCAGCGGGTCGTAGCGCATCGGCTCGATGAACGCGGCGAGCGCCAGCCCGGCGCCGCGCACCAGCGCGTCGATCTCGCCCACCGTGAAGGCCCGGTCGCGGGGATGCAGCAGCAGGTCGACCAGCCCGGCATCGCGGCCCAGCAGATGGTCGCCGACATAGGGGTTGCGACGCATCCAGCTCGTCGGCGGCAGCCGGGACAGCAGCGCGCGGGCCTGGGTCACGCGGTCGGGCAGCGCATCCTCGCCGCCGATCATGCGCAGCATGGACTGCACGTGATAGACCCCGGTGCGCCCCAGCGGAGCGTAGACCATGAGCCCCATCCCGCCGCCGTCGGAGAGCGCCCCCACCAGCATCCGCAGGCCGGCGGCCGGGTCTTCGAGATGGTGCAGCACGCCGCAGCAGTCGATGTAGTCGAACCGGCCGAGCTTCAGCGCCGGCAGCGCGGTCAGCGAGCCGTGCACGAAGCGGATGTTGGAGAGCCCGCGCGCCGCGGCCCGCGCCTTCGCGACGGCGGCGGACGCCTCGGAGACGTCGAGATACACCACTTCGCCGGGCCCTTCGTCGGCGAGCTGCTGCGCCAGCATGATCGCGGCGTCGCCGGTGCCGCCGCCGGCCACCAGCGCCCGGAACGGCCTGGCGAAATCCCGCGCGCCCGCGAAGACGTAATGGTTGAGCTCCGCCAGCTGGCCGGGCGAGCCGACGACCAGCCGCGTCGCCTCGTCCGCCGCGTCGCGCGGCGGGTAGGGATAGGATTCGTACTGCGCCCGCACCCGCGCGTCGCGGTCGTCTCGTCCCATGCCGTGCTCAGCCTCCAACCCGGGCCTTGTGCTGGCCGAATCCGGCCTTACAATCGTGCGCCATCATGAAAGGGTATTTCGCAATCGGTGTCGAAGGCGTCAGCAAGGCGATGAACGTGGGCAACCTGTTCCGGTCGGCGCATGCCTTCGGGGCCAGCTTCGTGTTCACCATCGCCGCCAGTTTCGACCCGGGTGAAGGCGCGTCGGACACGTCCAACGCGCTCGGTCAGCTTCCCTATTACAGCTTCGATGCGGTCGAGTCGATGCGGCTGCCCGACGACTGCGCGCTGGTCGGGGTGGAGTTTCTCGACGACGCGGTCGACCTGCCCAGCTTCCGCCACCCGCGCCGCGCCGCCTACGTGCTGGGGATGGAGCGCGGCAGCCTGTCGCCCGGGATGATGGAATGCCTCGACCACGTGGTGAAGATCCCGACCCGGTTCTGCCTCAACCTCGCCGCCGCCGGCGCGGTGGTAATGTACGACCGCATGATCTCCGCCCAGCGCTTCGGCGCGCGCCCGGTGGCGCCGGGCGGGCCGGTGGAGGCGGTGCCGGAACATGTGTTCGGCGAGCCGGTGTGGAAGAAGAAACAGCGCCGGCGCGCCGCCGCCGCGGGAGAGAAGGCATGAACGGCATACTGCGCCTCGTCCTCGTCGCCGCCGCGGCGCTGGCCGCCGCCCCGGCCGCCGCGGCGAGCCCCGAATCGCTGGGCCTGTTCGGCCCCTGGGCGGCATGGCGGGTGGCGGAACCGGGCGGCCGGACTTGCTACATGCATGCCGAGCCGGAGGCGAAGCGCGGCGAGTATGCCCGCCGGGGCGACACCTATCTGCAGGTCACGCACCGCACCGCCGCCGGGACGCAGAACGTGGTCAGCTTGATCGCAGGCTACGTCTACAAGCCCGACAGCCCGGTCGCGTTCGACATAGACGGGAAGAAGATCGAGCTGTTCACCGACGGCGACACCGCCTGGGCCCGCGACGCCAAGGCGGATACCGCCCTGGTCGCCGCGATGCGGGCGGGACACAAGCTGACCGTGCGCGGCACCTCGTCGCGCGGCACGGAGACCGCCGACAGCTATTCCCTGTCCGGCTTCTCCGCCGCCCACAACGCCATCACCGCCGGCTGCGGGCTGAAATAGAGCCCGATCCGTTCCCCCGCCGTTGCCGCCGTCCGGCTTTCGCGATAGTCGTAAGCGCGAAACCGAGGACATGAGGAGGCGACGATGACGGCAGGGTTCGACGCGAAGCACGCGCTGCAGGTGGACGGGCGGGTGGTGATCGTCACCGGCGGCGGCACCGGCATCGGCAAGGTCTATTCCACGCGGCTGGCCGAGGCCGGCGCCAGGGTCGTGATCGCCGATATCGCGGGGGAGGAAGGCGAGGCCGTGGCCGCCGCCATCCGCGACGCGGGGCTCGAGGCGATCTCGGTCCCGACCGACGTGTCCGACCCCGACCGGGCGCAGGCCATGGCCGATGCGGCCGAGAAGGAATTCGGCCGCATCGACGGGCTGATCAACAACGCCTCGATGATGAGCGTGCTGCCGCGCCAGTCATGGCTCAAGATCCCGCTGGAGGAATGGGACCGCGTAATGGCGGTCAACCTGCGCGGCATGTTCCTGTGCTGCCGCGCGGTCTATCCGGCGATGGAGCGGCAGGGGTTCGGGCGGATCGTCAACATCTCGTCCAGCCGGTTCTGGACCGGCCAGCCCAACCGGCTGCACTACACCACCTCGAAGGCCGGGGTGATCGGGCTGACCCGCGCCCTGTCGCGCGAGGTGGGCGAGGCCGGCATCGCCGTCAACTGCATCACCCCCGGCTTCACGATGAGCGAGACCCAGGCGGCCAGCACCTCCACCAACTATTCCACCGGACGCGGCGACCGGCGCGTGTTCAAGCGCGACCAGGTGCCGGACGACCTGGTCGGCACCGTGATCTTCCTGCTGTCCGACGCCAGCGGCTTCATCACCGGCCAGACCTTCAACGTGGACGGCGGCGAAAGCATGCACTGACCGAAAGCCGGACAGGCGGCTTTCGGCGGCGCGGAGTTTCGTGCTAGAGAGGGGCGCTCGTATACCGGGCGTTCCGAGCACCCAGGGCAATCATGACCGACGACGTAAAACCGGCCAAGACCCGGAAGAATGTTGCGCTGCTCGCGACCGGGCAGGCGCTTGCCAACACCACCCAGGGGGTGATGCTGGCGATCGCCGCGCTGGTCGGATTCCAGCTCGCCGAGAACAAGGCGCTGGCGACCCTGCCGCATGCCGTGCAGTGGCTGGGCGTCATGGCCTTCGCGGTGCCGGTCTCGATGATGATGCGCCGCATCGGCCGGCGGGCCGGCTTCATGACCGGCGCGCTGGCGGGCATCGCCGCGGGGCTGATCGGCGCGCTGGCGATCTGGTGGGGCAGCTTCTGGATCTACGTCGCCTCCATGTTCTGCTTCGGCGCGTTCAGCGCGACGGCGCAGCATTACCGCTTCGCCGCGGCGGAAGCCGCCGACCTCGCCTGGCGCAGCAAGGCGATCTCTCTGGTGATCGGCGGCGGGGTGGTCGCCGCCTTCGTCGGGCCGGAGATCGCCAAGCTGTCCAAGGACTGGTTCGCGCCGTTCACCTTCGCCGGCACCTTCGTCGCGCTGTCGCTGGTGCCGCTGCTGCTGATCTTCTCCGTCGCCTGGGTGGACATCCCGCGCGCGCCCGAGGAAAAGCGGGGCGAGACCGGCCGGCCGATGCGGGTGATCGCGGCCCAGCCGGGCTTCATCGTCGCCGTGCTGGCCGCCGTGATCGGCTGGGGCGCGATGGTGCTGATGATGGCGTCCACCCCGATCGCGATGGTCAATCACGGCCACCATTTCGACGACGCCGCCTTCGTCATCCAGTGGCACATCTTCGGCATGTACGCGCCGAGCTTCGTCACCGGCTGGCTGATCGCGCGGTTCGGGGTGCTCAACATCCTGATCGCCGGGCTGGCGCTGACGCTGGCCGCTGCCGTCAACGGGATGCTGGGAATGGACGTATTCAACTTCTGGATCGCCAATATCTGCGTCGGCGCGGGGTGGAACTTCCTGTTCGTCGGCGGCACCACGCTGCTGACCTATACCTACACCCCCGCGGAGCGGTCCAAGGTGCAGGGCTGCAACGACTTCCTGGTGTTCGGTGCGGTGGCCGTGTTCTCGTTCCTGTCCGGCTGGATCCAGACGGGATGGGGCTGGTACACGGTGATGTTCACTATGCTGCCGCTGATCGGGCTGGTCTTCCTCGCCGTGCTGTGGCTGCGCCTCAATCCCCGCGCCGCGCCGGAAGCCATCCGCCCCGGCCACGCGGCCGCGGAGTAGCTACGCGACCTCGCGCCGCCTAATCGCCGGCGGCGGCGGGCGTCGGATAGCCCCGCTCGATCTTGAGCTGCTTGATGACCTCCTTCACCACGCCGCAGAGCGGCAGCGGCAGGCGCAGCCGGTCGGCCTCGGCGAGCACGATCATCATGTCCTTTTCCGCCCAGGGCGTCGGGTGCTCGTCGGCGCGGGTCTCCATGCACCAGTTCTGCGCGCTGGAGGCCAGCAGCGCGTCCCGCAGCGTCTCCGGCTCCACCCCGAGCGCCCGGCCCAGCATCAGCCCCTCGCGGTTGGCGGACATGCAGGCCCAGAGGATCAGGTTGTTGACCATCTTGCCGACCTGACCCGCCCCCAGCGCGCCGAGATGGAAGATCGAGTCGGCGTAAGACTCCATCACCGGGCGGCAGGCCTGGAACACGGCCTCGTCGCCGCCCACCATGGTCAGCATCCTGCCGTCGATCGCCGCCTGCTCGCCCCGGGTCAGCGGGCAGTCGAGGAAATGCACCGGCGCGTCGCCCGCCTGTCGCAACAGCCGCGTCATGGTGCGCGGCGCGACCGTGGAGGCGATGGCGATAATGGTGCCTTCGCGCGCGCCCGCCAGCAGCCCGTCCGCGCCCAGCACGGCCTGCTCGACCTCGGAATCGAAGCCCACGGCGACGAGGACCAGGTCGCTTTCCGCCGCCAGCGCGGCGCAGCTTTCCACGGTGCGGAGGCCCGCGCCGCGCGCCTCCGCCGTCCGCGCCGGCGCGGCGTCGGTGCCGAGCACGGCATAGCCCCTGCCCGCGATATGACGCGCCATCGGCCCGCCCATCTTGCCGAGCCCGACCAGCCCGACCGTCTCGATCTCACGCATCCCGTTCCCTTTCCCTTGCGTCGCTGTCAGCCGTTTCCCGCCGCCGGACGCGGCGCTCGCGCCAGGCGATGTAATAGGCCGCGCCGAAGATGATCGCCGCCCCCGCCACCGTCCAGATATCCGGGCGCTCCGCAAACAGCACGAATCCGGCCAGCGCGGTGATCGGCAGGCGCAGGAAGTCGAACGGCAGCACAGCGCTGGCGTCGGCGGCGTGGAACGCCTTCTGGATGGCGAGCTGCGCCAGGGTGTTGCAGAGACCGACCGCGATCAGCAGCCCGGCCTGCCACGGCGTCGGCGTCACCCACTGCATGACCGTCGGCGCGGCGATGAACACGACGATGAAGGCGTTCATGTAGAACACGATGATGCCGGCGTTCTCGGTCCGCATCAGTATCTTCGACTGGATGCTCGCCACGGCGTAGAAGGCGGCGGAGACCAGCACGGCGAGCGCGGCGAGGTTCACCTCCGCCAGGCCGGGGCGCAGCACCACCAGCGTGCCGAGGAAACCCACCACCGTCGCGCCCCAGCGGTGCAGGCCGACCTTTTCGCGCAGGATCAGCACGGCGAGGACCACGCCGAACAGTGGCAGGGTGAAATGCAGCGTCACCGCGTCGGCCAGCTTCATGTGGCCCAGCGCGTAGAACCAGCAGAACACGGCGATGGCCGTGAACACCGCGCGCACCGCCAGCAGCACGGGACGGCGCGTGTGCAGCCCCGCGACGCCCCGGCGCATCAGCCAGGGCCCGACGGTGGTGATGGCGACGACGGCGCGGGCGGCAACCATCTCGATCGGCGGGATATCGCCGGAGAGGTAGCGCACGGCGACCGCCATGACGGTGAAGAACACCGCCGCGACCGTCATCCAGAGCGCGCCGCGAACCGTGGGTGACACCGGGTGGGACTCCTTCGGGATTGTGACCAATGGGCGCGACCGCGCCGCCGCGATTGCCGTTCGGCCAGCGGGGGCTATATTGTGCCCCATGATCGAGACTGCGCAAACTGCCGCGGGAAACCGCGACGCCGTCCGCGAGCCGGCCGGCCGCACCAACCTGGTCGGGCTGAGCCGGGAGGAGCTGGCCGCCTGCCTCGCCGGGTTCGGCATGCCCGCCTTCCGCGCCCGTCAGGTCTGGCACTGGATCTATCACCGCGGCGCCAGGGATTTCGAGGAGATGACGACGCTGGCCCGACCGGCCCGCGCGCTGCTGGCGGAACACTGCGTCGTCGCCCGGCCCGAGGTGGTGAGCGAGCAGCTTTCGACCGACGGCACCCGCAAGTGGCTGCTGCGCACGCCCGGCGGCGGCGAGATCGAATGCGTCTACATCCCCGAGGAG
The DNA here is from genome assembly GCA_009377375.1 of Alphaproteobacteria bacterium. Taxonomy (GTDB): domain Bacteria; phylum Pseudomonadota; class Alphaproteobacteria; order MPNO01; family UBA2964; genus WHUE01. The sequence goes on along the minus strand of WHUE01000003.1, from coordinate 71,107 downwards.
GACCGCGGCGCGCTCTGCATGTCGTCGCAGGTGGGCTGCGCGCTGACCTGCGCGTTCTGCCATACCGGCACCCAGCCTCTGGTCCGCAACCTCGACGCCGGCGACATCGTCGGCCAGATGCTGGTGGCGCGCGACGCATACGGCGAATGGCCGTCCCCGGCGGGCGGGCGGATGCTGTCCAACATCGTGATGATGGGGATGGGCGAGCCGCTGCTGAATTTCGACAACGTGGCCAAGGCGCTGCGCATCGTGATGGACCAGGAGGGGATCTCGATCTCCAAGCGGCGGATCACGCTGTCCACCGCCGGCTACGTCCCCAATATCCGCCGCTGCGGCGCGGAGCTGGGGGTGAACCTCGCCATCTCGCTGCACGCCGTCACCGACGAACTGCGCGACGTGCTGGTGCCGATCAACAGGAAGTTCCCGCTGGCGGAGTTGCTGGCTGCCTGCCGCGAGTATCCCACCGCCAACAACGCGCGGCGCATCACCTTCGAGTACGTGATGCTGAAGGGCGTCAACGATTCGCCCGCCGACGCCCGCGCGCTGGTGAAGATGGTGAAGGGCATCCCCGCCAAGGTGAACCTGATCCCCTTCAACCCCTGGCCGGGCACAGCCTACGAATGCTCCACCGGCGCGGCCATCGCCGCGTTCGCCCGCATCGTCAACGACGCCGGCTGTTCCAGCCCCGTCCGCGTGCCGCGCGGCCGCGACATCCTCGCCGCCTGCGGCCAGCTCAAGAGCGCCACCGAGCGCAAGCGCCGCGAGACGGCGCCGGAAGCGGCGGGGTAACCCCGTCCCTATCCGCCCGTGTCGCAGATGGCGCGCAGCGCCTGCCAGTCCGCGCCGGACATCGCCGCACCACCGCCGGCTGCGGCCGCTTCAGCCGCCATCGCCGCCCGCTCCGCGCTCTGCGGGTGCGACGCGACCATGCGCAACGCGCCCGATTCCGGGTTCTCCTCGGCAGCAAGCCGGGCGAAGAACGCCTGCAATCCGCGCGCGCTGATCCCGGCCCCGGCAAGGACACGCAGGGCCTCCTCATCGGCCTCGCGCTCGGCCGCGCGGCCGTAGGAGCTGTTGACAAGCGCCTTCGCCGCCGTCGAGACCGCGCCGCCGTTGAAACCGCCGCCAAGCACGAAATCGATGAGAGTCGACAGGCCCATATCGCGGATCGCGGCGCCGGTCGGATGCCGGTGGAGGGCATGGCCGATCTCGTGCGCCAGCACGCCGGCGACTTCCTCCGGCGACTTGGCGTCCTCGATCAGCCCGTGCAGCAGCAGGATATGGCCGCCCGGCGCCGTCAGCGCGTTGACGATGCTGCTACTGACGACATCGACCTCGAGCACGGTCCCCGGCGGGCTCGCCTGCCGCAGCCGACGGACCAGCCGATCGAGCGCCGCGCGGCCGGCCCCGGCCTCGCAGCGGCGCACCGGCTCCTTCTCCATGTAATTCAGCAGCGTCATGACCTGCTCGACCACGACGCGGCCCAGCGGGCGCTCCCAACTCGCCGGAATGGCCGCGGCGATCAGGCCGGGCACGACCGTCGTCCATGCCAGCGCGAACAGGCCCAGCGCGCCCAGCGCGCCGCCGACGACCCACTGCAGGCGGCGGTTCGGCGGCGTCCGGTGGCGCTTCACCTCGCCCGCGTCGACCCAGCGCCGCGCCTCGGGCGAATCGACGATCAACGTCGCGCCGCCCTCGGCGGTCGTCAGCCGGACCGGACCATCGCCGGTGTCGCCGGCGGCCAACCGCACGTCCGACGCGGCCCAGCGATGAACCGCACCATCGGCCATGACGATCTCGACCTCGTCCTCTCCGAGCCGTACGACGGCGGCGTGCTGCGCTGCCGTCTTGCCGTCGAGATATCGGGCGTCGAGCGCCACCGTCATCGGCCGGTCAGATGCCGCCCACGTCCAGCGCGTCCGCCAGCCCTTCGCCGGAGCCGGGCGCGGCGTGGACGCTCTGGGCGATGGCGGCAAAATCGGGCTCTCCCTGTATCGCGAGCCGGCCGAGGAACAGGCCGAACAGCCGATGGGTGACCATCATCACCGCGAGCGGCGGCAGGATGAGCGCGAAGACGACGATATAGGCGAAGAGCAGCTTGAGGAGGACTGGCCCAAGCTGGGAAGCCGCCGCGGGATCGAGTTTCCCGCCGGATTGCGTGACCTGCACGAGGTCGACCAGGAATACGATTTCCGGCGAGAGGACGAACCAGACCGCCGCCAGAAGGGCGAAGAAAACGGCCAGATAGGGCAGGTAAATACCGAGCAGGTCGCCGAACCGGACGGGCAGGCGAAACCGGAGGCCGTCGAAGCGCGTATGCTCCGCCATGTATCGCAACTCATAGGCGCCGTACCACAGCAGCGACAGGGTCAGCGTGGGAAGGGCCAGCAGCCAGCACAGGACCCACTTGCCCAGCACGTCGCGCGCGCGGCCGTCGAACGCGAAGGCGCGGTCGCCGAACCACGTGTTCGGCGTCACGAAATGCTGGAGCTTCATCGTCTGCACCGGCGACGCGAGGCCCAGCGTCACCAGCGACAGCAGCGTGTAACCCAGCCAGCGCAGCGCATAGGCGACGCTGGAGCCGGTCTGCCCCGCCCGGATTTCGCGCCATACGGTGCGGGAAAGCTGGTAGCGCCGCGCCCGATAGATGGCGATGCCGAACAGGAACATGATGCCGGAATAGATGGCGATCTCCAGCAGACTGCTCGCCAGGATGCTCCATCCGGCGGTCAGCACGCCTATGAACCCCAACAGCAGACCGAGCGGCACCAGGAACAACAGCGCGATCAGGAAGCCGACGAAAAGCTCCATCCCCGTACCGGTGTAACGCAGCGGCTCGTCCCACAGCCGGCAGGCGCCCCAGAGGTAGCGGCGCAGCCGGGTCTTGGCCCAGAACCGGTAAACGCCGAGCGTGACGATGTTCAGCAGCATGTTGCCGAGGACGATGCCCCCCGTCCGGCCGGCCCGGCCATCATACACCGTGCGCTGGACATAGGGCGCGACATCGCCCGCAACGGCGGTTTCGGGTGCGCCCTCCGGCGTTTCCACGGCAACGTCCATCCGTCGGTTCCTTCTGTGTCAGGGGACGCCGGAAGCCCGCCGGCCACGGTGTTTTTTTTGCATGTTGCCGCACAGGAACAGGTTCTGCAATCCTGCGTTGCAGCTTCGTTTCACGAATCCACTTCCACATTGGTAATCTTCGTCACGCGCGTCGCGCCGGCCGCGTCCCAGTGGTATTCGAAATGATCGCCCTGGAGCACCGGCAGCGGCACCAGGCTGGGCCGGAACAGGCAGAGATTGATACCCCCTGCCCGGCGCACGCTGTCATAGACGATGCCGTTGTCGGGCGCGGCGCCGTCCCGGGGCCAGCGCAGCCCCGCCGCGAAAGCCTGCGCCGGGCCGTAATCGGCCGGATCGGGCGCGTAGAGCGCCGGATGCTCGTCCTGCCGCCCCCTGATGTCGCAGAGAGCGCAGTCGATATCCGCGATGAGCTCGCGTATCTGGATGCCGGTCGGAAACCCCTGCGGCGAATGGCGCAGCCGGCGATCGCTGTGATAAAGCGTCTCGACGATCGCGGTCTCGACATCGAAGGAGGCATACCAGGCCCCGAGGCGGGAATCGGTGAACCGTCCGCCTTCCTCGTTCGCATGGAGAAAGGCCGCCATCACCAGGCTCGCCCCCTCCCCGCCGACGATCTCGCCGTCGGGCAGCAGCCCGAGCCGGCGCTCCAGCAACGCAAACCGGTCGTTGGTGGCGGCCTCGAGCAGGAAGGCGACGCGAAGCTCTTCCTCATCCGCCGCGAGGTCGTCGAACACCCCGACGGGCGGATAGCGGCTGGCAATGAGGCGGTGTGTGCGATGCCGGACCTGGGAGCGGGCCAGCGGGGTCATTTCATGCCGCGCCACGCATCGATATAGCGGCGCACGGCATAGAGATCGTCCATGCCGCCATGGGTCATGCGCTCCAGCGGGGACCGCCCGCCGAAGGGTATGTCGGTATTGGGGCCGGTGAACCACCGCTGCGCGCCCGCCTCGTCGGCGAACAGCAGCCTGAGCCCCTTGTGAATCCCCAGGACAAGCGAAATACGCTCCAGCTGGTCGCGCGACAGCGCGCCGACCTTGCCTCTTTGCCAGTTGAAATAGGTCGGCCTGGAGATGCCGCCCAACAGGGCACGGCGCTGATCGACGGTGAGGTCCCAGGCATCGGCGAGCCGGAGGAACAGACGCACGGCCGCCGGCGAAATCTCCCGGGCGACCGCACGGTCCCGGAGCGCTTCGAGCGGCAGACGCTCATCGACGGCGGCGGCTTCGGTAGCGGCCAGCACAGGGAATCTCTCTTCTCTATCTAATTCTGGATATAGTATTTAAATATATACCCAATGGAGTCAAGCCCCGCGACGCGCCGCTGCCAGGGGCCGCTGAGCCGGGAGCAGCGGCTGAGCGGCGCAAGCCGGCCCCGCCTCTTGCCGCCCGACGGCCAATCCCTATACTGCGCGCGCCGCAACCCGAGAGACATTCCCGATGGCGCTGAAAGACGCGAAAGACATCAAGAAGGTGGTGCTCGCCTATTCCGGCGGGCTCGACACCTCGGTCATCCTGCGCTGGCTGCAGGAGACGTATCGCTGCGAGGTGGTGACCTTCACCGCCGATCTCGGCCAGGGGGAGGAGCTGGCCCCGGCCCGCGCCAAGGCCGAGGCGATGGGCGTGAACGAGATCTATGTCGACGACCTGCGCGAGGAGTTCGTGCGCGACTACGTCTTCCCGATGTTCCGCGCCAACGCGCTGTACGAGGGCGTCTACCTGCTCGGCACCTCCATCGCCCGGCCGCTGATCGCCAAGCGCCAGATCGAGATCGCGGCGGAAACCGGGGCCGACGCGGTCGCCCACGGCGCCACCGGCAAGGGCAACGACCAGGTGCGGTTCGAACTCGGCTACTACGCGCTCAACCCCGACATCAAGGTGATCGCGCCGTGGCGGGAATGGGACCTGGATTCGCGCACCGCGCTGATCGCCTATGCCGAGAGCCACCAGATCCCGATCCCGCGCGACAAGCGCGGCGAGCCGCCCTATTCCACCGACGCGAACCTGCTGCACATCTCCTACGAGGGCCGCGCGCTGGAGGACCCGTGGGTCGCGCCGGACGAGGACATGTTCACCCGCTCGGTCGCGCCCGAGGCCGCGCCGGACGCGCCCCAATTCGTGGAGATCGAGTTCGAGCGGGGCGACCCGGTCGCCGTGGACGGCGAGCGGCTGTCGCCGGCGACGCTGCTGACCCGGCTCAACGCGCTGGGGGGCGCGCACGGGGTGGGCCGCGCCGACATCGTCGAGAACCGCTATGTCGGCATGAAGTCGCGCGGCGTGTACGAGACCCCGGGCGGCACCGTGCTGCTCTGCGCCCGGCGCGGGATCGAGAGCATCACGCTGGACCGCGGCGCGGCGCATCTGAAGGACGAGTTGATGCCGCGCTACGCCGAGCTGGTCTATAACGGCTTCTGGTTCGCGCCGGAGCGCGAGATGATCCAGGCGGCGGTGGACCGGAGCCAGGCGAACGTCACCGGCACGGTGCGGGTCAGGCTGTTCAAGGGCGCGGTTTCGGTCGACGGGCGCAAATCGCCGAACAGCCTGTATTCCCAGACCCATGTGACCTTCGAGGCGGACAGCGTCTACGACCAGCGCGACGCCGAGGGGTTCATCCGGCTCAACGCGCTGCGGCTCCGGCTGCTCAACCGCATCAGCACCGGCGGCGGGTGATGGGCGGCGACCCCGGATGAAGCCGGCGGGCGCCGGCGCCTCGCCCCTGCTGCGCGCGACCCTGTTCGCGCTGCTTTCCACCGCATCCTTCGCCTGCACCGGGCTCAGCGTCCGGGCGCTGACGCTCGCCGGCATCCCGACGCTGGAGAGCGCGTTCTTCCGCGGCGCGATCTCGCTGGCCATGACCGCGCCCTGGCTGATGCAGGCGGGGTTCGCGGGCATCCGCACGACCATGCCGGTGCGCCATTTCCTGCGCAGCGCCGCCAACGGCGCCGGCATGGTGCTGTGGTTCGCCGGGCTCGGCATGCTGGCGCTGGGCGACGCGCTGGCGCTGCAGTTCACCATGCCGCTCTGGGTGGTGCTGGCCGCCGCGCTGTTCCTGGGCGAGAAGGTGGACGCGATGCGGATCGGCGTGCTCGCGCTGGGCTTCGCGGGGGTGCTGATCGTGGTGCGCCCCGGCGCGGGCGGCGAGACGGGCGGGATCGGCGCGCTGCTGGTGCTCGGCGGGGCCGCGTTCTATGCGCTGAACACGATCATGATGAAGCCGATGTCGCGCACGGAAAGCCCGGCGGCGATGGTGTTCCACCTCAACGTCTGGTACGTCCCGGCCTTCGGCGCCTGCCTGCCCTTCGTCTGGGTCACGCCGGGCTGGGAGCATGTGCTGTGGCTCGCGCTGCTGGGCATCGCGGGCGCCAGCGCGCACTTCTTCCTGACCCGCGCGCTCGCCCTCGCCGACGCGTCCTACGTCTCGCCGTTCGAGTTCCTGAAGCTGCCGATCGGGGCGGGGCTCGCCTTCCTGCTGTTCGGCGATGTCTCGGATCTGTGGACCTGGGTCGGCGCGGCGGTGATTTTCGCCGCCGGCATGCTGAACGCCCGCCACGAGGGCACGCGGCAGCGGCGCGCCGGCGGAGACGGCGCATGACGGCCGCGCCGGCGATGTCCCCGCTGCTGCGCGCGACCGGGTTCGCCCTGCTGGCGACCGCCTGCTTCGCCTGCGTCAATCTGAGCGTCCGCGCGCTGTCGCTCGGCGGTCTGCCGACGCTGGAGATCGTGTTCCTGCGCAGCGCGGTCTCGCTGATGGCGGTTGCGCCCTGGGTCGCGCGGGTCGGCGCGCGGGGCCTGCGCACCGGCATCTTCCGCCTGCATCTGCTGCGGTGCGTGATCCTCGGCGGCGGCACGGTGCTGTGGTTCGCCGGGCTCGGCATGCTGCCGCTGGGCGACGCGCTGGCGCTGCAGTTCACCACCCCGCTCTGGGTCGCGGTGCTGGCGGCGGTGCTGCTGCGCGAGAAGGTCGACCTGGCGCGCTGGGCGGTGATCGCGACGGGCTTCGCCGGCGTGCTGGTGATCGTCCGCCCGGGGCTCGGCGGCGCGGCGCTCGGCCAGGGCGCGGCCTTCGTGCTGGCCGGCGCCGCGCTCTACGCCTGCCATACCGTCATCATGAAGCCGATGGCCCGCACCGAGGGCGGCGGGACGATGGTGTTCTACCTCAACGGCATGTACTTCCTGTTCTTCGGGCTGTTCATGCCGTTCGTCTGGGTGATGCCGGGGGTGGGGCAGCTCGGCTGGCTCGCCCTGCTCGGCATCTGCGGGGCGCTGTCGCACGTGTTCCTGACCCGCGCGCTGCACCTGGCCGACGCGTCGTTCGTGGCGCCGTTCGACTTCCTGAAGCTGCCCTTCGGCGCGAGCCTCGCCTGGGTGCTGTTCGGCGACGTCTCCGACATCTGGACCTGGGTGGGTGCGGCGATCATCATCGCCGCCGGCTACCTGAACGCGCGGGCCGAAGGCCGCAGGCGCGCCGCGGAGCCGGGCGGATGACGGCGCTGGCCGCGCGGTTCGCGGCGCTGCCCGGCCCGGTGCGCGGCGTCTTCTGGATGATGCTGCAGGTCGTCTCGATGGCCTCGCTCTACGTCGTGGTGCGCAAGCTGACCTTCACCATGCCGGCGACCGAGGCCGCCTTCTTCCGCGGCTTCATGGGGCTGGTGGTGATGCTGCCCTGGCTGGCCAGGCGGAGGCTGTCGGAGCTGTGGGCGCCGGAATGGCGCTTCATCGCGCTGCGCAGCTCGCTGTCGGCGGCCGGCATATTGTGCTGGTTCTGGGCGCTGTCCGGCCTGCCGGTGACCGACGTCATCGCGATCCAGTTCACCCACCCGCTGTTCGTCATCGTCGGCGCGGCGCTGATCCTGCGCGAGGCGGTGGGGCCGCGCCGCTGGGCCGGGGTGGCGCTGGGCTTCATCGGCATGCTGGTCATCATCCGGCCCGGGCTGGTCGATTTCAACGTTCTGGTGCTCGGCGCGCTGGGCTCGGCGCTCAGCAATTCCGGCGTCCAGCTCATCACCAAGCACGTCTCCGCCAACGTGACGGGGGGCGTGCTGGCCTTCTACATGAATCTGTTCCTGGCGCCGGTGGCGCTGGTCCTGGCCTGGGACGGCTGGGTGTGGCCTGGCTGGACGGAGCTGCCCTGGCTGATCCCGGTGGGGCTGTTCGGCACGCTGGCGCATGTCTTCCTGACCCGCGCGCTGAAAGCGGCCGACGCCAGCCTGGTCGGGCCGCTGGACTTCATCCGCCTGCCCATCGCCGCCATGTTCGGCTGGCTGATGTTCGGCGAGTTCTCCGACCTGTGGACCTGGGTCGGGGCCGGGGCGATCATCGCCAGCGTGCTCTACATCACGCGGCGCGAGACGCGGGACGCCGCAAGGCGCGAGGCGGGAGCCGGTTGACGGCAGGCCCTTACCGCGCAATCTTCAATGGAGACGAGACCGCACCCAACAGGGAGGCTGTGCCATGGGCGCAAAGCTGAGACATATCGCGTTTTCCGTGCCCGACCCGGAAGCCTCGGCCGAGTTCTACATCTCCGCCTTCGGCATGGAGCGGGTGGGAGAGACCCACAACCCGATCGCCGACGGGGTGTATCTTTCGGACGGGACGATCAACCTGGCCCTGCTGCGGTTCCGCGACGACAAGCCGATGGGCGGCGACAAGACCAAGGACTGGTTCGGGCTGCACCATATCGGCTTCTGGGTGGACGACACCAAGACGGCCCAGAAGCATGTCGAGGGGCTCGGCGCCGAATATTTCCTCGGCGAGACGCCGCTGGAAGAGGGCGAAGAAGGCGGCTATTTCGAGGTCAAGTATTTCGACCCGGACGGCAACATGTTCGACCTGACCCATAGCGGCTGGGTCGGCGCGAAGAAGGACGGCGCCGGCGAATAGCCGCCGGCGTCACAGCGCCCAGGACGCCGTCCACGGCGCGATGGGCACACCCACGAACCATTCGTGGGCGTGCATCAGGGCGAGGTAGAGCGCGACAGCGAGCGCGATGCGGACCCAGCCGATCTCGGCCAGGTCGATGCGCGCCCGCCCCTGCAGCGCGGCGGCGAAGGGGACGAAGGACGTCGCCGCGGCGAGCTTCCGCCAGCGCGCGCCGTCCTCCGCCGATTTGCGCGCGTCGATATGCGCCGCGCCCCCCAGCGACAGCGCCAGCAGCCCGCCGAAGAAGATCAGCGAGGACGCATCGCCGTTGGCGATCAGATGCCCGCCCGACCACAGCGCCACCGCCCACAGGACGGGGTGCCGCGTGACCTTGAAGATGCCGGGGGCCGGGTCGTCGCGCGCCAGCACCCGCCCGCCGAACAGCGCCGTCGGATTGGCGGTCAGGTAGCCGCAGACCAGCAGGATGCTGGCCGCGAGCGACCCCAGGGCGGCGATCCACCAGGTGTATTCCTCGCCCGGCCAGAGCTCGAGTATGGGGGCGCGCGCATAGGCCACGCACATCCAGATGAAGGCCGCCAGCGACAGGGCGGAATAGAGGCCCGTGTAGCCCCACTGCCCCAGCCGGGCGACCAGCGCCGGGCGCAGCGCGCGGGACGACAGCAGGAAATGCCCGCCAACGAACAGGACCGTGGCGGCGAAGAGCGGGAAGAACGTTTCCGACATCAGGCGCCTCTTCCGTTCCGAAAGGCCGCGCGCGGCCGAGGGCTAACCGACATCGGGCGGGACGTCCACGCCGTTCTGCCGGCAGCAGGCGATCAGCGTGTTGCGCAGCAGGCAGGCGATGGTCATCGGGCCGACGCCGCCGGGCACCGGGGTGATCGCGCCTGCGACAAGCAGCGCCGCGTCGAAATCGACGTCGCCGACGAGCCGCGTCCTGCCGCCCCCGGCCTCGATCCGGTTGATGCCGACATCGATCACGGTGGCGCCCGGCCTGATCCAGCCGCCCTCGATCATGCCCGGCCGCCCGACCGCGGCGATCAGGATATCCGCCTCGCGGCAGATGGCGGGCAGGTCGCGCGTGCGAGAATGGGCGACGGTGACGGTGCAGTTGGCGGCGAGCAGGAGCTGCGCCACCGGCTTGCCAACGATGTTCGACCGCCCGACGACCACGGCATGGGCGCCCTCGAGACTGCCCAGCGTGTCTTCCAGCAGCATCATGCAGCCCGCCGGGGTGCATGGGACCATCGCATTGCGCCCGGCGGAGAGCAGCCCGACATTGACCGGGTGGAACCCGTCCACGTCCTTCGCCGGGTCGATGGCGTCCACCACCGCATCCGCGTCGATCTGCGCCGGCAGGGGAAGCTGCACGAGGATGCCGTGGACCGCAGGGTCGGCGTTGAGCCCGGCGACGACCGCGAGCAGTTCCGCCTGGCCGGTCTCCGCCGGCAGCCGGCGGCCGACGGAGTTCATCCCCGTCTCCACGGTCTGGCGCTCCTTGTTGCGGACGTAGACCTGGCTCGCCGCATCCTCGCCGACCAGCACGGCGGCGAGGCCGGGGACGAGCCCGTGCGCCGCCTTCAGCGCCGCGGCCTGCCGGCCGATGCGGGCACGCAGATCCGCCGCATAAGCCTTGCCGTCGACCAGCCGCGCCTCAGCCATCGGTCTTCCCTATCCGTTCCGCCAGCGCGGGCAGCAGCGTCTCCGCCTCGCCCGCGATATGCAGGAGCTTCTCCCGCGCAGTCGTGCCGATCTTCACCGAGAAGGCCCGCTTCGGCATCCGCCACGATTTCGCCAGCAGCGCGATCACGGCCGCGTTCGCCTTGCCGTCCTCCGGCGGCGCGGTGACGGCGACCCAGAGCCGCGGCTGGCCATCGGCGCCGAGCCCGACGCCCTCGATCCGGTTCCGACCGCTGCGCGGGGTGACGTGGACGGCGAGGCGGACCCCGCCCTCGGCCGCCGTCAGCGGGCCGGCCGGCCCGCTCTTGCGCGGCCTGCCGGCCATCACATCATCATCTTGGCGTAGATGTTGGCGAGGACCATCTGGAGGAAATACAGCGCGAAGATCAGCACCACGGGGGAGATGTCGATGCCGCCGAGATTCGGCACGATCCGGCGGAGCGGGCGCAGCGCCGGCTCGGTGATCCGGTAAAGGAAGTCGCCGATAAGGTAGACGACCCGGTTCGAGGTGTTGACGACGTTGAACGCCACCAGCCAGCTCAGGATCGCGCCGATGATGACCAGCCATATGTAGAAATCGATGGCGATCATCGCGATGCGGAACAGCGGGTCCAGGATGATCATGCTCTTGTCTCGACGCAGATGGCGGGTGGGGCCGGACGGCCCCCCGATTTGCGCGCGATCCTAGCGGCGCTGCCGCACCCGTGCAAGTTTGCAGGGCGGCGGGCGACCATATCCAGTCCTTGACAAGCGCGGGCTCCGGCCTAAATTACGCCGGCTCGCGGGCAAAGCGGGGCAGTAGCTCAGTTGGGAGAGCGCGACGTTCGCAATGTCGAGGTCAGGGGTTCGATTCCCCTCTGCTCCACCACCCGCTTCCGGCGTCGCCGAAGGATAACGGAGACCTCCACAAAACCCCCGGCTCCCGGGGGTTTTGCCGTTCCGGGGGGGGGGGGAAGTTCCGGATGCCGCAAATCGGTTTCCCCGATCCGGGGGCCGCGTCTCCGTCGGCGAAATTTCCAGCCAGTACTTTCGAAAAGCCGACGCGTGCAGAGGGCGGGAGCCCTGCGCCCGAAGACTCAGGCTTCCGGCGGACCTGTCCAAAGCGCGGACGCATCGATCGCACCCAGATCCCGGCAGCCGACGCACGCCATCGCCACCTCGAGCTCGGCCCGCAGGATCTGCACGACGTGCGAGACCCCGATGGCGCCGGCGGCCGCGAGGCCGAATGCGAAGGGGCGGCCTATCATGACGGCGCGGGCGCCCAGGGCGAGTGCCGTCAGCACGTCGGTTCCGCGGCGGATGCCTCCGTCCAGAAGGACCGGCACCTGCGTTCCAACGCTCTCGACGATCCCGGGCAGCACGTCCACGGTCGCCGGCTGCATGTCGAGAACGCGCCCGCCGTGGTTGGAGACCACGATACCGTCCGCGCCTTCCGCCACCGCCCGCGACGCATCCTCGGCGGTCATGATCCCCTTGATCAGGAGGGGCAGCCGCGTCAGGGACCGCAGCCAGCCGATGTCCCGCCAGGTCGGCGCGGCCGAGAGGAGCGGTCCGCCCAGGAGCAACCCGTCCCCGTTGCCGGACGATCCGGACCGGACCGGGGCCATGCCACGGAGGTTCGCCGCCTCCACTTCCGGTGGCAGGGCGAAGCCCGCGCGCTGCTCCCGGTTCCGCATCCCGCTCACCGGGGCGTCGACGGTCACGACCAGGGCCTCGTAGCCGGCCTGTTCGGCCCGCCGGACCAGCGTCCGGGTAAACTCCCGGTCCGGCTGAACGTAGAGCTGAAACCAGAGCGGGGCCTGGGCCTCGCGGGCGATGTCCTCCAGCGTCACGCTCGCCTGGGTGCTGACCACCATGCCGGCCTGCTGCGCCGACGCCGCGAGCGCCGTTTCCAGCTCTCCGCGCGGGTGCAGCAGCTTCTGGTAGGCGACAGGCGCCAGCAGGATCGGGAAGGTAAACATCCTGCCGAACAGATCGAGCCGCGTATTGCCGCCGGTCAGGTCCCGCAGCGCGTGCGCGCGCAGCTTCCGGCGACGGAAGGCGGCGGCGTTCTCGCGCAGGGTGACCTCGTCCGACGCGCCGCCGCTGACATAGGCCCAGGCGCGCTCGTCCAGACGCTCCCGCGCCAGCGGCTCGTAATCCGCGACGGCGGCGACGTAGCCGGGGATGCTGGCAAGCTTGTCGGCGATCGTCCCCATCGGCAGCCCGTCACGTATCCGACCAGTGGCGGAGAAGATTGTGATAGAGGCCGATGAGTTGCGTGACCGAGGGATCGTCCGGCAGCGCAGTCCGGACCGCGCGAATCGACTCGTCCAGCCCCAGCAGCATGGCGCGGCGCTCGCCTTCCCGGACCAGGCTTTGAATCCAGAAGAACGCCGCGATCCGGGCGCCGCGCGTGACCGCGGTCACATGGTGCACGGTGTTGCCGGGATAGACGACCATATGACCCGCCGGCAGCTTGACCCTGTAGGGCCCTGTCTCCGAGGCGACGACCAGCTCCCCGCCGTCGTACTCGTCGGGGTCGCTGAGAAACAGCGTCGCCGACAGGTCGCTTCGGACGCGATGCGGCGTTCCCGGCACGCTGAAGACCGCTCCGTCGACGTGATCGGCGTAATGGCCGCTGTCGGCGTAGCGGTTGAAGCGCGGCGGCAGGACCTTGAGCGGCAGCGCCGCCGCGACGAACCTGTCGTTCCCGCTCAGCCGGGCGAGCACGAGCTGCCCCAGCCTGGCGGTCAGCGGGTCGTCATCGGCGAGCTGCTGGTTATTCTTCGCCGAGGCGGCGACGTCCCCGGCGGTCCGCCTGCCGTCCTGCCAGTCCGCCGCCTCCAGAGCGACCCTGCATTGCCGCAGATCGTCCGGAGTCAGGACATCGGCAATCTCCAGGATCATTGTTCCGGCCTCGGGTGCTCATGCGGGCGGCGGCATGCCGGCAACGATAATAGCCGGACACGCCGCCGCCCGCATGCGCCGCGTCGTCAGAAGCGGAACGCCGTGGTCAACATGAATGTCCGCGGGTCTCCGAGAACGGCGCGCCGGCCATTCCAGTTGGAGGAAATCGCGTAGTCCTCGTCGGTGATGTTGTAGATCCTGAAGAGCAGGTCCACATGCTCGGTGAGCTTGTACGACATCATCGCGTGGAACACGGTGTAGCTCGGCAGCTTGCCGAACACGCCGTTCGGGATGATGCGGTTGGCGTCGTCCGGGCGACCGAGATACGAACTGCTGACAAACTGCAGCCCGCCACCCACGGTGAAGTCCTGGGTCAGACGATAGGTGGTCCAGAGGTTGGCGGTGTAGTTCGGCGTGAAGGCGAGCTCGTCGCCGCTCGTCCGGTCGTGCGTTCCGTAATCGCCCGGACTGGCCCGCTTCCGCACCTCGTCCAGATACGCGCTGTGCTTCCGCTCGCTGTCCATCAGCGCGAGGCCGCCGAACACCGACCAGCCCTCGAGGACCTCGCCGGCAGCCGTGATCTCCATTCCCTGGACGATCTGCTTGCCGTAGCCCTTCAGGCTGTCCGCGGTATCGCCCACGTCGCGTCCGGTAATCGGCACGTCCGTCTTTTCAGTACGGAACACCGCGGCGGAGGTCAGCAGCTTTCCGCCGAAGAAGTTCCACTTGGCGCCGATCTCGTAGTTATGGGAGGTGATGCCCTTCGCGCCCTCGACGAAGCCCGGAAAGGCGTTGTCGCCCGTCCGCGCGATATCGGGGTTGGACAGGTACGCGCCCGGCGGCAGGGCGGAAACACCGTATGAGGCGTAGATGCTGCCGTTCGGGGCCGGCTTGTAGACCACGCCGATCTTGCCGCCCAGGGTGAACTTCGAATCTTCGTACCCGTCCAGGTTCCCGGTGGGCGCGCCAGCCGCGGTCTTGCTCTCGATATCGACGTAGTACTGTTCCGCCCGCATGCCGCCGGTAACTTCCCATTGCGGGGCGATCCTGGCCGTGTCGTAGACATAGAGCGCCGCTGTATCCACGGTGACCGAGTTCCGCTGGGTCGGCATCGGCGCGACGCCGCCCGCACGGTAGGGATCGGGGTCGAATATGTTGGTGTCGCCGGGGTTGCTGTTGGGCGTCCGGCCGGAATCCGACTCCTCGCGGGTCAGCTCGACCCCGGCCGAGAGGCTGTGGCCGACCGAACCTGTGGCGAACCGGGCGGAAACGTTGGTCAGGTTGGTCACGGTGGTGTTCACGCGATCATAGAACTGCGTGGACGTGCTCACCAGCTGCGTGACGGGATCGTAGTTGGACGGCATCGTGTAGCGCGCGTCACGGTCCACCCGCGCCCAGCGGGTCTGGTTGTTGACGGTCACCGCGTCCGAGATGTCGTATTCGATGCGGCCGATCACCGCGTCGCTCTCGGTCTCGTCGAAGTCGGACGCGAGGCCGTAGAACGTATCCCGTGAGGCGTTGGCGGCGACCCGGTCGTACAGCAGCATGCCTTCGACCGTGTGGCCGGGAACGCCGAAATCGGGCAGATCGTCACGCTCGACATGTTCGAATGCGAGGGTGAGGCGAAGGTCCGTGCCGAGGCCATGGGTCAATGACGGCGCGACCCCCCACGCAGTCCTTTCCGCGATTTCGCGTCCGGGCACCCCGCTGTCTTCAGCCAGAAGGTTCAGGCGGACCGCGGTGCCGTTGGCGATCACATGGTTGACGTCCGCGACGCCGCGCTTGCGGGCCTCGGAATCGTATTCGTCGAGGCCGCCGCTGACGTCGCCGGTCACGAAGTTGTTGGCCTTGGGCGTCTTGGTCGCCAGGTTGACGTAGCCGCCGGCGCCGCCGCGCCCGTTATCGGCGGCCGCGCCCTTGGCGACCTCCACCTGCTCCACGTTGAAGATATCGCGGGAATAGGCGCCCGAATCGCGCGAGCCGTCGATGAAGATATGGCCGCTGGCGTCGAAGCCGCGCATGCTGAAATTGTTGGTCGTCGCCGCAAAGCCGTTCTCGCCGGCGTTGAAGCTGATGCCCGGCGTGTTCCGCAGGACTTCGGTCAGATTCCGTGCGCCTTGCTCCTTGATCACCGCCTGCGGAATCACCGTGATGGTCTGCGGCGTGTCGAGAAGCGGCGCGGTGTGCTTGTAGGAAGAGGTCCTGTCCGTCCGATATCCGCCGGGGTCTTCGGCCTCCACCTGCACGGGGCCAAGCATGACCGCGTTCCCGCTTTCACCGGCAGCCAGCTGCAGCATCGCGGTGTTGCTGCCGGTCAGGCGGTAGGCGATGCCCGTGCCGGCCAGAATTCGGTTCAGCGCCTGTTCCGGCGACATGGCGCCCGTCACGCCGGGCGACGACTTGCCGCGGACGAGGCCTGCATCGACGGAGACCTGCATGCCCGACTGGCGTCCGAACAGGGCGAGAGCATCGGTAAGCGACTGCGGTGGAATGTAGAAACCGGTCTGCTGCGCCTGGGCGATGTCCCGCGGCGCAGATTGCCCCTCCGCCGCATCCGCGGGGCCGAAGAGGCTCATTGTCACCAGAGCCGTCGTCCCCATCAGCAGCCGATAACGGGACCAGCGCCGATCCCCGCATGACGCACTCACTACCGCTTCCATCTCATCCTCCTGTCACTTGCTTCGTTTGCACAGCCGCCGATTCAGAGAATGCGAATGCGTCTCATTCGTATTCTCTGAATAGCTGACGAAGGAGGAGGCGTGTTTTTCGGACGAGAAATGCCGGAGCGGCGTTTTTTACGTTCGAGCGTGCTGCTCAGGAGCCCGAGACCACAATGATCCAGGGAGAGACCTGGTGCACGACACCGCCATGCGCGCCGACCACTGCGCGCATGGCGGCGACCGGATCGGCCACGTTGTAGACGCCGGAAACCGCCTGCTCGCCGAACTGCCTGTCGGCGAGCACGATCATGCCTGCGTAATAGCGGCGCAGATCGTCGACCACATCGCTCAGGCGCCGGTCCCGGGCGACGATCTGGCCGTCAAGCCATGCGCCCACCTCGTTCGGCGGAACGGTGCCGCGCCGAACGGCGCCGCTGCGGTCGATCCTCATCCAGTTTCCGGCGTCAAGCCGTTCGGTAGCGGCGCGCCTTGCCGGGGTCGAGGCCGGGCCCACGTTCACGCGACCTTGCCGCACTGCAACGACGGCTTCGTCCTCGCCCAGCCGGACATCGAAGTGCGTTCCGAGCACGGTGACGGTCAGGTTCCTCGCAACGACCCGAAACGGACGGGAGGGCATGGCCGCAACGTCGAAGAACGCCTCGCCCCTGATCAGACGAACCAGGCGCCGGTCGGCCGTATAATCGATCGCGACCGCACTGTCCGGCGCCAGCCTTATCGTGCTGCCGTCCTGCAGCGCCAGGCTCCGCTGCTCGGCCGTCGACGTGACATGATCCGCTTCCAGCCAGAGGAGGACGGACGGCAGAAGGACGACGGCAAGGCACGCCGCCATCGCCATGACCGCCGCCACGATGAGTCGGCGGCGCCTTGGCGGCCCAGCCGGCCGCGCCTGGCGCAGCGCCGGCATGTCCCTGCCCTGCAGGCTGGCGATGCGATCCCGCGCGCCGGCGCGGCGCCGCCAGTGCTCGGCATGCGCCGGAGGCACCTTTTCCATCAGGTCGTATATCTCGGCGGTGTGCCGCCAGGCGACCGCGTTGACGGGGGAAGTCGCCAGCCAGGCGTCGAAGCGGGCGCGCAGGGATGCGTCGTCCGGGTCCTCCTCCAGACTCACCAGCCAGCGTGCGGCTTCTGTCGCGGCCTTCTTCCTGTCTTCGTCCGATGTCGTCATTCCCGCCCTTCGATCGGCATCGTCATGCGCGGCATCGTCCGTTGCCCGGCGCACCGACCGCCCAACCATGAAACGTCGGAGCTACGCAGTTTTTCGGATGAATCCCGGAAAATCGTTCATGAATCGGGGCGAACCCGACGACGGCAATAGTCGATGCCTTCGACGACGATATCATGCACCGAGGTCACCGATATGCCCAGACGGTCGGCTATTTCCCTGAGCTTGTAGCCGCCGAACCGCCTCATCTCCAGGGCGATCCGGGTGCGCTCCGGCAGTTCCGCCATTGCCTCGCGCAACAGGCGCAGTTCGTCCCGGGCGACCGCGACCGTTTCGGGCGACGGCAGGTCATCCGCAGGGTCCCTGCCGGCGTACGAGTTCCCAGGCTCGACGTAACGTCTCTCCCGCATCCGTTGGCGGTAGCAGTCGATGGCGAGGTTGCGCACGACACGATAGAGATAGCCCACCGGCTCCTCGAGCAGCTGGCCCTTCGCCTCCGCGCCGAAGCGCAGCCACGCTTCCTGGACGACTTCTTCGGCGCGGGCCGCATCGCCCACTATGCCGCTGGCGTACCGCACCAGTTCACCTCGGTGCGCCATATAGAGGGTCAGCCTGTTACGCTCGTGAGGCACCTTGTGTCCGCATCCCTTCGCGCGCTGCACTTTCCCGACGGCCATACACGATAACCCGGTCACCAGCGTGCAATTAAGAATTATTCGCAATTATGCTTATCACTTCGTTCGGGCAAGCTCAACAATGTACCGACGAATCCCGGTCCCATGGGTGCTCCCGCAGATTCAGGACCTTGCCGCCGCTACCGCCGCGAGACGGCACCGGCAGGCGATGGCCGACGATTTCCCGATCCGGTCCGCCAGCGGCAGGCCATTCGCGTCCGCCGTCCCGCGGCGGCCTCAGAGGCGCTCCCGGATCACGAAGCTGATGCCTTCGAAGGCGGCGTAGGAAATCAGCGCGCCGATCGCCAGCGACACCAGGGCCGCCAGAACGCCGGCAACGATCAGCAAGCCGTCCCGCTCCAGGAGGCCCAACGAGAGGCAAAGCAGGGCGATTGCCGGCGGCAGATTGCTGAACGGCAGCGGCAACATGACAACGAGCGCCAACCCGACGACCAGCACTCCGATGGCCGCTGGCACGGGCGGTCGGGTCCAAACGAGCCATCGCGGTTTCACGAAGCGTTCAAGCCGCTCCAGCAAGGGGATCGCCCGGCGCGCAACTGCCGTGAGGCCGGCTCTTCCGATACGGCGCCGTCTTATGAATCGGGGCAATAGCGGCGCCCGGTAGCCCGCCGTCATTTGTACGCCCGGAACGATCATGGCGAACCCACAGAAGAATGAGATGCCGGGAAGAAGCCCCAGCGCCGCGAGCAGGATGATGAGCCCCCCGAACGACCGCCGACGAAGCCGGAGCACGAGGTATCCGATTGAAACCTGCTTGTTCGGCAAGCTCGCGAGGATGCGCCGCAAGAGCGCCGAGGTCGTCTCGCCGTCAGCAGCCGGTTCCGGTTTCGGCAGGTGCGCCGTCATATCAATCTCCCTTTTACCCTGCACGTAAATCCGCCTCTTCGTGTCCTGCACCCGGGAGAGCGATTCGTGTTCCATTGCCGGCCAGCGCCTGGAAGCACGGTCGCGACATTCTCCTTGCCCGGCAGGTAAAGGCCGGGCGTGGCCGCCGCTTTCCGTCCTCCGGGTTCGCCCCGGTCGCTCGGCGTGCTGCTCACTATCTTCGGCCTGATCGCGATCTTGCCGGTCATCGGCGACATTCCCGGGATGGCGATCCTGACCGGAACCCTGACTCTGGTCGCCGTTGTCCAGTCCTTCGTCGGCGGGGACGCGCTCTGGATGCCCGGTATCGTTCGCCGGCGGGAGATCGGCCGCGAAAAATTCGACAGGGCCGTCGAGAAGGCGCGCCCCGGATGGAGCGGGCGGAATGGCTGATGAAGCCGCGCCTGGCCGTGCCGATCGCGGAACGCGCAAAACGCCGCGCGGTAACGGCGGGCGCGGCGCTTCTGGCGCTGACCTTCTATCCCCTCACCTTCGTCCCCTTCGGCGTCAACGCGCCCGCGGCCGGCGTGGGCCTGATGGCTCGCGACGGGCTGCTCATCCTCATCGGTTATGCGGCCTCGGCGGCCGCCGTCTACGTCCTTTTCAACTTTCTGTAGCGTCCGCCGGCACGCCTCGTCGGGCACCGGCATGTAGACCGGACCGTCGAATGAGGATACGCCCCTGTGGGACGGTGGAGCGGCCGGCCTTCCGAGAAGTTTCAGCTCTGAATGAAACCCGCCGCCTGCCACGGTGTTAGCAGTCCAGAAGCGCCGCATCGCCATACAGGAGCCCCGTTTTCCAATGAACGAAGAGCTGAACAGGACGGAAGCCCGCCAGGGCGTCACGGGCCACAAGGTGCGTTACGTGCTGGGCATTTCCACCGCGCTGGTCGTAGCCCTCTTCGCGATTATCTATTTCGTCTTCTTCACCGGCTGACTGCCTGCAAGGGCAGACGTCGCTGGCCGTCGCCTGCGGCATCACAATCCCCCCTTCGCCCCTGCGGGCCCGGCTGAAGGCGGGTCGCGATCCGCCGCGGATGCACCCGTCCCGTCGCCCGCTTCCCCGTCCGGCGACAGCCTCCGGCGACGGGCCCGCCAGTCGCCGAGAAAGAGCAGGATGGGCGCGGCGATGAAGATCGACGAGCTGGTCGCGACGACCACCCCGAAGACCATGGGCACCGCGAAGCTCGCCACGGCCGGCCCGCCCCAGATCGCCATCGGAAGCATGGCGAAAAACGTGGTGAGCGAGGTGAAGATGCAGCGCGCCAGCACCTGGTTGATGCTCATGTCGATGAGCTGGCGGAGCGGCATTGTCTTGTAGAGGCGCAGGTTCTCGCGCATGCGGTCGTAGACGACGACCTTGTCGTTCACCGAATAGCCGATGATGGTCAGAAGCGCGGCGATCGCCGTCAGGTTGAAGTCCAGCCCGGTCAGCGCGAAGAAGCCGATCGTCTTGGTCGTGTCGAGCACGAGAGTGACGATCGCGCCGACCGCGAAGTGCCACTCGAAGCGCCACCAGATGTAGCCGAGCATGGCCAGGCTCGCCAGCGCGACGGCGAGGAGGCCCGACCGGGCAAGCTCGCCGCTGATCTTCGGCCCCACGACCTCGCTGCGTTCGATGCTCGCGCCGGGTGCGACCTCCGCGACCGCCTGACGCATCGTCTGCACGGCAGCCGTCTGCGCCTGCTCGCCGCCGTCCTGACGCTCGACGCGGATGAGCACGCTGCTGTCATCGCCGAACGCCTGCAGCGCGACTTCGCCGAGCCCGAGGCCGACGAATGCCGACCGAAGCTGGCCGAGATCGGCGGGTCCCGGCGTCCTGACCTCCATCTGGATGCCGCCCTTGAAGTCGATGCCGTAGCTCAGGCCCGGGTGGACGAAGAGGCCGATGGAGGCGAGGGAGAGCAGGATCGACAGACCGATGCCGAAGAACCGCGCCCTCATGAAGGAAATGGCGGTTCCACGTTGTCCGAGGCGTATCAGCGGCGCGATTTCGAGCCTCTTCAGCCGCCTGGAATGCACGATCTCCGTCATGACGACGCGCACGACCGCGACCGCGGTGAACATCGAGATAACGATGCCGAGCATCATCGTGACGGCGAAGCCGCGCACCGGGCCCGAGCCGACCAGGAAGAGCAGCAGCGTCGCGAGAAGCGTGGTGACGTTGGCGTCGATGATGGTCGAGTAGGCGCGGCGAAAGCCGATATCGAGCGCCTTGAAGGCGCTCGCCCCCTTCTTCGTTTCCTCCCGGATGCGTTCGTTGATCAGGATGTTCGCGTCGACCGCAAGGCCGATGCCGAGGATGATTCCCGCTATGCCCGGAAGCGTCAGCGTCGCCCCGAGCAGACCGAGCGCGCCGAGGGTGAGCGCGATATTGAACGCGAGCGCCAGGTTGGCGATGAGCCCCCAAGCGCCGTAAAGGGCGACCATGAAGGCGACGACGAGCGCGAAACCCGCGAGGCCGGTATAGATGCCCATCCGGATCGCATCGCTGCCGAGATCGGGACCGACGCTGCGCTCCTCGATCACGGTCAGCGGCGCGGGGAGGGCGCCTGCGCGCAGCAGGGCGGACAGGAAAACCGTATCCTGCACGCTGAAACCGCCGCTGATCTGGCCCGAGCCGCCGGTGATCGGCTCGCGGATGACCGGCGCGCTGAGAACCTTTCCGTCCAGCACGATGGCGAAGGGCCGGCCGACATTGTTGCGGGTGATCGTTCCGAACTGGCGGGCGCCGGTGCTGTCGAAGCGGAAGGTCACGATCGGTTCGCTGGTGCGCTGGTCGAACCCCGCCCTCGCATCCGCCAGCCGCTCGCCGCTGATGGCGACGCGGCCCTCCACGGCGTAGCTCGATTTCCCGTCGACGTCCGGCAGGACCCGCACCCCCGGGGGAACGCGGCCGTCCACTGGCGCATTCCGCGCCAGCATATGGAAGCTCATCTGGGCGGTGGAGCCGAGAAGCTCCCGCAGCCTGGTCGGATCCTGCACCCCCGGCAACTGGACCAGAATCCGGTCCGGACCGACGCGCTGGATGGTCGGCTCCGCCACGCCGGCCTGGTCGACCCGCTGACGGATGATTTCCAGGCTCTGGCCGGCCGCAGCGTCGAGGCGGTCGCGGAAGCCGGCTTCGGTCAGGCTGAGCCTGATGGCGCTGCCTTCGCTTCTGACCTCGATGTCGGGCGCCCCGTCGGCGAATGCCGAGGCGCCTACGGGCGCGGCAAGAGCGCGCAGCACGGGCAGCGCCCGGTTCCGTTCGTCAGGCCGGTCGACGGCGACGACGACGGCATTGCCGGCGATCCGAACGGATTGCGGACGCAGGCCCTCCGCCCGCAGCCGGCTCCGCGCATCTTCGAGCAGGGTCTGCAGGCGCGCCGCCCTCAGCGCGGCGGCGTCGACCTCGAGCACGAGATGGGAGCCGCCGCGAAGATCCAGGCCGAGCGTCACGGCCTGCCTGGGCAGCCAGCCGGGCAACGCCGCGACCTGTTCTGGGGTCAGAATGCTGGGAAGTGCCGCGACGAGTCCGGACAGGACGATGGCGGCATAGGTGACGAGCACCCATCGGGACGTGCGCATGGTTTATCGATCCGAGCCTATGGCGCGATGCCGAACGCGGCCGCAGCCGCATGTCGCGCCGACATGACATTACGAGCGAAGTCGCCGCTTCAGCGGCGAGGAATGTCAGGTGCGGTTCGGAGGAGCCCGCGCGTCGAAGGCGCGCGGCACAACGGGAAGACGGAACGCGGCGGCGACGGGACCCAGCTTCTCGCCAGCCCAGGAAGACGGTGTCGCATCCGGAGCGGCGGCGAGGGCCGAAGGCACATCGCGATCCGGCGCCAGACCCTGCTTGGCGGCTGGACCGCGCAGCTCGCTGATAACCGACGGAACGGGTCCTCGGGGCTGAATCGACGGCGGGCTGAGACGCTCGTCCGCGGCGAGGCTGCCGACCCGGTCGAGGATAGGGCCGCGCTGGCCGGCGCCCGCCCCTTCGAAAGGCGGCACGGCCCCGTACAGCATGAGAAGCGCGGCGAGAAACGCAAACGCGGAAAAGATACGCGACCTGATGTCGGTATCGCGGCGTTCGGCTTGCCACCCGCCCGTCATTTGCAGCCTGTCCTCGGCGCAGCCTGTCAGGATGGAACAGGGTCTGAATACACCCTTGCCAGCCCCCAGCGCCATAGTTATTCGGTCCTGCCCGCGGCAAATGCGGAGCGGCGCGGGAACATGCGGAACGACCCTTCAACCGGGCGCCGCAGCTGGCCGAAGCCGGTGCGGCCTCCCGGCTGTTTGCGGTCCGCGTAATTTCGCAAGCGAAATATCTTCGGGCCGTCTCCAACATATCGCTTGCAAGAAAGGGATTCCCGTACGCATCATTCCGACGCTCATCGCCGGCTGGGAAAATGCCGGGCAGACGATGTTCCGGGGCGCCGTTCGCCCCGACAGGGCTGCGCCATGAGACGACTGCAAAATGACGACCAGCGGGCGGCAAGACGGACGAAGTGGTAGCGGCATAAGGGCGCGCATTGCGCCCGCGCTTTCGTTTCTGGCCGCGCTTCTCATGCTGCACGGGGCCGTGCCGTTTCTCGACGGGGCGGGTATCGGGCAACTCGATCCGGTCTTCAACCGTGGCGGACTTGCGGCGGCGGAGCCGGCGAGCCTGCCGTCGATTCAGCCGCGCGGCGCCGTTCCCCCGGTCGTTCACGAATTGCGGATCGTCGTCGCCAAGCAGGGGCTGGCGCCTGATCGCGATGCGCCTTCGGGCCTTGCTGCCGACCCGGCCACGACACCGCAACCCGGCGCCGGCGAGATATGGCGCCCCGTTGCCGGAGGCTCTCGTCCTCCTGTCGCACCGCACGCCTTCGACGCGCGCGCTCCTCCCCGCCTCGCCTGACATCGGTCGCCGCTGAAGCGGCGACTCTACCTGCAATGTCATGTCATCTGCGGCCGTGAGGCAGAGGCGGACAGGGCGCGGTGCGTTCCAGACGGGATCGCCGCCCCGGCCGCGTAACGGCCGTGTTGAGGAAAAAGCACATGGAAGTCCTCGAATACAGCATGATGGACGCCGCCTTGAAGGCGCTCAACATCATGGTGGAGCCGGAACGGCTCCTGTTCCTGACCGCCGGCGTTCTGCTGGGGCTCGTCATCGGCGTGATCCCCGGTCTCGGCGGGTTGATCGGCCTTTCGCTGATCCTGCCCTTCACCTTCGACATGAATCCGTACACGGCGCTGGCGTTCATGCTGGGGCTGCAGTCGGTGACGGCGACGGGCGACACCATACCGGCCGTCCTTTTCGGCGTGCCGGGCACGGTGGCGTCCGCCGCGACCATCATGGACGGCTATCCCATGGCCAAGAAAGGCGAGGCCGGGCGCGCGCTCGGCGCGTCGTTCACGTCGAACGTGCTGGGCGGGCTGTTCGGCGCGCTGCTGCTCGGGCTGTCGATCCCGATACTGCGGCCGGTGATGCTCTATATCGGTTCGCCGGAACTGCTCTCGTTCTGCATCTTCGGCATTTCCCTGGTCGCCGTCCTCAGCGGCGCGTCTCCGGCCAAGGGCATGGCCGCGGCCTGCCTCGGCATCCTGGTCGCCACCACCGGCGACGATCCGCAGACCGGGACGCTGCGCTGGACCTTCGGGTCGCTGTATCTGTGGGACGGGCTGCCGATCGTGCCGCTGGCGCTCGGCATATTCGCCCTGCCCGAGCTCGGCGATCTCGCCATCGCCAACAAGTCGATCTTTGCCGGCGACAAGATGCAGTCGGCGTCCAAGGGACAGATGCAGGGCGTCAAGGACACGTTCAGGAACTGGTTCCTCGTCCTGCGCTGCTCCTGGATCGGCGCGGGTCTCGGCGCGGTGCCCGGCATCGGCGCCTCGGTCATCGACTGGGTCGCCTACGGCCATGCCGCGCGCACCGAGAAAGGCGCCAAGGACACGTTCGCCCGCGGCGACGTGCGCGGCGTGATCGCCTCCGAATCCTCGAACAACGCCAAGGAAGGCGGGGCCCTCGTGCCGACCGTGGCGTTCGGCGTACCCGGCTCCGCCTCGATGGCGCTGATTCTCGGCGCCTTCCTGATCCACGGCATCGTCCCGGGCCCGGACATGCTGACCAAGAACCTCGACATCACCTATACGCTGGTCTGGTCGGTGGCCATGGCCAACGTGCTCGGCGCCGGCATCTGCTTCATGTTCGCCAACCAGTTCGCCAAGCTGGCGCTGGTGCGGGCCGGCATCCTGGTGCCCACGGTGGTGGCCATCACCATGGTCGGCGCGTTCCAGGGTTCGCGGGCCTGGGGCGATCTCTACGCCCTGCTGATCTTCGGCGTGCTGGGCTGGATCATGAAGCGGTTCCGCTGGCCGCGGCCGCCGCTGATCCTGGGCTTCGTGCTCGGCGGGCTGATCGAACGCTACATGTTCATCTCGGTCGAGCGCTATGCGTGGGAATGGCTGATTCACCCGATCGTGCTGGGCATGCTGTTCATCACCCTCTGGGGCCTCTGCACGCCGCTGATAAGCGGCTGGCGGGCCAGGCGCCGGCTGCCGCCGGAACAGCGGCGGGCGTCCGGCGGATTCTCCGTCGGCTTCCGGAGGGAAAAGCTGGGCTGGTCGCATGCCTTCGCGGGGTTCGTCATCCTCGTATTCGCCGCCGCGCTCATCGCTTCCTCGCAGTGGGAGTTCGGCGCGCGGCTGGTGCCGGCGGTCACCTGTTACACCGGGCTTCTGTTCTCGTTCATGTTCCTGTTCAGCGACCTGTTCCTGAAGTCCAACGACTCCGGGCTGGAGATCGCCACCTCCGCAAAGCAGGAGTTCGAGGCGAAGGCGCACGAGTTCGAGCAGGAGATCGCGCAGGAAACCCATTTCGACATCACCCAGGATTTCGGTGATCTCGACAACCGGGCGATCACGATGCGCGCCCTCGGCTACTTCGGATGGTGCATCGGCTATGTGGCGGTCGGCCATATCGTGGGCCTGCTGCCGGCATCGCTCCTGTTCCTGATCCTGTACATGCGTTTCGGGGCGAAGGAGAGGTGGAAGCTGGTCCTGTGGATCGCGGGCCTGCTGTCCATAGGCTACTACCTGCTGTTCCACATCCTGCTGGTGGTGCCGTGGCCCCAGTCGCTGATCGGCGAGCTGTTCCCGGTGCTGCGCACGATGCACTACTTCAACCTGTTCTGAGCGGGCGGGGCCGCGACGCGGCCCCCGCCTTCCGGCCAGGTTGCGACCGCCCCCGCTCCACAGCGAACGGGGGCGGTTTCTTATGGCGGGCAGGTGACGCGCCTCGATCTCGCCGGGCCGCGCGGCGAGAACCGCGCGACAGGCAGCTTCCGCCTCGGCCAGCCGGCCGGATTCGAAATGCGCGGTGGCTGTCTGGGAGATCCGCCGGGCCGGTGGGAGCGCCGCTCACGGTCCTGACACAGGGCTGGCGTGTCGGGCGCTCCGCCGGGGGAATGGTGCCGCCTGTAGGACTCGAACCTACGACCCCCGCATTACGAATGCGATGCTCTACCAACTGAGCTAAGGCGGCCCGGCGGCGCAGTATTAGCCGACCAAGGTTAACGCCCGGTTCATTACCGCCCGCAAGCCGCCGCGTCAATGACGGTGACGGGTCAGGGGTGCTGACGCACCGCGCCGTCACCGGGCGTCTCGGATGCGGCCTCGCCGTCCTCCGTCACGTCGTCCGCGTCGGCGGCGGACAGGGCCGGCGCGGAGGCCACCGGACGCAGCACCAGCCCGCGGGCGCGGTCGGGGGCGCGCCATTCCAGCGTGCCCAGCGCGTGGCAGCGGGCGCAGCGCGGGGTCCAGGCGGCGGAGGCCGCGCCGCAGGCGGAGCAGATCCAGGCCGAATCGGGCTCCGCGCCGGCGGCGCGCAGCAGCCACTTGCGCACGGCAGCCATGTCGCCGTTCTCGCGCTCCTCCAGCTCGGCCATCAGCCGGCAGATTCGGGCCGACGGGGCCTTGCCGGCGGCGGTTTCCAGGTGGCTGCGGGCGGCGCCCCAGATGCGGGCCTCCAGCAGCGCCTCAGCCAGCGCGACGTGGCTTTCGGGGTGGTCGGGGTTGTGGCTCAGCAGCCGCTCGAACCGGCGCGCCTTCTTCAGCGGATCGTCACTGTCCTCCATCGCGGCGTATAGCCGCGCGAGCTCGGGGTGCGGCGTGCGCGACCAGGCATTGTGCAGCATCCGCGCCGCCGGGCGCTTGCGTCCGCCCTCCACCGCCAACTGGATGTGGCGCAGCGTCGCCGGCAGGAAGTCGGGCAGCAGCGAGGATGCCCGCTTGGCGTAGGTGACGGCGCTGGCGCGGTCTCCCGCCTCCTCCGCTTCCATCGAGCAGCCGAGCAGCACGACGGCGCGGCGGCGGCGCGCCTCCTCCCCCGCCATCGCGCCGCGGCGCACCGCTTCCTCCAGCACCGGCAGCGATTCGCGCCAGCGCTCCTGCCGCACCTGCAGGTCGAACAGCGTGGTCAGCACCCAGGGCGTCCTGGGACGCAGCTCGTAGGCGCGGCGGGCGAGGCGCAGGGCCTCCGCCTCGTTGCCCTCGCGCTGCGCCTGCATCAGCAGCCCGCGCAGGCCGAGGAACGCGGTTTCCTGCCGCTCGAGCATGGCGGTGAAATAGGACCTGGCCGCCGCCTCGTCGCCGTTGAGCTGCGCCGACTGGGCCGACAGCAGCATGGTCAGCGGCGGGTCGCCGAGCAGCGAATCCGCCCTCCGCGCCTGGCGCTGGGCCTCGTCGGCGTCGCCCGCCGCCACCGCAACCATGCCTTGGGTCAGCGCGCGGTAGCCGCGTTCGCGCCGCGCCTGGCGCCGGTTGGCGATGAACGAGCCCGGCGCGCCGAGCAGCGCATGCCAGAACCGGTATAGAACGGCGATCAGGGCGGCGCCGAGCGCGACGCAGAGCGCGAGGAAGGCGACCGAGGTGTCGATGCGCCAGCCCTGCCATTCGAGCCCCGCCCTGCCCGGATGCTCGGCCAGCCAGACGGCCCCGGCCACCAGCAGGCCGACGCCGGCGATGAACAGCAAGGTGCGGATCATCCGCCGGCCGCACCTTTCCCGGCGCCGCCGCCGAGAACGCGGATCGCCTCGGCGTTCGCCGTGGCCAGCGCCTCCTCGGCCTTCAGATGTGCGCGCGCATCCGCCAGCCACCCGGTGGCGGCGGCGGCCGGCTTGCCTTCCAGCCCTTTGATCGCGGCCACCGCGCCGGGCAAGTCGCCCGCCGCCAGGCGCAGCTCGGCCCGGGCGAGACGCCCGGTCACGGTATCTTCCGCCGCAGCGTCCTCGCCGACCCGGCGCACGGTGACCAGCCGCGACAGGCGGGACAGCGTCTGGTCCACCCACCCCGCCCCTTCCGGCGCGAGCCCCGCCTGCGCCGCTTCCCTCGCCATCGGCCCGAAACGGTCGCGCAGGTCGTCGATGCCGGCGACGCCCTTCTCCGCATGCGCGGCCAGCGTCGCCAGCGCGGCCTTCATCGCCGGGCTGTCCGGCGCCACGGCCCGCGCGCTCTCCAGCGCTGCGGCGTAGCCGCGCCCGGCGCGCACGGCGGCGCGCAGCTCGCCCGCCGCGACCAGCAGCGCGGCACCCTCGGCCGAGCCGGCATTGGACCCGGCCCGCGCCTCAACCGCCTGCAACCGCTCGCCGAGGCGGGCGAGCGCCGCCTCCAGCGACCGGTTGCGGTTCTCCAGATCGGCGTTCCGGCGTTCGGCCTGCTCCCGCAGCGCAGCCAGCGCTTCGGCGGACGGCGCGTCCGCGTTCTGCGGCGCCGCGGCCAGCGCATCGATCCGGCCTTCCAGCGCCGACAGCCGCGCGGCGAGATCCGTCCCCTGCTGCTCTTCCAGCCGCTGGGCCAGCGGCGCCTGGGCGTCGCGCAGCGCCCCGATCTGCCCGGTCAGCCGTTCGATCTCGCGCGCCAGCGCGGCCATCCGGGCGTCGTTCCCGGCCGTCTCCGGACGCCCGGCCATCTGCCGGCGGATATCCGCCAGCGCCGTCTCGATCGCCGCCAGACGCTCCGTTGTCGCGCCGTCGGCCGTGGCCGGGGCGGCCCCGCGCCCCGCCTGCATCACCGGTGCCAGCCCGTCGCGCAGCCAGCCCGGCAGCGACCCGCCGTAAAGCGGCCAGGCGATATAGGCGCCGCCCGCCAGAACCAGCACCAGCAGAAACCCGATCAGCGCCCGACCAAGCCCCCCGCCGGATGCCGCCGGACGCGCCTTGCCCGCGCCCGTGGCGGCGGAGACGGAGGCCGACGGTTTGGCCGCGCCCGCGCCCGTGGCGGCGGAGGTGGAGGATTTTGCTGCGGCGGGTCGCGTTGCCGGATCGGATTTCGGCAGCGGCGTTTCGCCGCCGGCCTCCGTCCACGGTGTGCTCTCGTCCTCGGGCTTTTCGGTCACGCGATACTCCGGGTTCGGTGCGGCAGCCCAGGCGTCGAGACAGGCAAGCAGCGCATCCAGGTCGGGACGGTCGGCGACGCGGATCTCGGACCAGCCCGGCGCGCGAAGCGCCTCCGCCACCGCGTCGGAAAGACAGAGCGCCGCCACCTCGCGGCAGGCGCCGCCCACCCCTGCCTGTTCGGCAAGCTTAACAAAGCTTTGCGCGGTGCGGGGAGAGAAAAACAGCGCCGCACCGACGTGCCCGGCGGCCAGCGCCGCGCGCGCGTTTTCCGGCAGCGCCGCCGCCGGCTCGGCCCTGTACAGCACGGCGCGGTTCACGATGAAGCCGTACCCGGCCAGCATGCCGGCGAGGTCGCCGGCGACGTCGTGGCCCGACACATGCAGCAGCGCCCCCGCCCCGGCGTCGCAGATGTCGCGGACCAGCCCGGCCAGCGCAGCCACATCGCCGCCGGCGCCCTGCACATGCGCGAAGCCGGCGGCCCGCGCGGCGGCCGCCGTGGCGTCGCCCACCGCGAGCACGGGAACGTCGCGGCGCGGCGTCGCACCGGCCAGCGCCCTGGCGCCGTTGGCGCTGGTCAGCAGCACCGACTGCACGCCGTCCAGCGTCACCGTGTCGCCGGTCTCGCGGATCTCCAGCAGCGGGGCGAGGACCGGGTCCAGCCCGCGCGTCGCAACGGCATCGGCAAGCGGCCCGGCATCGGCCGCCGGCCTTGTGATCAGCACGCCGCGGCGGTCGCCGTCAGCCATGATCGAAAAACCCCTTCCCGGCGCGGCCCCGCAGGGCGTCGCCCGCCGCGCGGCCGAGCGCCGCGGCGTCCGCAGCGGCGCCCGCCCGCCGGTCTTCCAGCGCCTCGGAGCCGTCCGGGCGCACGATCATGCCGCGGAAGGCGAGCGCGTCGCCATAGACCTCCGCCAGCCCGGCGATGGGGGTGCGACAGGACCCGTCCAGCGCGGCGAGGAACGCGCGCTCGCAGGCGGCGGCGGCGGTGGTCGGCGCATCGTCCACGCGGGCCAGCAGGTCGCGGGTTTTCATGTCATCCGCGCGGCATTCGATGCCGATCGTCCCCTGGCACACGGCGGGCAGCATCTCCTCCGGCGTCAGGATGGCGCTGGCCCGCCCGCCGAGGCCGAGCCGGTTGAGCCCGGCGGCGGCGAGCAGCGTGGCGTCGACCTCGCCGGCCTCGAGCTTGGCGATGCGGGTCTCCACGTTGCCGCGGAACGGCACCACCCGCAGGTCGGGCCGCCGGTTGAGCAGGATCGCCTGACGCCGCAGCGAGGCGGTGCCGACGACGGCACCCAGGGCAAGCGCATCCAGCCCGCCCGCCCCGCGCAGGATCAGGGCGTCGCGCGGGTCCTCGCGCTTCAGCACGGCGGCGATGACCAGCCCGTCGGGCAGCCAGGTCGGCACGTCCTTCATCGAATGCACGGCGATGTCGGCATGGCCTTCCAGCAGCGCCTCCTCGATCTCCTTGGTGAACAGGCCCTTGCCGCCGATCTCGGCCAACGGGCGGGCCTGCATGCGGTCGCCGGTGGTGCGGATGACCCGGATATCCACCGCGCCGGGCGCGGCCAGGGCGGCATCGGACGCCACCAGCGCATCCTGCACGATGCGCGCCTGGGCAAGCGCGAGCGGGCTGCCGCGGGTGGCGAGGCGGAGGCGGGCGGCGGACATGCCGCATGATTAACGCCACCGCCGCGTCAAGGGAAGCGCGACGCGGCGGCGGCGGGCCGGAACCGGCGTCAGTTCGCAGCCGGAATGCGGACCAACTCGGCTTCCTGCTTCGCCGTCAGCGGCGCCTTGATGAATTTCGCCGTGATCGCGTCGGCGACGTTCCGGTCGAGCCCGACGAGCTCGCGCTTCTCCAGCGTCGCGCGGGGATAGTAGGCGGGCACTTCCCGGGCGATGTCGACCGGTACCTTGGCGTAGGCGGCGTAGGCGGCGGCCGATTCCTCCGGCTTGTCGTACATCCAGGCCAGCGTCTTTTCGTAGGCGCGGTTGAAGCGGGTCACGATTTCGGGGCTCAGATCCTGGTGGGCGACGTTGACGCGGATCGTCTGCTGCTGCAGCTCCGGCAGCTCGGTCGCGCGGAACGCCACGCGCGCGGCGCCGCTTTTCACCAGGTCGATATTGAACGGCGGGATCGAGTAGCTGACGTCGATCTGGCCGCTCATGAGCTGGATGCGGCTGGCTGAGATCGCCCCTGTGGACACCAGTGTCGGCTTCACGCCGAATTTCTTGGCCATCGTCAGCACGATCAGGTGCGTCGTCGAGCCCGGCCGCGAGAAGGCGACCTGCTTGCCGTCGAAATCCTTCGCGGACTTGATCTTGCTGTCCGCCTTGACGATCCAGAACGCCTCCGGCGCGCCGAGTATCTCGGACCGGATGATGCTCAGCTTCGCGCCCTTGCCGTAGGCGCCGATCACGCCGAGGATCCCGGTGCCGGTGGCGATGTCGGTGGATTTCGTCATCACCGTCTGCAGCGTCTCGGTGCCGCCGCCGGTGAACAGGTAGCTGACGTCCAGCCCCTCGGCCTTGAAGAAGCCGCGCTCGGCGGCGAAATAGGCGGTCGAGGTGTCCCACAGCCCCTTCTGCGAGATCGCGATCTTGAGCTTGTCGGCCGCGCTGGCCGGCAGGACGGCGGCAAGCGCCAGCGCCGCCGCGGCGGCCGCGACGGCCGCATTCCGTAAGTTCGTCTTCATTGTGGATGCTCCCTGCATTTCCGAGTCGCGCGTCGCCGGCCGCATCGGCCGGGCCGCACGCTGGCCCGTGGCCAGACCTAGAAAGATGTGCCCGGATCGATCTCACGGCAACGGGCGAAGACGAGCCGGGACATAAATGAGGGTCATGCACTAGATTGCGCGCCATGGTCATGAAGGTCCTGGGCATAGAGACGAGCTGCGACGAGACCGCGGCGGCGGTGGTCGACGCGGAGCGCCGCATCCTCTCCGACGTGGTGCGGTCGCAGCTTGCCGAGCACGCGCCGTTCGGCGGGGTGGTGCCGGAGATCGCCGCCCGCGCCCATGTGGAGATGCTGGACGGCATCGTCCGCCGCGCCCTCGACGATGCCGGCTGCGCGATCCGCGACATCGACGCCGTGGCGGCAACCGGCGGGCCGGGGCTGATCGGCGGGGTGATCGTCGGGGTGATGACCGCCAAGGGCATCGCGGCCGCCGCGGGCAAACCCTTCGTCGCGGTCAACCACCTGGAAGGCCACGCGCTGACGGCGCGGCTGACCGACGGGACGGCGTTTCCCTACCTGCTGTTGCTGGTGTCCGGCGGGCATTGCCAGCTGCTGATCGTCGAGGGGGTCGGGCGCTACGTGCGGCTGGGGACCACCATCGACGACGCGGTGGGCGAGGCGTTCGACAAGACCGCGAAGCTGCTGGGGCTCGGCTTTCCGGGCGGGCCGGCGGTGGCGGCGATGGCGGAGGGCGGCGATGCGGCGCGGTTCGACCTGCCGCGCCCGATGAAGGGACGGCCAGGCTGCGATTTCTCGTTCTCCGGCCTCAAGACCGCGGTGCGCCACGTGGTCGACGCGCTGCCCGACGGCGCAATCCCGCGCGAGGCCGCGCGCGACCTCTGCGCCGGCTTCCAGCGTGCGGCGGCGGAGGCGATCTGCGACCGCACCTCGCATGCCATACGGATCTTCCGGAGCCGCCACCCCGGCGGCGCGGCGCTGGTCGTTGCCGGCGGGGTCGCCGCCAACACGGTGCTGCGCGCCCTGCTGGAGCAGACGGCGGAGAGGGAGGGGCTGCGCCTGGTCGCGCCGCCGCCGCTTCTGTGCACGGATAACGGCGCAATGATCGCCTGGGCCGGGCTCGAACGTTTCCGGCTGGGGCTGACCGACGGGGCGGATTTCGCCCCGCGCCCGCGCTGGCCGCTGGACGAATCGGCCGCGCCCGCGCCTTTCGCCGGAGTCAAGGCGTGACCTTGCCGCCGGCCGGCCGGCGGCGTAACAAGACCTTGGAACAACGAGGAGAATCACCCCCATGACCGCCAACCGCCTCGCCGCCGCCTCGATCGCGCTCGCCGCAACCGCAACGCCCGCGCTGGCCCATACGGGCGCCGGCGGGGTCATCGGCGGGCTGTCGGCCGGTTTCCTGCACCCGGTATTCGGGATCGACCACGTGCTGGCCATGCTGGCGGTCGGCATGTGGGGGGCGCAGCTCGGCGGGCGCGCCGTCTGGGCGCTGCCCGTGGCCTTTCCGATGGTGATGGCGCTCGGCGGCGCGGCGAGCATCCTCGGCCTGCCCCTGCCGGCGGTGGAGATCGGCATCGCCGGATCGGTCGCGGTTCTCGGCCTCGCCGTCGCGCTGGCGGCGCGCCCGCCGGTCTGGGCGGGCGCCGTCATCGTCGGCGCGCTGGCGCTGTTCCACGGCCATGCCCACGGCACCGAACTGCCCGGCGCTCTGGACCCGCTGGCCTTCGCCATCGGCTTCGTGACCGCCACCGGCCTGATCCACGCCGCGGGAATCGGCATCGGGCTGGTCGCGCGGCTGCCGCGCGGGGCGCTGGCGCTGCGGGCCGTCGGCGGCACGGTCTGCGCCGCGGGGCTGGTCCTGCTCGCCGGACCGCTGCTGCCCTGACGGCGCCGCCGCCCGAACCCGTCTTCGGCGCCGCGCTGGCGGCCGCCGGCGCCTTGGCCGCCACGCCGGCGCTGGCCCATGTCGTCGCGCCCGGCACACCGTTTTCCGAGATCCTGCACCACCCGGCCTTCGAGCCCGCCCACGCGCTGCCGCTGCTGGCCGCCGGGCTGTGGGCGGGGCAGAGCGGCGGGCGCGCCGGCGCGGCGCTGGTGATCGCCGTGATCGCGGGCGCGGCGGCGGGGGCCGGGCTGGTCGCGCTGGAGGCGCCGCCGCCCTGGCGGAGCCTCATGGTGTTCGCTTCCATGCTGGCGTTCGGCGGGCTGTGCGCCGCCGCTGTGCGGCCGCCCTGGCCGGTCGCGGCGGCGCTGGGGGCGGCGGCGGGGCTGTACCAGGGCGCGGTGGGCACGCTGGAGCCGTTCCGGGGCGGGACGGGGGATTACACCGCCGACCAGGTGATGGTCGCCGCGGTGCTGTTGCCGCTGGCGGCCTATCAGGTCGCCGCCCGCGCGCGGGCCGGCTGGGCGCGAATCGCGATCCGCGTCGCGGCGAGCTGGATCGCCGCGGCGGGCATTCTGCTGCTCGCCTTCACCGCGCGGCTCTAGCACGGTAGGATAACCCGGCGAACAGGAGAGAAGACCCGACCATGAGCGAGATCGAACAGGCGGCCGCCGGCAGGGCCGTGGTGATGCAGCCCGACGAGGGCCCGTCCTTCTGGCAGCCGGTGCCGGCCAGCGGCCATGCCGATCCGAAGCTGACCCCGGACCTGACCGGGTTCAGGGGGCTGTCGATGGGCTATCAGACGGTCGCGCCGGGCGGGCGGGTGCGGACGCATTCGCACGATGCCCAGGTGGAGCTGCAGATCTGCTTTCGCGGCGAAGGCACGGTGACGGTGGACGGCGCGGCGCACAAGCTGCGCCCCGGCACCGCCTGCTTCCTCGGCTACGACACGAAGCACGAGATCGTCAACGACGGCGCGGACGAGCTGGTCATGTTGTGGGTGATCGCGCCGTCGGGGCTGGAGGATTTCTTCGCCGCCATCGGCCGGCCCCGGCAGCCGGGCGATCCCGCCCCCGAACCCTTCACCCGCCCTGCGGACGTGATCGCGACCGAGCGGGCCATGGGCATGCAGGACACGAAATGACGGAACGGGACGCAGCGGGCGGGCAATGAACGAGCAATATAACTCCATCGCCATCATCGGCGCCGGCGCCTGGGGCACGGCGCTGTGCCAGATCGCCCGCCGCGCGGGGCGCGACGTGGTGCTGTGGGCGCGTGAGCCGGAGGTCGCCGAGGCGGTCAACCGGACGCATGAGAACGCGGCCTTCCTGCCCGGCGTCGTGCTCGACGCCGGCGTGCGCGCGACCTCGATCCTGGAGGAGGCCGCGGCGGCGGACGCGCTGGTTCTCGCGATCCCCGCGCAGTTCCTGCGCGGGGTGGCGGAGGCGCTGGCCCCCGCGGTGGGGCCGCGCACCCCGGTCACGATCTGCGCCAAGGGGATCGAGCGCGACACCTGCCTGCTGATGAGCGAGGTGGTCGCCCAGGCGCTGTCGGGCCGCCCGATGGCGGCGCTGTCGGGGCCGACCTTCGCGGCGGAGGTGGCGAACGGCAGGCCGACCGCGGTCACGCTCGCCGCCGACGATACGCGCGTCGGCGCGGCGCTGGTCGAGGCGCTGGGCACGCCCGCCTTCCGCCCCTACCAGTCGTCCGACGTCGCCGGCACGCTGATCGGGGGCGCGGTGAAGAACGTGATCGCCATCGCCTGCGGCATCGCCGAGGGCCGCGAGATGGGCGAGAACGCCCGCGCCGCGCTGATCACCCGCGGCCTGGCCGAGATGACGCGCCTCGCCGTCAAGAAGGGCGGCAAGGCGGAAACCATGGTGGGGCTGTCCGGGCTGGGCGATTTGACGCTGACCTGCACCAGCCGCCAGTCGCGCAACTATTCGCTCGGCCGCGCGCTGGGCGAGGGGCGTTTGCTCGCCGAGATCCTCGCCGAGCGCAACTCGGTGGCCGAGGGGGTCGAATCGGCGGCCTCCGT
Organism: Alphaproteobacteria bacterium; assembly: GCA_009377375.1. GTDB lineage: Bacteria > Pseudomonadota > Alphaproteobacteria > MPNO01 > UBA2964 > WHUE01. The sequence goes on along the minus strand of WHUE01000003.1, from coordinate 35,195 downwards.
CGTCGGGCTGGCGGTGAAGATCGGCATCGAGGTGCCGATCGCGCAGGCGGTGGACGCGGTGCTGAACAGGGGAGAGAGCATCGACGACCAGATCGGCGCGCTGCTGTCGCGCCCGTTCCGCGCCGAGGGATAGGGGGAGACGAAAGACGATGAACTACTGGCTGTTCAAGTCCGAGCCGGGCGCCTGGTCCTGGGACGACCAGGTGAAGAAGGGCGTGGAGCACTGGGACGGCGTGCGCAACTACCAGGCGGCCAACAACATGAAGGCGATGAGGACGGGCGATCGCGGCTTCTTCTATCACTCGGTGGACGAAAAGCGGATCGTCGGCGTCGTCGAGGTGGTGAAGGAGTACTACCCCGATCCCAGCGACAAGTCCGGCCGGTTCGGCATGGTGGACGTGAAGGCGCTGCACCCGGTGAAGACCCCGGTGACGCTGGCCGAGATCAAGGCCGATCCCGCGCTCGCGGATTTCGCGCTGGTGCGCCAGTCGCGCCTGTCCGTGGTGCCGGTGAGCCCGGCGCAGTGGACGCTGATCAGCAAGATGGCCGGCGTGAAACCGTGAGCCCGACCCTGTCCAACCCGTTCGACGCGGACCGCACACCCGCCGGTGCGCCGGAGGACGAGCGCATCCTGTGCCGCGCGGACGAGATCGCGGAGGGCAAGGGGCGCGGCTTCGAGTTCAGGCACCACGATCCGGTCTTCGTCGTCCGCTGGCGGGGGGCGCTGTATGCGTACCGAAATTTCTGCCCTCACCAGGGCACCACGCTGGACTGGAAGCCCGACGCCTTCTTCGCCCCCGACGGCCAGCACCTGATGTGCGCCACCCACGCCGCCTGGTTCGATCCCGATACCGGGCTCTGCGTCGGCGGGCCGTGCCTCGGCGCGCATTTGAAGCCGGCGGCGATCGCCGTGGACGAGGACGGCATGGTGCGGCTGGAGAAGCTGATGGGATGAGGAGCGGATTGCAAGCACCCTGGCATCCCGGGATTTTCCGGACCCGCACCTGCATGAGCGCGCTTCTCCGGTCGGCCGGCGCCCTCGGCGCGGCCTGTCTGCTGGTCGCGTCGCACGCCGGGCCGGCCGGCGCCGGCGAAGCGGCGTACGACATCGATTTTTCCCTGCATGCGCCGCAGCCCTATGCCGCGAACCCCGATCGGGACGCCCCGTATGGCCCGTCGCTCGCCGCCGCGGACACGGCGGCGGATGAGAGTACCGGCAGAGAGCCGGAACCGGATGGCTGGCTGACCAAGGAACGGAAGGTGCTGCTTCTGAACGGCGGCGCGGTGGCGGCGATCGCGATCTATGGCGTGATCAACTGGGATTATTTCCAGGGCTCGGCGAAGTCCACGCCGGAAGGCTGGTTCGGCCGCACGACCAAGAGCGGCGGCGCGGACAAGATGGGACACCTGTGGTCGACCTACGCGGCGAGCCACCTGCTGGCCTATCTGTACCGCGACTGGGGATATTCCGACTCGGAGGCCAACGGGCTCGGCGCGCTCTCCGCGCTCGGCGTCCAGACCATGATGGAACTGGGCGACGCCTATAGCGGCGATTTCGGCTTTTCCTACGAGGACATGGCGATGAACGTGGCCGGCGCGGGGGCGGCATACGCCCTCGGCCGCTACCCGGCGCTGAAGAGCAAGCTCGACCTGCGCGTCGAATACAAGCCCGACAGGTTCGGCGACCTCGCGGGCGACATCTTCACCGATTACGAGAACCAGCGCTATCTTCTGGCGCTCAAGCTCGACGGTTTCGACGTGTTCGAGGACTCCCATTTGGGATATCTCGAGCTCCATGTCGGCTATTTCACACGCGGATACGACTCCTTCCCGCAGGGCGGGTCCGACGACCGCCGGCGCAGCCTGTATGTCGGCGTCGGCGTCAACGTGACGAAGCTGGTCAGGATGTTCGCGGATACCGCCGTGTTTAATTATATTCAGATACCCTACACCTCGATCAGGGCGGACAGGGATCTGGACTGACGCGGCGCGCTCCGGCGGGATGCGGGCGGCGCGGGCATGCCGCCCCGCCTTGTCTCCCCCCCGCATTGCTCCCATAATTGCCGCGAGGCGCATGATCGGGAGGCGCCGCGCCAGGGAGCAGGCGGCGCGGCCCTCCGACGCAGGCTGAGGAGGGCCTATCCATGTCCGATGAGCTGATTCCCGTGCCGCAGGACTGGGCGAAGCGGGCCTGGGCGGACGAGGCGAAGTACAGGGAGATGTACAAGGCCTCCATCGACGACCCGGAAGCGTTCTGGGGGGAGCAGGGCAGGCGCATCCACTGGATGAAGCCCTATACCAAGGTCAAGGACGTCTCCTTCGCCCATGACGACGTGCATATCCGCTGGTACTACGACGGCACGCTGAACGCCTCCGCCAACTGCCTCGACCGGCATCTGAGCACGCGCGGCGACCGGACCGCGATCGTCTGGGAAGGCGACGACCCCAAGGATTCGAAGCGCATCACCTATGCCGAGCTGCATGAGGAGGTATGCAAGTTCGCCAACGCGCTGAAGGCCATCGGCGCGAAGAAGGGCGACCGCATCACCATCTACATGCCGATGATCCCGGAGGCGACAGTCGCCATGCTGGCCTGCGCCCGCATCGGCGCGGTGCATTCGGTGGTGTTCGGCGGGTTCTCGCCCGACAGCCTGGCGGGCCGCATTCAGGACTGCGATTCCAACATCGTCATCACCGCCGACGAAGGCGTGCGCGGCGGGCGAGCGATCCCGCTGAAGGCCAACACGGACGAGGCGGTGGCCGAATGCCCGTCTGTGAAATCCGTGGTGGTGGTCAGGCGCACCGGCGGCAAGATCGGCTGGCAGGACGGGCGCGACCACTGGTATCACGAGCTGCTGGCCGAGGCGTCATCCGACTGCGCGCCGGAGGAGATGAACGCCGAGGACCCGCTGTTCATCCTCTACACGTCGGGCTCCACCGGCAAGCCGAAGGGGGTGCTGCACACCACCGGCGGCTACATGGTCTACGTCTCGATGACGCACCAGTACGTGTTCGACTATCACGACGGCGAGGTCTTCTGGTGCACCGCGGATGTCGGCTGGGTGACGGGGCACAGCTACATCGTCTACGGCCCGCTGGCCAACGGCGCGGTCACGCTGATGTTCGAGGGCGTGCCGACCTATCCGGACGTGTCGCGCTTCTGGCAGGTCTGCGACAAGCACGAGGTCAACATCTTCTATACCGCGCCGACCGCGATCCGCGCGCTGCTGCGCGACGGCGAAGGCCCGGTGAAGAAGACGAAACGGTCGTCGCTGCGCCTTCTCGGGTCGGTCGGCGAGCCGATCAACCCGGAAGCCTGGCTGTGGTACTACCGCGTCGTCGGCGACAGCCGCTGCCCGATCGTGGACACCTGGTGGCAGACCGAGACCGGCGGCATCCTGATTTCCCCGCTGCCCGGCGCGACGAAGCTCAAGCCCGGCTCGGCCACGCGGCCCTTCTTCGGCGTCCGGCCCGCGCTGGTGGACGCCGAAGGCAAGGAGCTGGAGGGCGCGGCATCGGGCAATCTGATCCTGAAGGATTCATGGCCGGGCCAGATGCGGACCGTGTTCCGCGACCACGACCGGTTCGTCGAGACCTATTTCTCCACCTACAAGGGCAGCTACTTCACCGGCGACGGCTGCCGCCGGGACGAGGACGGCTATTACTGGATCACCGGCCGCGTCGACGACGTGATCAACGTGTCCGGCCACCGCATGGGCACGGCGGAGGTCGAAAGCGCGCTGGTCGCCCACGCGCTGGTGGCCGAGGCCGCCGTGGTCGGCTTCCCGCACGACATCAAGGGCCAGGGCATCTACGCCTATGTCACGCTGATCGCCGGCGAGGCCCCGACGGAGGCGCTGCGCAAGGAGCTGATCCAGTGGGTGGGCAAGGAGATCGGCGCAATCGCACGGCCCGACCACATCCAGTGGGCGCCCGGCCTGCCCAAGACCCGGTCGGGCAAGATCATGCGCCGCATCCTGCGCAAGATCGCCGCCGACGAGCACGAGAACCTGGGCGACACCTCCACCCTGGCCGAGCCGGGCGTGGTCGACGACCTGGTGGAAAACCGCGCCGGCGCGGGGAAGTAGCACCGCCCGTCGCTCCACTCGCCCCGATTCGGCCCCCGGGCGTATGATGCGCACGGCATGGCGACGCGCGCGGGAGCACGACTTGACGGGTGGGTGGCGGCGCTTTCGGTCTATCGCGACCGGCGCATCCTCTGCATCCTCTGTCTCGGGTTTTCGAGCGGGCTGCCGCTTGCCCTCGTCGCCGGCACGCTGAGCGTCTGGCTGGCGGAGCTCGGCGTCTCGCGCACGATGATCGGGCTGTTCGCGCTGGTCGGGCTGCCCTATACGCTGAAATTCCTGTGGTCGCCGCTGATCGACGGGCTGCGGCTGCCGGTGCTCACCGCGCTGCTGGGCCGCAGGCGCGGCTGGGCGGTGGCGATCCAGGCCGCGCTGATGGCGGCCGCGCTGGGCCTGGGCGCATCGGACCCGGCGGCACAGCCGGGCGTATGCGCGGCGCTGGCCCTGCTGGTCGCCTTCTGCTCCGCCAGCCAGGACATCGTCATCGACGCCTACCGTGTGGAGATCCTGGAGGAGCGCCAGCAGGGCGCCGGCGCGGCGGCGATCCAGATCGGCTATCGCGTGGCCATGGTGGTGTCCGGCGCGGGCGCGCTCTACATGGCCAGCTTCTTCGGCTGGTTCGCGGCCTATGCCTTCATCGCCGCGCTGGTGCTGGTCGGCGTCGCCGCCATCCTGCTGAACCCGGAGCCGGACGCGCCCGCCATGGCGGAGCAACGCCCCGGCCTCGCCGCCTGGCTCGCCGCGCATGTGGTCGAGCCGCTGGCGGAGTTCGCGCGGCGGCCGGGCTGGGGCTGGGTGCTGCTGTTCATCCTGCTCTACAAGTTCGGCGACGCGGTGGCGGCCGTGATGACCGGGCCGTTCTATATCGAGATCGGGTTTTCCAAGATCGAGATCGCCAACGTCACCAAGGCGTTCGGCGTCGCCATGTCGATCACCGGCGCGCTGGCCGGCGGGCTGATGGTGGCGAAGCTGGGCGTGCTGCGGGCGCTGCTGGCGGCCGGGGTGCTGCAGATGGCGTCGAACCTGATGTTCGTCGCCCAGGCCCTGGTCGGCCACGACATCGCCATGCTGACCGCGACCATCGCGGCGGAGAACCTGACCGGGGGGATGGGCACGGCGGCCTTCGTCGCCTATCTGTCGGGGCTGTGCAACGTGGCCTTCACGGCGACGCAGTACGCGCTGCTGTCGAGCCTGATGGCGGTGGGGCGCACGGTGCTGTCGTCCTCCGGCGGCTGGATCGCCGACCAGATGGACTGGATCGGCTTCTTCCTCGTCTCCACCGCCGCCGCGCTGCCGGGGCTTCTGCTCCTGCTCTGGATGATACGGCGCTATCCGGCGCGCGCGTCCGGCTGAACCAGCCGTTCGAGCGCCACCGCGACGGCATCCACCGGAATCGCCTCCATCGCATCCGAGCCGAAATCCTGCGCCGCCACCACTTCCAGCCGCCGGGCGGCGGGGGCGAACTTGGCGGCGCGGGTGGGGCCGAACAGCGAGACCAGCGGCGCGTCGGCCGCGGCCAGCAGATGCCCGGCCCCGGCGTCGTTGGCGACGGCGGCGGCGAGCCTGCGCCCGACCGCGATGGTGAAGGCGGCCGAGCGGCTGACCGGCGGGCCGTCGCCAGGATGCGAGGCCGGCAGGATCGCGGACGGGGCGCCGGCGCGGATCGCCGCCACCCGGTCCGCCTCGTCCGGGCCGAGGATGAAGACGGGCACGCGCCCCGCCCCGGCCTGCGCGTCGGCCAGCGCGATGAAGCGGTCCAGCGGCCAGCACTTGTGCCGCCCGCCCGCGCCGGGGGCGAAGCCGACATAGCGGGGGCCGTCGGGCAACGCCTTCGCCGCCGCTTCCCGCGACGCGGGATCGATGGAGAGGTCCGCGTCCGCCCGCGCCGGCGCGCCCGAGGCCAGGGCGACGAGGTCGAGAAGCTGCCCGGCCATCGATTCCGGCCGCGTGTAGCCCCTCGGCGGTCGGCGCTCCGAGAGCAGGAAATCAGCGGCGCCGGAGACGAAGACGCCATGCCGGATGCGCCGCACGAGGGCCGTCACCGGCACGCCGCGCTGGGTGTCGATCACCACGTCGAAGCGGCGCCCCCCGAGCGGCCGGCGCAGCAGCAGGCGCAGGGGCCGGTCGAATCCGGCCTCCTCGATCGTCTCGTCCACCAGGCCGGCGACGAGGTCGCGGAGCTCGTGCGCGAAAGCGGTTCTGAATTTTCCGGCGCACCAGACGATATGCGCGTCCGGCCAGGCATGGCGCAGCGCCCGCAGCACCGGCAGCTTCATCAGCCCGTCGCCGACCAGGTCGCCGCCGACATAGACCAGCACCGACCCGACCCTGCCCGCTTCCGCCATCCGCCCCTGTTCCCGCGCGTTGCCTGCCGGGATCATGGGTAGCATAGCGGCGGCGTCCCCGCACGCCGCGTTGACGCGGCGGCGCGCGGCGACGCATGCTGCCGGTCCGACGCATTCCGGATACGGGCACCGCCATGAAGGACCGCATGGACGTTATCGAGGCGGACATCACGACGCTGAAGGTCGACGCCATCGTCAACGCCGCCAACGAATCGCTGCTGGGCGGCGGCGGGGTGGACGGCGCGATCCACCGCGCCGCCGGTCGGGGACTTCTGGAAGAATGCCGGGCCCTCGGCGGCTGCCCCACCGGCGAGGCGAGGATCACCGGCGGCTACGCCCTGCCCGCCCGGCACGTGATCCATACCGTCGGCCCGGTCTGGCAGGGCGGCGGGCGGGGCGAGGACGCGCTGCTGGAATCGTGCTACCGCCGGTCGCTGGCGCTGGCGCGCGAACACGGCCTCGCCAGCATCGCCTTTCCGGCGATCAGCACAGGCGTCTACCGCTTCCCGCCCGACCGCGCGGCGCGGATCGCCGTTGCGGCGGTCGGGGAGGTGCTGGAAACGGCGGCGGAGATCGAACTGGTGGTCTTCGCCTGCTTCGACGCGGCAAGCGCGGCGCATCACCGGGCGGCGCTGGCGGAGATCGCATGAGCGTCCGCAATCCCGGCCGGATGTTCCGGCCCCGCAGCATCGCCGGCCCGACGGGGTGCCCGCGCGGGACCCGCGCATCGGCGAGGCCCCTGGCGTTGCGACCGTCGTCAGGTGAACATGCCCTTGAACATGAAATAGAACGCCGCGGCGAGGATGCCGCCCGCCGGCAGGGTGATCAGCCACGAGATCACGATGGACAGGATCACCCGCAGGTTGATCGCGGCGATGCCGCGCGCAAGCCCCACCCCCATCACCGCGCCGACCGCGATATGGGTGGTCGAGACCGGCATCGCCGTGCGCGAGGCGACCACCACGGTGACGGCGGCGGCCACAGTGGCGCAGAAGCCGCGCGTCGGCGTCAGCTCGGTGATGCGCTTGCCGATGGTCTGCATCACGCGATAGCCGAAGGTGGCCAGGCCCACCACGATCCCGAATCCGCCGAGGGCAAGGATCCAGAACGGCATGGGCAGTCGCTGGGAGACCTCGCCGCCGGACTTGATGAGGCCGTAGACGGCGGCCATCGGCCCCACGCCGTTGGCGACGTCGTTGGAGCCGTGGGCAAAGGCCATGGCGCAGGCGGTGAACACGATCATCGGCGCGAACACGCGTTCGACGCTGGCGAAGTGGAAGTCGCGGTCCGCGGCCTCGTCCACCCGCACCCGCGAAATGGCATGCCGCCCGATAAGCGCCACGGCCAGCCCGATCAGGGCGGCGAGCAGGAAGCTCATCGGGACGCTGAGATCGATGTCCAGGTGGGCCAGCCCCTTGAACAGCGTGACCAGCGAGACCGTGAAACCGACCAGGAAGACATAGTACGGGCCCCAGCGGACCGCGGCCTCGAACGGGCGTTCAGCGTTCAGGATCAGCTTCTGGATGCTGAGCATCAGCGCGAAGGCGAGACCGCCGCCGATCGCGGGCGAGATGACCCAGCTCGCGACGATCTGGCCGATCTTGCCCCAGTGGACCGATTCGACTCCCATCCCGGCGACACCGACGCCGACGACGGCGCCGACGATGGAATGGGTGGTGGAGACGGGCCAGCCCTTGAGGCTGGCCGCGGCCAGCCAGCAGGCGGCCGCCAGCAGCGCGCCCAGCATGCCGAACACCAGCAGCTCCGGCCGGTCCGCCATGCCGGCGGGATCGATGATGCCCTTGCGGATGGTTTCGGTCACATGGCCGCCGGCCAGGGCGGCGCCGGCGAATTCAAAGATCGCGGCGATGACGATGGCGGTTTTGATGGTGATGGCGCCGGACCCGACCGATGTGCCCAGCGCGTTCGCGACGTCGTTGGCCCCGATGCCCCATGTCATGAAAAGCCCAAGACCGACGGCGAGCGCGATCAGCGCCGGGCCGTGCTGAATAATGATTTCCATGCTTCGGGCGGCTTACCGGTCGGGCTTGCGGGAGTTATCGGGCGATCAGCAGGCGGTGGCGGTTGCCCGCGCGCTCGGCGTAGTTGGCGAGGTCGCCGACCCAGTGGATCACGCGATCCCACATGATGGTCGAGACGGCGCCGATCTGCTCCTCATGCATGAAGAGCGCGCGCATGAGCTCGATGGCGCGCACGTCGGTGTCCGATTCGATGCGGCTGAGCTCGGTGATCATCTCCATGACCTTGTCCGATTCCGGTCCGCGGAAGCCCGTCTCCACCAGCTCGTCCAGCTCCTCCATGATCTTGGCGAGCTGGTTGCAGGCATCGACGCAGCGCCGCGTCAGCCCCATCAGCGGGCGGCGCATGGGGTCGGGCAGGGTCAGCTCGCGCACCACCATCATCCCGGCGATGTCCTGGGCGGCGTCGGCGATGGAATCCTGCAGGTCGAGGATTTCGAGCAGGTCGCGCCGGTCCACGGGCATGAACATGGACTTGGGCAGATGGGCGCGGAGCTGGTTCTTGATCTCGTCGGCCTCGTTCTCCAGGGTGAAGATGCGATCGTGCACCTCCGCCACCTTGTCGGAATCCCTGGCGTGAACGGCCTCGAACAGCGCCGGCACCTCGTTGGCGCAGCGCACGACGAGACGCATGTGCTCCTGCAGCGGCCTGAAGGGCGACTGGCCGAACAGGTTGAAAAGCGGGCTCATCACCGGCATCGGACGCTCCCCGGCGCGCCGCGGCGCGAGGCCGCGGAGCCGAATGTTACAAAATTATGACGGCGAGCCTACGGGGGCGCGCGGTCGCCGTCAATCGTGGACAGCCCGCGCGACTGCGGAAAACGGCAGGCTCAGGCCATCTCCGGCGCGTCCAGCGCGTAGCCGGCGGAGCGCACCGTACGGATCAGGTCCGGCTTGCCCTCGCCGTTCAGCGCCTTGCGCAGACGGCGGATGTGCACGTCGACGGTGCGCGCATCGACATAGATATCGTGGCCCCAGACGGCGTCGATGAGCTGGTTGCGGTCGAACACCCGGCGGGGATGCTCCATCAGGAAGCGCAGAAGCCGGAACTCGGTCGGTCCCAGCCGCAGCGCCTCCCTGTCGCGGGTCACGCGGTGGGTGGCGACGTTCATCTCGAGATCGGCGAAGTTCAGCTTTTCCTCGGTCAGCGCCGGACGGATCCGGCGCAGCACGGCATGGATGCGCGCCATCAGCTCGTCATAGGAGAACGGCTTGGGGATATAGTCGTCTGCGCCGGCGTTGAGGCCGCGGATGCGGTCCCCTTCCTCGCCGCGGGCGGTGAGCATGATGACGGGCAGGTTGCGCGTCTCGTTGCGGCGCCGTATCTGGCGGCAGATCTCGATGCCCGACACCGACGGCAGCATCCAGTCCAGCAGCACCAGATCGATCCGGCGCTCGGACAGGATCAGCAGCGCCTCCTCGCCGTCGGTCGCCTCCAGCACCTCGAACCCTTCCTTGTCGAGGTTATATCGCAGCAGACGGACCAGCGCGGTTTCGTCCTCGACGACGAGAATGACAGGCTTCATCCTGAATCCTTCAGTCGTTCGGCCGTCTCCGCATCGCTGCTGAGCGACCATTCGGTGCTGCGGCCGCGCGGGCGCGTCTCGCGCATGCGGTCGCCGTGCACCAGGAAGTATATCGTCTCAGCGATATTGGTCACGTGATCGCCGATGCGCTCGATGTTCTTGGCGACGAACAGCACGTGGGCGCAGGGACTGATGCGCCGCGCGTCCTCCATCATATAGGTCAGCAGCTCGCGGAACAGGCTGACATACATCTCGTCGACCTCTTCGTCGGCGTGCCACACGGCGACGGCTTTCTCCACGTCGTGCTCGACATAGGCATCGATCACGTTCTTCATCATGCTCATCACCATGCGCCCCATGCGGGGGATGGCATGGACCGGGCGGACCGGCGAATCCTCGTTCAGCGCCATGGAGCGCCGCGCCATGTTCGAGGCGTAGTCCGCGATCCGTTCGAGATCGGACGAAATCTTCAGCGCGGCAACCACGTTGCGCAGGTCGCGCGCCATCGGCTGGCGCAGCGCGAGCAGCCGCATCGCCTGGTTGTCGATGTCGAGGTTAAGGTCGTCGACCTTGTCGTCGTCCTCCACCACGCGGGCGGCGAGATCCGGATCCCGGGTCACCAGCGCCTGGATCGCCGCCTCGATCTGGGCTTCGGCAAGCCCGCCCATCTCGATGATCGAATTGTTGAGCTGCTCCAGCTCCTCGTCGTAGGACCTGACGATATGGTCGCCGCCTGTCGCCTTGTCGCTCATGTGATTTTCATCCTTCGGATCAGCCGAAGCGGCCGGTGATATAGCCTTGGGTGCGCTCGTCGGAGGGGCTGGTGAAGATTTCTTCCGTGTCGCTGTATTCCACCAGTTCGCCGATATGGAAGAACGCGGTGCGCTGCGAGACGCGGGCCGCCTGCTGCATGTTGTGGGTGACGATCACGATGGTGTAGTTCTCGCTGAGCCCGTCGATCAGCTCCTCGATATGCGCGGTGGCGATCGGGTCCAGCGCCGAGCACGGTTCGTCCATCAGGATGATGTCCGGGCTGACCGCGATGGCGCGCGCGATGCACAGGCGCTGCTGCTGGCCGCCCGAAAGACCGGTGCCGGGAGAATCCAGACGGTCCTTGACCTCCTTCAGCAGCCCGGCCTTCTCCAGGCTGGTATGGACGATTTCCTCCAGATCGGTGCGGTCGCGGGCCAGGCCGTGAATCCTGGGGCCGTAGGCGACGTTGTCGTAGATCGACTTGGGGAAGGGGTTCGGCTTCTGGAACACCATGCCCACCCGCGCGCGCAGATGCACCGGATCGACTTCGCGGCTGTAGACGTCCATGCCGTGCAGCCGTATCGATCCCTCCACGCGGCAACCGTCGATGATGTCGTTCATGCGGTTCAGGCAACGCAGGAATGTCGACTTGCCGCAGCCCGAGGGCCCGATGAAGGCGGTCACCCGATGTTCCATGATGTCCATGCCGACATCGAACAGCGCCTGCTTCTCGCCGTAGAAAACGCGGACGTCACGGCACTCGAATATGGCCCTGCCGTTCTGGGCGGCGTTCGCCGTGCCGGTCCGGGTCGCGGCATCCATCCTCACAGCTCCTTCCATTGCGCCCTCCACCGTCGCGTCACCAGCGGCGCTCGAAGCGCTTCCGGAGCCACACGGCGACCATGTTCATCATGACGAGAAATCCGAGCAGCACGAGAATGCCGCCCGCCGTGCGCGCCGCGAAGCCCCGTTCGGGGGAGTCGGCCCAGATGAATATCTGCGTCGGCAGCGCGGTCGCGGGTTCGAGGATTCCGCCCGGCGGCTCGACGATGAAGGCGTTCATGCCGATGAGCAGCAGCGGCGCCGTCTCGCCCAGCGCCTGGGCCATGCCGATGATCGTGCCGGTCAGGATGCCCGGCATGGCCAGCGGCAGGACGTGGTGCAGCGTCACCTGGTGCTTCGACGCGCCGACGCCGAGCGCCGCCTCGCGGATCGACGGCGGAACCGCCTTCAGCGCGGCCCTGGTGACGATGATGATCGTCGGCAAGGTCATCAGCGACAGCACCATGCCGCCGACCAGAGGCGCGGACCGGGGCATGTTGAAGAAGTTGAGGAACACTGCGAGTCCGAGCAGGCCGAACACGATGGACGGCACCGCGGCGAGGTTGTTGACGTTCACCTCGATCACGTCGGTCCAGCGGTTCCGGGGTGCGAATTCCTCGAGATAGATCGCCGCCGCGATCCCGACGGGAAAGCTGATGAGGAAGCAGACCATCAGGGCGTAGAACGACCCCACCAGCGCACCGGCCATGCCGGCGAGCTCCGGGAACCGCGAATCCGAGTTGAAGAACATCGCCCAGTTGAAGGGCATCGAAATCAGGCCCTGCGCGTCCAGGTGGTCGAACCAGGCCAGCTGCCGGTCGGTGACGGTCCGCCGGTTCTCGGGCAGGTCGCGGCGGATCTTCCCCTTGTTGAGCTGGTCGAACGGGTCCGACAGCGGCACCGACAGCGTGACCGTCTTGCCCAGGTCTCCGGGGTTCGCGACCACGTGATCCCGCACCGCAAGCGGCGCGCCGTTGCTGAGAATCCGGAACAGCGCCCGCTGATCGCGGGGCGACATGGCGGCGCCTTCGGGAAACAGGGAGAGAAACGAGGACCGGACGATCGCGCGGTAGTTTCCGCGGGCCGGCTGGGCGGGGTCCACATGCTGGGCGTTGAGAAGGACCGGCATGTCCAGTTTTGTCTGCACGAAGGCCGGCGACCCCAGCAGGACGAGCGAGACGACCAGGGTGGCCAGCAGTCCGATGGCGGTGCAGATGGCGGCGATGCCGTATAGCCGCAGGCGGCGGTTCGCCGCATGGCGGCGCCGGATGCGACGCCTGACTTCGGCCGATTCCCAGCCGAGCCGCGTTTCGGCTGCCGTGGGCTGCGTCATGATGGTCGATGTCATAACCCGATCACTCGTATTTTTCGCGGTATTTCTGGACGATCTTCAGCGCGGTGATGTTCATGGCCAGGGTGGCGAGGAACAGAACCAGGCCCAGAGCGAACGCGGCCAGCGTCTTGGGGTTGTCGAATTCCGTGTCGCCGATCAGCAGCGTCACGATCTGCACCGTGACGGTGGTGACCGATTCGAGAGGGTTGGCGGTCATTCTGGCGATAAGCCCGGCGGCCATGACGACGATCATCGTCTCGCCGATCGCGCGGGAGACGGCGAGCAGGACGCCGCCCACGATCCCTGGCAGCGCCGCCGGCAGCAGGACGTTGACGATCGTTTCCGCCTTGGTCGCCCCCAGCCCGTACGACCCTTCGCGCATGGCGTTGGGAACGGCCGAAAGCGCGTCGTCGGTGATGGAGGAGATAAAGGGCAGAATCATCACTCCCATGACCGCGCCCGCCGCGAGCGCGCTGTTCGGCGCGACGTCGAGCCCGACGCTGCGGCCGAACTCGCGCAGCGCCGGCGCGACGACAAGCACGGCGAAGAAGCCGTAGACGATGGTGGGGATGCCCGCCAGGACCTCCATGATCGGCTTGACCACCGCGCGGACGCGCCGGTCGGCATATTCCGAGGTGTAGATGGCGGCGAACAGGCCGACCGGCATCGCCACCGACATCGCGATGAAGGCGACGAGCAGCGTGCCGGTGAAGACGGGGACGGCGCCGAAGGCTCCCTGCCCCGCGACCTGATCCTCGCGCAGCGGGATCTGCGGCTCCCAGTTCAGGCCGAACAGGAATTCCCCGACCGGCACGCGGTCGAAGAACCGGAACGCCTCGAACAGCAGCGACAGAAGGATGCCGAAGGTCGTGAGGATGGCGGCCAGGGCGCTGACGATCATCAGTGCGCTGAACATCCGTTCCACGCCCTGCCGCGCCCGGAATTCCGGCGCGACCTTCCGGCGGGTGAAGAACAGCCCCAGCAGCGCCAGCGCGCTGCCGGCGGCCACCATGCCCCAGCCCGCCAGCGCCTGCCAGAGGTTGAGGCGGGACGCGGCGTCGATCACGGCCTGGGACGGCTGGCCGAAAATCCTGCCGCTGGCGACCGAGCGGATTTCCGTCAGGAGCAGCGAAAGTTCCGCCGGGCCCTTGCCCTCGACCGCCGAGTCCGCGAGCGAGGCCAGCAGGAGCCGGTCGACCGCCCCGCCCTGCGCCGCAAGCCAGGCGAGGACCAGGATGACGCTCGGCACGCCCGTCCACAGGGCGACATAGAGGCCGTAATAATTGGGCAGGGAATGCGACCGCGCGCCCGCCGCAGCGGTCTGGTGGATCAGGCGCTGACGGCCGATGAGGAAGCCGGCGAGGCAGAAGACGCCGATGATGCCGATGACGAGGGAAAACACGATCCGGATCCGCCTGTCTGCCTGTTTGTGATCGGATAATCGAAATCAAAGAGGGAAGATGCAATAACGAAACCGGGCTTTCGCCGGGAGAGATGCGCCGCCCCGCGCGGCGTCGGCCGGTGCGGGGCGGCATCTCGTCCGGCGCGCTACATCGCGTGGCGGGCCATCTGCTTGGACTGCAGGGCGTTCTGCTGGACTTCCTTGCGCTTGTCGCCGCCCAGGGGCACAAGGCCGCGCTCGCTCAGGTAGCCGCCGGGGCCCATCGACTTCTCGCTGACATACTCGGAGACGAACTCGGTGAGGCCGGGGATCACGCCGCGATGCGCGTTCTTGATGTAGAAGAACAGCGGGCGGGAGATCTTGTAATCGCCCGTCTCGATGGTCTCGAAGCTCGGCTCCACGCCGGCGACCCTGGCGCCCTTCAGCTTGTCCTTGTTCTCATAGAGGAACGAGAAGCCGAAGATGCCGTAGGCCGAGGAGTCGGCTTCCAGCCGCTGGACGATCAGGTTGTCGTTCTCGCCGGCCTCGATGAAGGGGCCGTCCTGGCGCATGCGCTGGCAGACCTCCTTGTGCTTCTGCTTGTCGAGCGCCTTGACGGCATCGAAGGTCGCGCAGCCTTCCTCCATCACCAGCTCGACCCAGGCATCGCGGGTGCCGGAGGTCGGCGGCGGGCCGAACACCTGGATCTTCGTGTCGGGCAGGCTCCTGTCGATCTCGCTCCACTTCGTGTAGGGGTTCTTGACGATCTTGCCGTTGACCGGCACCTCGGCCGCCAGCGCCAGGAAGAGCTGGGGCTTGGTGACGTTCATGTCGGCACCCTTGCGCGACGTGGCGAAGGAAAGCCCGTCATAACCCAGCAGGACCTCGGTGATGCTGGTGACGCCGTTCTTCTTGCAGAGCTCCTGCTCGGATTTCTTCATGGCGCGGGAGGCGCCGGTGAGGTCGGGATGCTGCACGCCGACGCCCTGGCAGAAGATCTTCATGCCGCCGCCGGTGCCGGTCGACTCGACCACCGGCGCCTTCTTGCCGGTGGAGTTCGCGAACTCCTCGGCCACGGCCTGGGTGTAGGGAAAAACGGTCGACGATCCGACGATGCGGATCTGGTCGCGCGCCTGGGCTGCGCCGGCGAACGCCGTCGCTGCGACGGCCGCGATGAACAATGTCTTGTATGCCATAGGGTAACGCCTCCATAGGCTATTTGCGGTTCGGTGCCCGTCATTCAGGGAATGGGCACCTTCCGCGCCGCCCCCCAACGGGACGAGGCGAAGCTAGGAACCGGCGATGATTCTTCTATTACTGTTCGATGAATCTTTTGTGACAGCCGGCGGGGAGCCGGCTTTGCCGCAATCGGCCGCGGCGTCAGCCGCCGTCGCCGGGCGGCGGCGCGGGCAGCGCCCGCGGCGCGCCGAGCGGCAGCCAGACGGAAAACGTGCTGCCCTTGCCGGGGACGCTTTCCACGGTCAGCGCGCCGCGATGGCGGTTGACCACGTGCTTGACGATGGCGAGCCCGAGCCCGGTGCCGCCCATCTGGCGCGAGCGCGCCGTGTCGACGCGGTAGAACCGCTCCGTCAGCCGCGGCAGGTGCTCGGGCGCGATGCCCTCGCCCCGGTCCTCGACCGACAGCACCAGGCAGCGCGACACGTTGGGCAGGGCGGGCGGAATCCGCTCGGCCGCCACCCGGCCCCGCACGCGGATGACCGAATCCGCCGCGGCGTACTTGATCGCGTTGTCGACGAGGTTCTGCAGCACCTGCACCAGCTCTTCCCGGTCCCCGGTCACGCGCGGCAGCAACGGCGCCAGCCCGGTCTCGATCCGGATGCCGCGGGCTTCCGCCGCCAGCGAAAGCACGTCCGCGACGTGGCCGACGACGTCGGCGATGTCCACGTCTTCATCCGGCAGGGTATGCTCGTTGAGCTCGATCCGGGACAGCGCCAGCAGGTCGTCCACCAGCCGGGCCATGCGCTGGGCCTGGCCCTCCATCAGCCCGAAGAATTCGGCCTGCGCCTCCGGATCGTCTCGGGCCGGGCCGCGCATCGTCTGGACGCAGCCGAGCAGGACCGAAAGCGGGGTGCGCAGCTCGTGGCTGGCGTTGGCGATGAAGTCGCTGCGCATCTGTTCCGACCGCTTCACCGTGGTCAGGTCGTACAGCACGATCACCACGCTGGGCCAGTTGGCGCCTTCCTGCACCAGCCGCGCGACCCTCGCGCTGAAAACCCGTTCCACCGGCACGGCAAACGAGAACTCCACCTTGGTGTTCTGTCCCGGGCCATAGAGCACGTCGTCCACCGCCTTCAGCAGGGCCGGATTGCGAATCACCGCCGCAAGGTCCCGCCCGATGAGGTTCGGGCCGAGAAGCTGGCGGGCCACCGCGTTGACGCCGGTCACATGGCGATCGGCGTCCAGCACGATGGTCGGATCGGGGAGCTGTTCGAGCCCGATCTCGGCCAGCTGCCCCGCTCCCGCCGAACGGCCCGGGCGCGCACGGGCCAGCCGCCGGATCGCCGCGACGAGCTGCGGCAGGATCTGCGCGTAGTGCGCCTGCGGCGCGGGCGTGTCGGGCACGGTGGCGAGGTCGTCGGCGTAGTCGCGGATGGTGTCCAGATCGTCGAAGTGACGGCGGACCATGTAGGCGAGCACGACCACGATCGCCACCGCGGAAATGAAGGCGGCTCTCGCGGTCAGCGCATCCAGCGCCACCAGCGTCGACAGCACGACAACCACCGGCAGCGACAGAATCGTGATCGGCCGCGACACGCGGACCAGCGGGATGGTGTCTCTTTTCATGGCTGTCCTGCCGCGCCCCTTGCCGCCTCCGGCGCCAAACTAGCGCACTCCGCAGGCGAAGGAAATCGCGCCGACGGAACCGTCAGGCGACCGGGTCGTGCGCGGCGAGCGCCGCATGGTTGACCAGGTCCGAGACCGCGGAATCCATCCGCGCGATCTGCACCGGCTTGTCGAGCCCCATCAGCAGCGGCCCGATCATCGTCGCCCCGGCCAGCTTGCGCAGCAGCTTGGACGCGATCGACGCGGAATGAAGCGACGGCATGATCAGCACGTTGGCGGCTCCGCCCAGCCGGCAGAACGGATAGAGCTTCTGGAGCTCGGCGTCCACCGCAACGTCGGCGGCCATCTCGCCGTCGTATTCGAAGTCGCGCTTCCTGGAATCCAGGATGTCCACCGCGCTGCGCACGGTCGGCGCGACCGCGCCGGGCGGCCAGCCGAACGTCGCATGCGACAGCAGCGCGACGCGCGGGATGAAGCCCATGCGTTTCGCCACGGCCGCGCAGCGGATCGCGACGTTCGCGATCTGGTCGGCAGTCGGCGTCTCGTTGATCGTGGTGTCGGCCACGAACACGGTGCGCCCGCCGGAGACGATGATCGTCAGGCCGAACGGCTCCTCGCCCTTCCTGTTGTCGATCACCCGGCGGACTTCCTCCAGGCAGACGGCATAGGACCGCGTCAGCCCGGTGACCATCGCATCCGCGTCGCCCAGCGCCACCATGCAGGCGGCAAAGACGTTGCGGTCCTGATTCACCATGCGCTGGCAGTCGCGGTACAGCGCGCCCTTGCGCTGCAGCTTCCTGTACAGGTAGTCGGTGTAGCGCTTGTTGCTATGCGACAGCGCGGCGTTGTGAATCTCCAGGCCGCCGGGGCCGCTGAGTCCCAGCCCCGCCATGGTGTCCCGCACCACCTGTTCGCGCCCGATCAGGACGGGCGTGCCGAACCCGGCGTTGTAGAACGCCTGGGCGGCGCGGATCGTCTTCTCCTCCTCGCCCTCGGCGAAGACGACGCGCTTCGGGTTGGCCTTCACCCGCTCGAAGATGGCCTGCAGGCTGTCCGCCGCCGGGTCGAGCCGCGCCAGCAGCGAACGGCGATAGGCGTTCACGTCGCCGATCTGCTTCCGCGCGACGCCGCTCCTGATCGCCGCCTCGGCCACTGCCGGCGGCACCGCCGCGATCAGGCGGGGATCGAACGGGGTGGGGATCAGGTAATCCGGGCCGAACTGCAGGCGCCTGCCGGCATAGGCGCCGGCCACCTCGTCCGGCACGTCCTCGCGCGCCAGCGCCGCCAGCGCCTTGGCGGCCGCGATCTTCATCTCGTTGTTGATCTGCGAGGCACGCACGTCCAGCGCCCCGCGGAAGATGTAGGGAAAGCCGAGCACGTTGTTGATCTGGTTCGGATAGTCGGACCGGCCGGTGGCGATGAAGCAGTCGGGCCGCGCCTCGCGGGCATCCTCCGGCGTGATCTCCGGATCGGGGTTGGCCAGCGCGAAGATGATCGGCTGCTTGGCCATCGACTTGACCATCGCCTTCGTCACCGCCCCGCCGACCGAGACGCCGATGAACACGTCCGCGCCCTTCAGCGCGTCGGCCAGGGTGCGCGCCTTGGTGTCGGACGCATAGGGCGTCTTCCACTGGTTCATGCCGTCCTTGCGGCCCTTGTAGACCACGCCCCTGGTGTCGCAGAGGATCGCGTTCTTCTTGGGCATGCCCATGGAGACGAGGATTTCCAGGGCGGCGATGCCGGCGGCGCCCGCCCCGTTCATGACGAGCTTGATGTTGCGCAGCTTGCGCTTGGTCAGGTCCAGCGCGTTCAGCAGCCCGGCGGTCATGATCACCGCGGTGCCGTGCTGGTCGTCGTGGAACACCGGGATGTCCATCGCCGCGCGCAGCCGCTCCTCGATGACGAAGCATTCCGGCGCCTTGATGTCTTCGAGATTGATGCCGCCGAAGCCTGGCCCGAGATAGCGCACGCAGTTGACGAACTCGTCGATGTCGCGGGTATCGACCTCCAGGTCCACCGCGTCGATATCGGCGAAGCGCTTGAACAGCACGCACTTGCCTTCCATCACGGGCTTGGAGGCCTGCGCGCCGAGATCGCCGAGCCCGAGCACGGCGGTGCCGTTGGAGACCACGGCGACCATGTTGCCCTTGTTGGTGTAGTCGTAGGCTGTCGCCTCGTCCTCGGCGATGCGCAGGCAGGGCGCGGCGACGCCGGGCGAATAGGCCAGCGCCAGATCGTGCTGCGTGGCGATCGGCTTGGTCGCCATGATCGCGAGCTTGCCGGGCCGGCCGCTCGCATGCAGCGCGAGCGATTCGGCTTCGAGGCTGTTCAGGTTGCTCTTCGCGGTGCTGCGGCCCTTGCCGCGCTTCGACGCCATGATCGTGTCCCTTCCCCCTCCGGTCCCCCGAGGATCGGAAAAGAGGCGCAGCATAATGAGCGAGCGCGAGCGCGTCAAAGTACCTAGCGCGCCATCGCCGCGCCGGCCGCGATTTCACCCCGTCGCCAAATGCGCTAGATTGTTCGGATGACTGGACGTTCCATCCTGGCGACCGGCCAGCTTCCGTTTGCGACGCGCGGATGCGGGGCGCGTGACTGTGGCTGACGGCTCCAGCCCTGCGGCGTCCGCCGATTCCACGCCCATGATGGCGCAGTACCTCGCCATCAAGGAGGCCCATCCGGACAGCCTGCTGTTCTACCGGATGGGCGATTTCTACGAGATGTTCTTCGACGATGCGGTCGCGGCCTCGGCCGCGCTCGACATCACGCTCACCAGGCGCGGCCGGCACGGCGGCGAGGACATCCCGATGTGCGGGGTGCCGGTCCATTCGGCGGAGGCGTATCTCGCCCGGCTGATCCGCAAGGGCTTCCGCGTCGCCGTCTGCGAGCAGACCGAGAACCCGGCGGAGGCGAAGAAACGCGGCGCCAAATCGGTAGTCGCGCGCGACGTCATACGCATCGTCACCCCCGGCACGCTGACCGAGGACGCGCTGCTGAACGCCGAGCGCCACAACTACCTGGCGGCGCTGGGCGAGGCGCAGGGCCAGCTCGGCCTCGCCTGGCTCGACATCTCCTCCGGCGAGTTCTTCGCCCAGCCCGTCACCCCGGCTGCGCTCCCCGCCGCGCTGGCGCGGATCGAGCCGAACGAGCTGCTGCTGCCCGAGCGGCTGCTGCAGAAGGAGGGCCTGGCCGAGCCCCTGTCCGACTGGAAGGCGGTGCTCGCGCCGCTGCCGGCATCGCGCTTCGACAGCGAGGCCGCCCGCCGGCGGCTGGAAGCCGCTTTCGCGGTCGCCGCGCTGGACGGATTCGGGGCGTTCGGCCGGGCGGAGATATCCGCCTGCGGCGCGCTGGTCGATTACGTCGAGCTGACCCAGAAGGGCCGGCTGCCCCGGCTGAACGCGCCGAAGCGCCTGGCGCAGGGCAGCACGATGGAGATCGATGCCGCCACGAGGCGCAACCTGGAGCTGACCCGCACCCTGTCCGGCGAACGGGAGGGCTCGCTGCTGTCGGTGGTGGATTTCACCGTCACCGGGCCCGGCAGCCGGCTGCTGGCCGAACGGCTGGCCGCGCCGCTCTGCGATCCCGAGGCGGTCGCCGAACGGCTCGACGCGGTCGGCTTCCTGGCCGAGGCGGGCGATATGCGCGCCGGAATCCGGGAACGGCTGCGCGCCGCGCCCGACATCGCACGGGCGCTGTCGCGGCTGATGGTGGAGCGCGGCGGGCCGCGCGACGCCGCCGCCATCCGCGAGGGGCTGGCCGCCGGCCACGCGCTGCGCGCGCTGCTGGACGGGCTGGCGGAGGACCGCCGGCCTCCGCCGGAGCTTGCCCGCTGCGCCGCTGGAATGGGCCGGTTCGAGGCGCTGTGCGACCGGCTGGCGCGCGCGCTGCGCGACGAGCTGCCGCCGAACGCGCGCGAGGGCGGGTTCATCGCGCCGGGCTATTCCGCGCGGCTCGACGAGCTTCTGGCCCTGCGCGACGACAGCCGCCGGCTGATCGCCGACCTGCAGGGCCGCTACGCCGCCGAGACCGGGATCGCGGGGCTGAAGATCCGGCACAACAATGTGCTCGGCTACTACATAGAGGTCACGCGCACCCACGCCGACCGGATCGACACCGGCGCGGAATCCCCCTTCATCCATCGTCAGACCATGTCGAACGCCGTGCGCTTCACCACCGTCGAGCTGGGCGAGCTGGAAGGGAAAATCAGCCGCGCCGCCGACCAGGCGGTGGCGCTGGAGGCCGAGCTGTTCGCCGATCTGATCGCCGATATCTCGCCGCAGCGCGACGACATCGCCCGCGCCGCCGCCGCGCTGGCCACGCTGGACGTCGCCGCCGCGCTGGCGGAGCTGGCGGTCGTGCGCCGCTACGCCCGGCCGAAGGTGGATTCGAGCTTCGCCTTTTCCATTACGGCCGGCCGCCACCCGGTGGTCGAGGCGGCGCTGGCGGCGAGGCGCGAGGGCGGCTTCGTGCCCAATGGCTGCGATCTCGCCCCCGAGACGCGGCTGTGGCTGCTGACCGGGCCCAACATGGCGGGCAAGAGCACGTTCCTGCGCCAGAACGCCCTGATCGCGATCCTCGCCCAGGCGGGTTCGTTCGTGCCGGCGGAAAGCGCCCATATCGGCGTGGTCGACCGGCTGTTCAGCCGTGTCGGCGCGGCCGACGACCTGGCGCGCGGGCGCTCCACCTTCATGGTCGAGATGGTGGAGACGGCCGCCATCCTGAACCAGTCCGGTCCGCGCGCGCTGGTGATCCTGGACGAGATCGGCCGCGGCACCGCGACGTTCGACGGGCTGTCCATCGCCTGGGCGACGCTGGAGCATCTGCACGAGAACAATGGCTGCCGAGCGCTGTTCGCCACCCATTACCACGAGCTGACCGCACTGGCCGCGCGGCTGGAGCGGCTGACCTGCCACACCATGCGGGTCAAGGAATGGCAGGGCGACGTGGTGTTTCTGCACGAGGTCGCCGCGGGCGCGGCCGACCGGTCCTACGGCATTCATGTCGGCCGGCTGGCGGGGCTGCCCGCCGCCGTCATCGCCCGCGCCGAAGAGGTGCTGGAGGCGCTGGAGCGCGGCCAGCAGGGCGGCGCGGTCGCCCGGCTGGCCGACGACCTGCCGCTGTTCAGCGCCACTGCGGCGCGCCCGCCGCCGGCCGCCGCGCCGGCCCCGGCGGTCGAGGCGCTGGCCGAACTCGACCCGGACGCGATGACCCCGCGCGAGGCGCTGGAAGCGCTCTACCGCCTGCGTGCGCTGCTGAAGGACGGCGCTGGACAATGAATCGCGCGCGTTCCATATGGGGGCCTGCGGGGCCGCGGCGCGGCCGGACCGGAACCGTTCCGTGTCGTCTTATGGTTAACAGGATGTTCAGCAGGTTCCTGCTATCGCTCCCCGCGACAGTCACAGCACGGCCGCTCGCGCCGGCGACGGGACGTTGATGGCATCCATCCTGAAGCAGCGTCAGATCATCGACCGCGCGGCCATGGAAGCCGCGCTGGCGGCGGCGTTCGACGAGGACACGCCGTCGGGCGAGGCGCGCCATGCACTGTTCGCGCAGGTACGCGACGCGCTGGAGGCCGGCCGCAAGGAGATCCGCAACCGGTTCGAGGCGGGGGAGAGCGGCGAGGCGACGGTGCGCGCCCAGGCCTTCCTGATCGACCAGCTTCTGCGCATTGTCCTGGATTCCGTCACCGGGGCGATCTACCCCACCGCCGCCGCCAGCGAATCGGAGCGCATCGCTGTGGCCGCCGTCGGCGGGTACGGCCGCGGCGAGCTGGCGCCGGCGTCGGACATCGACCTGCTGTTCCTGCTGCCCTACCGGGTGACGCCGCGCATCGAGCAGATCGTCGAATGCGTGCTCTACATGATGTGGGATCTTGGGCTGAAGGTCGGCCACGCCACGCGGTCGGTGGACGAATGCATCCGGCTGTCGCGGGACGACATCACCATCCGCACCGCCGTGCTGGAAGCGCGCTATCTCTGGGGCAACCGGCCGCTGTTCAACACGCTGCGCAAGCGCTTCGTCGCCGAGGTGACGAAGGATTCCGGCCATCGGTTCACCGAGGCCAAGCTGGCCGAGCGGGACGCGCGCCACGGCAGGATGGGCGGCTCGCGCTACGTGCTGGAACCCAACGTCAAGGACGGCAAGGGCGGGCTGCGCGACCTGCAGACGCTGTTCTGGATCGCCAAGTACATCTATCAGGTCGATTCCGTCGCCGGCCTGGTCGAGCGCGGCGTGCTGACCGCGCGCGAAGCCCAGCGCTTCGCCTGGACGGAGAACTTCCTGTGGACCGTGCGCTGCCACCTGCACTACCTGACCGGACGCGCCGAGGACCGGCTGACCTTCGACCGCCAGTCGGAGATCGGCGCGCGGATGGGCTATCGCGACCATGCCGGCGCCATTGGCGTCGAGCGGTTCATGAAGCATTACTACCTGACGGCCAAGGAGGTGGGCGACCTGACCCGCATCTTCTGCGCGGCGCTGGAGGCCGAGCACCGGCGGCGGCCCCGCTTCTCGCTGCCGGGGCTGGACCTGTTCAAGCGCGACGTCGAAGGCTTTCCGCTGGAAAGCGGGCGCCTGACGGTGCAGTCCAGCAAGACCTTCACCGAGGATCCGGTGTCGATGCTGCGGCTGTTCCACACGGCGCAGGCGCGCGATCTGGACATCCACCCCAAGGCGCTGCGCCTGATCACGCGCAACTTGCGGCTGATCGACACCATCCGCGACGATGCCGAAGCCAACCGGCTGTTCGTCGAGATGCTGACCTTTCCAAGGGGGCCCGAGATCACACTGCGCCGGCTCAACGAGGCCGGCGTGTTCGGCCGGTTCGTGCCCGATTTCGGCCGCGTCGTCGCCCAGATGCAGCACGACATGTACCATGTGTACACGGTCGACGAGCACACCATCTTCGCGCTGGGCATCCTGCACCGGATCGAGAAGGGCGAGTATGCCGAGGAGATGCCGGTGGCCACCGAGGTGGTGCACAAGGTTTCGTCGCGGCGCGCGCTCTACGTCGCGCTGCTGCTGCACGACATCGCCAAGGGGCGCGGCGGCGACCATTCCGTGCTCGGCGCCGAGGTCGCGCTGAAGCTGGGCCCCCGGTTCGGGCTGACCGACGAGGAAACCGAGACGGTCTCGTGGCTGGTGCTGCACCACCTGATCATGAGCGGCACCGCCTTTCACCGCGACTTGAACGACCCGCAGACCATCAACGATTTCGCCGAGGCCGTGCAGTCGCTGGAACGGCTGCGCCTGCTGCTGCTGCTGACCGTCGCCGACATACGGGCGGTCGGCCCCAACGTGTGGAACGCGTGGAAGGCGACGCTGGTCCGCGACCTGTATTACCGCGCCGAGGACGTGCTGTCCGGCGCCCACGACACCCGCGGGAGCGGCGCCCGCATCCAAGCGGCGAAGGACGCCGTGGCCCAGCGGCTGGGCGACTGGCCGGAGGACGAGGTCGCGGCGTTCCTCGATCTCGGCTACCCGTCCTACTGGATATCGCTGGACACGGACCAGCATGTGCGCCACGCCGAGCTGGTCCGCCGGGCGGCGCAGGACGATGCGGAGGTCACCATCGACGCCCGCGTCGAGGCCGGCAAGGATGCCACGCAGGTGACGATCTACACCGCCGACCACCCCGGGCTGTTCTCCCAGATCGCGGGGGCGATGGCGATGAGCGGCGCCAATATCGTCGCCGCGCAGATTTTCACCATGACAAACGGCATGGCGCTCGACGTCTTCGAGATACAGGACGCCCAGGGCGGCGCCTACGAGCAGAAGGCGCAGATATCGCGGCTGGAGAAGCGCATCGTGCAGGCGCTCGAGGGTCGCATGCGCCCGGCGCGCGAGCTGGCGGCGAAACCCGCCATAGAGAGCCGCACCCAGGTCTTCACCGTGGCGCCACGGGTGCTGATCAACAATTCGGCCAGCCGCACCCATTCGGTGGTGGAGGTCAACGGCCGCGACCGGCCGGGGCTGCTGCATGACGTCACCCAGGCGCTGACCGATCTCGGGCTGCAGATCTCCTCCGCGATGATCTTCACCTATGGCGAGCGCGCGGTGGACGTATTCTACGTCAAGGACGCCTTCGGCATGCAGGTCACCAACGAGGGCAAGCTCGCCCGGCTGCGCGAGGCGCTGGAGATGGCGCTGCTGGCCCCGGCCGAGCGCGAAAAGCGCGCGGAGGAACGCCAGAAGGCCGTCGCTTCGCGCGAGGCCGCGCGCCGCCCGGCCGTGGACGCGGCACCCGCCAGGAAGCCGTCCTCCGCAAAGGCGAACGCGAAAGGCGGCGGCGCCAAGGGCAAACCGAGGGCGAGCGCAAAGTCCAGGACCGCCGCCCGCACCGGCGGGAGCACGCGCTGACCGCCTTCCTGTCGCCCCGGTTTTAAAGTAGAAGCGCGTTCCATGGCGCTGCTGCGATCGATCGCCACCGTCGGCGGATATACGATGATCAGCCGGGTGCTGGGGTTTGCGCGCGATATCCTGATCGCGGCGATCCTCGGCGCCGGGCCGGTGGCGGACGCGTTCTTCGTCGCCTTCAAGCTGCCCAACTTCTTCCGCCGCCTGTTCGCGGAAGGCGCCTTCAACGCCGCCTTCGTCCCGCTGTTCAGCCGCCGGCTAGAGGGCGAGGGGTTCGAGCCCGCGCGCCGCTTCGCCGCCGAGGTGCTGGCGGTCATGGTGACCGGCCTGTTCCTGTTCGTTACCGTGCTGCAGATCGCCATGCCGATCGCCATGCTGGCGATGGCGCCGGGCTTCCGCGACGATCCGGAGAAGTTCGAGCTGGCCGTCGCCCTGGCGCGGATCACCTTCCCGTATCTGCTGTTCATCTCGCTGGTGTCGCATCTGGGCGGGGTGCTGAATTCGCTCGGCCGGTTCGCGGCGGCGGCGGCGACGCCGATCATCCTGAACCTCTGCCTGATCGCGGCGCTGCTGCTGGCCACGCCGTTCCTGCCGACGGCGGGCCATGCGCTGGCCTGGGGGGTGACGGGGGGCGGCATCGCGCAGTTCCTGTGGATGATCGCGGCCTGTCGGCGGGCGGGCATGCATTTCGCGCTGCCGCGCCCGCGGCTGACGCCGGGGGTCCGCCGGCTGCTGCGGCTGATGCTGCCCGGCGCGGTGGGCGCGGGGGTCGTGCAGATCAACCTGATGATCGACATCGTCATCGCGTCGCTGCTGCCGACGGGCGCGGTCTCGTTCCTGTACTACGCGGACCGCGTGAACCAGTTGCCGCTAGGCGTGGTCGGCGTCGCCGTCGGCACCGCGCTGCTGCCGCTGCTGTCGCGCCAGCTGCGCGGCGGCGAGGAAGCGGCCGCATCGGCCAGCATGAACCGCGCGCTCGAATTCTCGCTGCTGCTGACCGTGCCGGGCGCGGCGGCGCTGGTGGTCATCGCCGGACCCGTGATCGTCACCCTGTTCGAACGCGGCGCGTTCGGCGCGGGCGAAAGCGCGGCCACCGCCGCGGCGCTGGCGGCCTACGCCATCGGGTTGCCGGCCTACGTGCTGGTCAAGGTGCTGGGGCCCGGCTTCTTCGCCCGCGAAGACACCGCCACCCCGGTCAAGGTCGCCATCGGCGCAGTGATCGTGAACGTGACGCTGAACCTGCTGCTGATGGGGCCGCTGGCCCATGTGGGCATCGCCCTGGCCACCGCCATCGCCGCGTGGCTCAACGCCGGCGCGCTCGCGCTGATCCTGCGCCGGCGCGGCCACCTGGCGCTGGACGCGCGGCTGAAGCGCAGCCTGCCCCGCATCGCCGCCGCCGCCGCCGCGATGGCGACCGGGCTGTGGGGCGGCATGGTCGTGCTCGCCCCCCTGCTGGCGGACGGGCTGGCCGCGCAGGCGCTCGCCCTGGCGGCGCTGGTCACGGGCGGGCTGGTCCTCTATTTCGGGTGCGCCATCGCCTTCGGCGCGGTCGGCCGCGACGATTTGAAGCGCCTGCTGCTGCGCCGCCGCCCGCCTGCCGGCGCTTGACCCCCGCGGCCATAAGCGGGATAACGCCCGCTCCCTGACGGGGCGGTCCCGCAGGGGAAGGAATAAAGTCATGAAGCGCGTTTTTTCCGGCGTTCAGCCCACCGGGAGCCTGCATCTCGGCAACTATCTCGGCGCGATCCGCAACTTCGTGCGCCTTCAGGAGGAAGGCAACGAAAGCCTGTACTGCGTGGTCGACATGCACGCGATCACGGTGTGGCAGGATCCCGCAGAGCTGGCCGCCAACACGCGCGAGGTCACCGCCGCGTTCCTCGCCGCCGGGCTGGATGCGGAACGGAACATCATCTTCAACCAGAGCCAGGTCGCGGCCCACGCGGAGCTCGCCTGGATCTTCAACTGTGTCGCCCGCATCGGCTGGCTCAACCGCATGACCCAGTTCAAGGAGAAGGCGGGCAAGAACCGCGAGAACGCGAGCGTCGGGCTGTACGTCTACCCCAACCTCATGGCGGCGGACATCCTGGTCTACAAGGCGACCCACGTGCCGGTCGGCGACGACCAGAAGCAGCATCTGGAGCTCTGCCGCGACATCGCGCAGAAGTTCAACAACGATTTCGGCGCGGAGGTGTTCCCGCTGGTCGAGCCGCTGATCCGGGACCATGCGGCGCGCATCATGAGCCTGCGCGACGGCACGAAGAAGATGAGCAAGTCCGACCCGTCCGACCAGTCGCGCATCAGCATGAACGACGGCGCCGACGCCATCGCGAGCAAGATACGCCGCGCCCGCACCGATCCGGAGCCGGTGCCCGACGGCACGCCGGCGGGCGGCACCCGCGAGACCCGGCCCGAAGCCTTCAACCTGCTGGAGATATACGCCGCGCTGGCGGATGCGACGCTGGCGGAGGTCCAGGCCGAGCACGGCGGCAAGCTGTTCTCCGAGTTCAAGCAGGCGCTGACCGATCTGGCCGTCGCACGGCTGGGGCCCATCGGCGAAGAGATGAAGCGGCTGCAGGCCGACCCGGCGCATATCGACTCGGTGCTCGCCAGCGGCGCCGAGCGCGCCCGCGCCATCGCCGCGCCGGTTCTGGACGAGGTTTTCCGCACGGTCGGGTTCCTGCGACCCTGACCGCACCCGCGATTGCGGCCTGCGCTGCCGCGCCGAAGGCATATGGACATATATTTTCCGATCGCCGAAATGCCGATCAGCGTCCCGCTTCTGCTGGCGTTGGGGGGCGGCGTCGGATTCCTGTCCGGCATGTTCGGAATCGGCGGCGGCTTCCTGATGACGCCGCTGCTGGTGATCGTCGGCGTGCCCGCGCCCGTGGCGGCGGCCTCGGTCGCGAACCAGGTCGTCGGCGCCTCCGTGTCCGGCGCGCTGGCGCAGTGGCGGCGCGGCAATGTCGATGTCCGGATGGCGGGGTTGCTGATCGCCGCCGGCTTCGTCGGCTCGGCGGCGGGCGTGGCGCTGTTCGGGCTGCTGAGGGAGCTCGGCCAGATCGACCTGGTCATCGCGGCCTGCTATGTGACGCTGCTCGGCACGCTCGGGCTGCTGATGGAGATCGAAAGCATCCGCGCCTGGCGGCGGCGGCGCAATCCGGTCGGGCGGCGGCGCAAGCTGCACGCGCATCTGTGGATCCACGGCCTGCCGCTGAAAATGAAGTTCCGGGCCTCGCGGCTCTATATCAGCATCTTCGCGCCGCTCAGCATCGGGTTCGGCGTCGGCGCGCTGTCGGGCGTCATGGGGGTGGGCGGCGGCTTCGTCATGGTGCCGGCGCTGATCTACCTGCTCGACATGCCGACCGCGATGGCTGTCGGCACCTCGCTGCTGCAGATCACGGTGGTCGCCGCCAACGTCACCTTCCTGCAGTCGGTCGGCAATCAGACCGTCGACATCATGCTGGCCCTGCTGCTGATCGTCGGCTCGGTGATCGGCGCGCAGCTCGGCACCATGTTCGGCGGACGGCTGCGCGGCGAACATCTGCGCGCCCTGCTGGGGCTGATCGTCCTGGTGGTCGCCTTCCGCGTCGCCTACGACCTGACGGTCAACCCCGACGAGCTGTTCTCCCTCGGTCTCAGCGGAGGCCGCCACTGATGCGCCGCCCCGCCGCCCTCGCAACCGCAACGGCGCTGCTGGCGCTGACCGGCGCTGCGCCGCTGGCCGCCGCGGAGCAGCTGATCGCCGATCTGTCGAGCCGGGAAATCCGCATCACCACGGGCTTCACCGGCGCCGAGCTGCTGCTGTTCGGCGCCACCGACGCGCGCGCCGGCGATATCGTGATCGTCGTGCGCGGGCCGGGCCGGGTCGAAGAGGTGCGCCGCAAGCACCGGGTCGCCGGAATATGGATGAACGGGCCGGCGGTCCCGTTCAAGAACGTGCCCGGGTTCTACTACGTCGCCAGCACCCGCCCGATCGAGGACATCGCCAAGCCGCCGCTGCTGGAGCAGCTGCAGATCGGCCTGCCCGCGCTGCGGCTGGAAACGGTGCGCCCCGCCGATCCGGAAGTGGAGGACAGCTACCGCGAAGGCCTGGTACGGCTGAAGCGCAACCGGTCCCTCTACGACGCGGAGGCCGGCACGATCACCGTCATCGGCGACCGGCTGTTCCGCACCACCATCAGCTTCCCCGCCGGCGTGCCCACCGGCGAATACCAGGTAAAGGTCTACCTGTTCCGCGACGGCAAGCCGGTCTCGGCCTCGGCGACGCCCTTGCTGGTGCTCAAGAGCGGGCTTGAGGCCGCCATATTCCGCTTCGCGCACGACCAGTCCGCCCTCTACGGCATTGTTGCCATCCTCGCCGCACTGGTGGCAGGATGGCTGGCGGGCGTCATATTCAGGAAGGCTTGACCGTCATGACCGACGACGTGCCAACGCCCGAGGCATCCCGCGAAGCCAGTTCGGACGCCGCAGCGGCACGCGACCGCATATTCCTCGTCGTCGTCGATGCGACGGAGGAGATGCGGGGCGCGCTGCGTTTCGCCTGCCGCCGCGCCCGGCGCACGGACGGCCGGGTGGCGCTGCTCTATGTCATGGAGCCGGCGGATTTCCAGCACTGGATGGCCGTGGAGGAACGCATGCGGGACGAGCGCCGGGAAGAGGCCGAGCGCGTTCTGCAGGGCCTGGCCGCCGACGTCAACGCATTGACCGGCAAGATGCCCGTGCTTTACGTGCGCGAAGGCAGCCCCAGCGACGAGATCGTCAAGCTGATCGAGGAAGAGCCGAAAATCTCCATCCTCGTGCTCGGCGCCGGCACCGACAAGAAGGGGCCGGGGCCGCTGGTATCCTCCATTGCGGGCAAGATGTCCGGCGGGTTCCCCATCCCGATCACGGTCGTGCCGGGCACGCTGACCCTCGAGCAGATCGACGCCCTGTCCTGACCTGCGGCTTTCCCGCTCGCACCCGGCATTGCGCCGGTGTCCTGACCTGTCCCGAATCGTCGGTTAACCATATTCGTTAACCTTCGCGAGAGTGGCCGCGACAAGATTCCGCATGCGGAATGAATATTGCTCTCGTTGTGAAAACAATCATTTGCGCGACGCCTGTGAGACGCCTGTGAAAAGCCGACTCGGTTCAGGGTTGATATTAACGATGCATTAACTCAAGTATCCGGCAGCGTCCCGGCATCTGGGGCCAGGTCGACATGAATGGTCCGCATTCTCGGCAAGCGGGTCGGAGAATAAACCGGGCACGGCACGGGGGCGCCGCAGCCCGCAAGGGGATGCAATAACCATGATCCGAATGGTCTTTCGGCAAGTGGGGTTCGAGCGCCTTGCCGTCGCGCTCACCGGTGCTTGTATTGCGTTTCTCTACCTTCTTGTCGCGCTCGACTTCATGCGCAGCGCAGCGCCGGCGGAAGCACAGGCCGCGCAGCGGATCGCAGTCCCGCCGGTCGCACCCGCGGCCGATGCCGCCCGGCTACTGAAGCCGATCGAGGTGTTCTCGGTCGCCTCCGCCGAGAAGCTGTCCGATGTCTTCAGCCGCATCGGCTACCGTCTCGAACATGTGCGCGAACACGGTCAGGTGCCCCGCGTGTTTCTCGCCAGCATACCGCCGGACCTGCCCAGGATGCGCCTGGCGGAGCAGCGCAAGATCATGTTCATCCAGACCACGCTGCCGCTGATCCTGCATGTCAACGAGGTCATCCTGCACGATCGCGAGCGAATCAAGGCGCTGCGCGCGAAAATGAGGACGGGCGAGACGCTGGATGACTATGACCGCGAATGGCTGGACTCCAAGGCAGACGAGTACGGCCTGGACACGGTCGATTTCGACCGGCTGCTGCGCCGGGTGGACGTTATCCCCCCGTCCCTGGCGCTGGCCCAGTCGGCGGAGGAAAGCGGCTGGGGCACGTCGCGTTTCGCCCAGGAGGGAAACGCGCTCTTCGGCCAGCGTGTCTGGAAGTCGCACAGGAAGGGCATCGTTCCCGAGGAACGGCCCGAGGGCGAGCAGTTCCGGGTGCGCGCCTTCGACCATCTGATCGACGGCGTCAAGAGCTATGCCCAGAATCTGAACATCCACCGCGCCTACGACTCGTTCCGCAGCAAGCGCGCGGCGTTGCGCAGGGAAGGCGCGCCGCTCGACGGCGGGGCGCTCGCCGGCACCCTGGAGGCCTACTCGGAGCGCGGGGCGGACTATGTCGGGACGCTGATGACCATCATCAGGGTCAACGGCCTCGCGCTGTTCGACGGCGCAAGGCTGGGCGACCGCATCACCCGGGAAGAAGCCCCGGGCGAGCCGCCTGACGCCTGAATCGCCGGTTATCGCTGCGGCGACACATAGAACTGCCGCCCGAACCAGCGCCAGCGGCCGTCGCCGGCCGGCATGGTGCAGTTGATGCGCGACCGGCCCTGCGGGAACGGGTTTTCGGTGCGCACTTCGATGCGCGACTCGCCCAGCCGCTCGATGCGCAGCTTTCCTGCCGCCGAGTAGTAGCAGGCGAGCCCCGAAAGCCTCTTCACCGCCTCGCCGACGACGGTAAAGCCGAACGGCGGCGGATTGGTTTCCGTCTTCAGCAGCGGATCGCGCGGGGTGACGTCCGAGACCGGCAGCGGCAGAGCACGGCCGGCGAGGCGGAACCGTCGCAGATCGCCGTAGCTTTCGTTGAAGGCGAAGCGGGGCAGGAAGAAGAAATCCTCGCCCTTGTAGACCACGCCGGAATGCTGGCCGAACCCGGTCTCGAACCCGGCGGCGCGCGCCACCTCGCCCACCGCCAGGCTGTATTCGCCGTAAGGGTAGGCGATCATCTTCGGCGAGGCGCCCAGCTCCTTGACGAAGCGCGCGTTCGATTCGGCGAGATCGGCCTCGTTCCGTTCACGGCTCGCACGGGCCATGTGGAGATGCGTCGCGGTCTGGCTGCCGATGGTGACGCCGCCCTTCACAAGCTCGCGGATCTGGTCCCAGGTCATGTAGTCGGGCAGGGCCCGGTCAACCCCGCCCGTAGCGACGAACAGGGTGAACGGAAGGCCGGCGGCGCGCAGCCGCGGCCATGCCTCGCGATAGACCGAGGCGAAGGCGTCGTCGATACTGAGCCCCACCGTGTTGTCCGGCAGGGACTCGCCCTTGCGCAGCGCGGCGACGATTTCCGGCAACGGGCGCACGTTGTACCCGTCCGAGGTCAGCTCCTTGATGTGCTCCTCGAACTGGTCCAGGCGGATATTGGTGGCGGGATAGGCTTCCTCGCCGAAGCGGTGGTACATGAACACCACCGCCGAATCGGCGGCCGATGCCGCCACCGTCGGACCGCAGACGGCCAGCATCGCGACAGTCATGAGCCGCGCCAGAGACCCGGCTTTTCTACTGAATAAAGTGCAACCCATTGTCGGAAAGCGTCTCGCCCACACGAATATTTTCGTTTTTGTGACGTATTTATCGTCGGGATGCAATGCCGATGGAAAGAACCCTGCGGCGCCGCGACTATGGATTGCGCCGCATCGGGCGTGGCATTATGCGCCGTGGACGGGCTGCTCCATCATCGGCCGCGGCAGGTCCCCGTCGGATATCAGGGGGTAGTCCCGAGCGTTGAACAGCTGATAATGCCACCACTCGTTCCGATAGAAGTCCCATCCCGCATCGGTCATCAGCCCCATGAGCAGCAGCCGGTTGCGCTGCGCCGTGGGGCCGACGCCCCGGCTGCCGTGATGCGACAGCGGGGTGAAGGCGTCGAAGCCGGTGCCCATGTCGAGGGCGTTGCCGTCGCTGTCCAGCAGGGTCAGGTCGACCGCCACGCCGCGCGAATGGGGCGAGCCGCGCCGGGGGTCCGCCAGAAAATCCGGATCGGGGGTATGGTTCCACAACACCCATTGCGCCTCGCTCGGCCGCAGCGCGTCGTAGAGGCGGATGCGGTAGCCCAGCACCGCCGCCGTTTCGCAGGCTCGGGCCAGGGCTTCGGCCGCCGCGGGATGCAGAAAGCATTCTGCCCGGGCATAGACCGGCCTGCCGGTAAAATTACTGTCGGTGGCATAGGCCAGCGAAATATCGACGTCGAACGCGGGCGGGGCGATCTCGACCAGATCCATGACGGGCGTGTTCCTCTGCGTCGCTCTGCGCTGTCCGGGATCATAGA
Organism: Alphaproteobacteria bacterium; assembly: GCA_009377375.1. Lineage (GTDB taxonomy): Bacteria > Pseudomonadota > Alphaproteobacteria > MPNO01 > UBA2964 > WHUE01. The sequence goes on along the minus strand of WHUE01000003.1, from coordinate 1,632 downwards.
CCGGCGCGGGCGCGGGCGCGACGGGCAATGGGCGGCGCGGCGGCTATGAAGGTGCTGGCTCTCGATACCGCCTGCGCGGCCTGCTCGGCCGCCGTGCTCGACGGCGACGCGATCGTCGCCGAACGGTTCGAGGCGATGGCGCGCGGCCAGACCGAGGCGCTGATGCCGATGGTGAGCGCTGTGATGGAGGACGCCCGCATCGCGTTCGACGCGCTGGACCTTGTCGCGGTCACGACCGGGCCCGGCTCGTTCACCGGCGTCCGCACCGGGCTGGCCGCGGCGCGCGGCATCGCGCTGGGCTGCGGCGCGCCGGTCGCCGGCGTGACCACGCTGGAAGCGGTTGCCCGGCGCGCCCTCGGGCGCCTGGAGACCCGGCCTCCAGTGACGCTGGTCGCGTTGACCACGGGGCGGGCGGAACTCTACGTCCAGCGCTTCGACGCCGGCGGCGCGCCGCTCGACGCCGCCGCCGCGGTGCTACCCGAAACCCTCGCCGCCGCGCTTGCGGACGGGCGGCTGTTCGTCGCCGGCGACGGCGCGGAGCGGCTCCGCGAAATCGTCGGCACGGAGGCCGGGTGCAGTTTCGCCAAGGGGCCGGGCCTGCCGCATGCCGCCGAGGTCGCCCGCATCGGGGCGGCGCGCGGCGCGGCTGCGGCGCGGGCCGGCGGCCCGCCGCAGCCGGTCTATCTGTATCCGCCCCGGGCGATCCCGCCGGCGGCGGGGCGAGGGCTCGCGCCATGAGCCGGGACACCGTGGAGACCCTCCGCGCGGCCGACATCCCGCTGGTGGCGCGGCTGCACGCGCGCTGCTTTTACGACGCCTGGAGAGCCGACATGATACGCCAGATCCTGTCGATGCCGGGCGCCTACGGGCTGGTCGCGCGGTCCGGCGGGCGCGGCGCGCTGATCGGGTTCGCGCTCTGCCGGGTCGCCGCCGACGAGTGCGAGCTGCTGTCCATCGGAGTCGACGCCGCGCACCGCGCCCGGGGCGTCGGCGCCCGTCTGCTGGCCGCTTCCATGGAACGGGCCGCGGCCGAACGCTCCCGGCGCTTCTTCCTGGAGGTGGCCGAGGACAACGAACCAGCCCAGAAGCTCTATGCCGCGCACGGGTTGCTGGCGGTGGGCCGCCGTCCGGACTATTACGAAAACGCCGACGGCAGCCGCACCCACGCCGTCACCATGCGCTGCGACCTGCCGCTGCACGCAGGCGTGCCATCAAGGTGAGCCGTAACCTGCGAGTCCATCGCCCGGGACGCGAGCCGGAACGTCTATCCGCATGAGTCCATTTCCCTGTTAAACAGGGAAAATACAGGGAGTTTCTCCACCTTCAGAGGGATTTTCCGTCGGGCGGAGCCCCTAACTCACTGGAATTATATTCTTTTCCCCCACAATTCCCTGCAGGACGGAACAGGGAAAAAATCTGACATAACAGCGAACCGCCCCTCTGAATCAGGGAACCGGGGGGAACTGCGCGTTTATGCGCGGCGACGATTTTGAAGAGAGGGGCGCGCTTTCGTTTCGTGATGCTTTTGGCTTGCTTCTTCCGTGCGGAGGATGAGGCACCCCGATTTGAACGAACCCGATCTCGAGCATCTCTTCCGTAACATCAACGATCTCGCCGGGCTCCGGCTTGCGG
>WHUE01000039.1 GCA_009377375.1 Alphaproteobacteria bacterium | reverse complement strand
GAGAAGCGCATCCGCAACCGCGTCAAGCGGCAGATGGAGAAGACCCAGCGCGAGTACTACCTCAACGAGCAGCTCAAGGCGATCCAGAAGGAGCTCGGCGAGGGCGAGGACGGCCGCGACGAGGCTGGCGAGCTGGAAGAGCGGATCAAGAACACCAGGCTCACCAAGGAAGCGGCGGAAAAGGCCCAGGCGGAGCTCAAGAAGCTTCGCTCCATGAGCCCGATGTCGGCCGAGGCGACGGTGGTGCGCAACTACCTCGACTGGCTGCTGTCGATCCCGTGGAAGAAGCGCAGCAAGGTGAAGCGGGACATCACCCACGCCGAGCATGTCCTGAACACGGATCATTACGGGCTGGAGAAGGTGAAGGAGCGCATCGTCGAATATCTCGCGGTGCAGCAGCGGGTGAAGAAGCTGCGCGGCCCCATCCTGTGCCTCGTCGGCCCGCCCGGCGTCGGCAAGACCTCGCTCGGCAAATCCATCGCCAAGGCCACGGGCCGCAACTTCGTGCGCATGTCGCTGGGCGGCGTGCGGGACGAGGCGGAAATCCGGGGCCACAGGCGCACCTATATCGGCTCGATGCCCGGCAAGGTCATCCAGAGCATGAGGAAGGCCAAGACCTCCAACCCGCTGTTCCTGCTCGATGAGGTCGACAAGCTGGGCGCGGACTGGCGCGGCGACCCGTCCTCTGCGCTGCTGGAGGTGCTCGACCCCGAGCAGAACAGCTCCTTCAACGACCATTACCTGGAGGTCGATTACGACCTGTCGGACGTGCTGTTCGTGACGACGGCCAACACGCTGCGTATTCCGCCGCCGCTGCTGGACCGCATGGAGATCATCCGTATCTCGGGTTACACCGAGGACGAGAAGGTCGAGATCGCGCGCCGGCACCTGATCGACAAGCAGGTCGCGGAGAACGGGCTGAGGAAGGACGAGTGGGCGATCTCCGACGACGCGCTGCGCGACCTGATCCGGTATTACACCCGCGAGGCCGGCGTGCGCAGCCTGGAGCGCGAGATAGCGAACCTGACCCGCAAGGCGGTGAAGGAGGTGCTGTCCTCCAAGAAGGACGGCGTTCGCGTCACGCGGCGCAATCTCGACAAGTATGCCGGCGTGCGGCGTTACCGTTTCGGCATGGTCGAGGAGGAGGACCTGGTGGGCGTCACCACCGGCCTTGCCTGGACCGAGGTGGGCGGGGAGCTCCTGTCCATCGAGTCGGTGGTCATGCCGGGGAAGGGCAATGTGGCCCATACCGGCACGCTCGGCGACGTCATGAAGGAATCGGTGCAGGCCGCGCGTTCGTATGTGCGTTCGCGGTCGGTGGAGTTCGGCATCGCGCCCACGGTTTTCGAAAAGAAGGATATCCACGTCCACGTGCCGGAAGGCGCAACCCCGAAGGACGGCCCGTCTGCCGGCGTTGCCATGTGCACCTCGATCGTATCGGCGCTGACCGGGATTCCCGTGCGGAGGGATCTCGCCATGACCGGCGAAATCACGCTGCGCGGCCGGGTGCTGCCGATCGGCGGGCTGAAGGAGAAGTTGCTGGCGGCCTTGCGCGGCGGCATCAAGACGGTCCTGATTCCGAAGGACAACGAGAAGGACCTGGCCGAGATTCCCGACAACGTGAAGCGCGGGATGGACATCATCCCCGTCTCGGTTGTGGACGAGGTGCTCGACAAGGCACTGGTGCGCAAGCTGGTGCCCATCGAATGGACCGAGGTCGAACCGGTGGCGCCGTCCAACAAGCCCGGCGAGGATGTCAGCGGCGTCGTCACCCACTGAGGCGAGGACGTAACACCGTCATTCGGACCGGCCCGTCCCCGAGAGGGGGCGGGCCGGTTTCGTTTCGTCCCTCGCCGACAGGTTTTGGAGGAGCCGACACGTGAAGACGGGGCGCGCCGATTCAGGGGCGATTCGCCCAAGTGATTCGGAAATACCCTCTGAAACCCGCAGATTTCCGCAAAATCGGCGGTATCTCCGATTGACGTTCCAGATTGGCGGGGCTTAGACTCCGAGCTTGCCGGGTGTTTGGTTCGGTAGTGAAAGCGGTTCGCGCTGTGCGCGTGTAAGTTACTTTCTTCCTTCGATGAAAGGGGGCGTAAGGTGAACAAGAACGAGCTTGTTGCAGAGGTGGCGTCTAGCGCCGATATTTCGAAGGCTGACGCGGCTCGCGCCGTTGACGCGGTCTTTGATTCCATTTCCGGGGCTCTGAAGGGCGGACAGGAAGTCCGTCTCGTGGGGTTCGGCACTTTCAGCGTGTCGCAGCGCCGGGCGTCCAAGGGCCGCAATCCGCGGACCGGTCAGACGATCGACATTCCGGCATCCAAGCAGCCCAAGTTCCGGGCGGGCAAGGGTCTCAAGGATTCGGTCAACTGAACGACGTTTCCGTCTGAAGTTCGGGGCCGGTCGCCATTGGCGGCCGGTTCTGTTTTTAAGCCCTGCGCGGTTCCGGTATAGTCGCGAACGGGGCGGTTAGCTCAGCTGGCAGAGCGCCACGTTTACACCGTGGATGTCGGCGGTTCGATCCCGTCACCGCCCACCACTCCGCGAAAGCCCGGTCCTCGTCGACCTGTTAGCCGCGCCAGAATTCCGGCACGAGAAGCACGAGCACCGTGAAGAACTCCAGCCGCCCCAACAGCATTCCGGCGGACAGGATCCATTTCGCGGCGTCCGGCAGCGTCGAAAAATTGCCGGCGGGGCCGATCACGTCCCCCAGCCCTGGCCCGACATTCGCCAGCGCCGTCGCTGCGCCGCTGGTGGCGGTTATGAAATCGAGCCCCAGCAGCGATAGGCAGGTCGCGAACAGGACGAATACCGCGATGAAGACGAAGACCAGGTTGAGCACCGATCTGACGACGTCTCCCGAAAGAGTCTGGCCCCGATATGTCATCGGGAAGACGCCATGAGGCAATATCAGTCTCTTGAGCTGGCTGCGGATCGCGATCGCGGCGATCTCGAAACGCATCACCTTGATCCCGCCCGAGGTCGAGCCGGCACAGCCGCCCATGAAGGTAAGAAAAAAGAACGCGCCGACCGCGAAGGTGCCCCACTGTCCGTAGTCTACGGTGGCATAGCCGGTGGTCGTGACCACCGAGACGACGTTGAACGCGGCCAGCAGAAGGGCATCGGCGATCCGCTCGTCCCGTTCCATCCATAACCAGACGGTCATCGCCAGGATCGCCAGGCCCAGCCCCGCCAGGAAATGGCGGACCTGGCTGTCCTTCCATAGCGCATCCGTCTTACCCCGCACGGCCCGGATATAGATCACGAACGGCAGCGCCCCGAGCACCATGAAGAGCGTGCCGATCCAGTGGATGGCGGGGTTGGCGAAATGCCCGAGCGAAGCGTCCGACGTGGAGTAGCCGCCTGTCGAGACCGTCGTCATGGCATGCGCGATGGCCTCGAAGCCGCTCATGCCTGCCGCCCAATAGGCGGCCGCGCAGGCCACGGACAGGATCATATAGACGGTCGAGGTCGCGCCGGCGAGCTGCGCGGCGCGGGGCAGCGCCTTCTCCGACCGGTCCGAGCTTTCCATGCGGAAGAGCTGCATGCCGCCGACCCGCAGATAGGGCAGTATGGCGATCCCCATGACGATGATCCCGATTCCGCCCAGCCATTGCAGCATGGCCCGCCACAGCAGGATGCCCGGCGGCATGCGGTCGAGCCCCGCAAGCACCGTCGAGCCGGTGGTCGTAAGGCCGGAAATGGCCTCGAAGAAGGCGTCCGTATAGCTCAGGCCCAGCTCGGAGAATACGAGCGGCAGCGCCCCGACTGCGGAAAGACCGATCCAGCTTAGCGTCGTCAGGAGAAAGCCCTGCCGCAGGCTGAGTTCGATCGGCTGGCCGATCGTTGCGAATACGAAGAGTCCGCCGAGGCCCAGCGAACAGGCCCCCGAGATGGCGAACACCATCCAGTCGCTGTGCCCTGCAGCGATGTCGGCCATGGCCGGTACGGCCATGGCGAGCCCCATGGCCGTCACGAGCAACCCGAAGACGAACAGGACCGGTCGGAACGAAATCAATTGAAAGCTCCTGTGCGGGCAGGCTATGGCGCCGCGCCCGCCGGAGGTAACGTCCGATCCGCGCCGATTGTCAAATTGTTTGCTCACTTGTTCCCTCAGGGGGCTTTGGCTACGCTCACCCGCCTTTCGCATACAGTTACGGAAAAGCCATGCCCCAGGATCTGCCGTCCTTCGTCGACAGGATCAGGAAAGAATGTCCGGAAGATTTCGTAATGGTCACGGATGAGGTGGATCCGGCCTACGAGATCACGGCGACCGTGGTCAAGACGGAGCAGGAGGCGAGGAAGCGTCCGGTTTTCCTGTTCGAGAACGTCAGGGGCAGTGACTTCCCGGTGATGACCAACCTGCATGCCAGCCGGCCCCGGCTGGCGATGGCGATGGGGTGCGGGCCGCGCGAGATGCAGAAGAAGTTCCTGCACGCCATGGAGAACCCCATCCCGCCGCGCGAGGTGAATACGGGCCCGTGCAAGGACGTCGTCATCACCGGCGACGCCGTGGATATGGGCAAGATCCCGCAGATCGTCCATCACGGCGGCGACGGCGGTCCCTACATCACCGCGGCGATCTCCTTCGCCAGGGACCCGAAGACCGGCGTCTATAACTGCGCCTATAACCGGCTGCAGATCACCGGCAAGGCCGAAACATCGATCCACCTGACGCTCGGCAAGCATCTCTGGGAGTTCCACAGGATGGCGGAGGAGAAGGGCGAACCGCTGCAGGTGGCCTTCGCCATTGGGGTGCATCCGGCCATCGCCCTGGGTTCGCTCGCCATCGGGTCGATCGACGAGGACGAGACCCACATCATGGGCGGCGTGTTCGGCGAGGCGATGGAGATGGTCCGCTGCGAGACGCTGGACCTGCTGGTGCCGGCTCATGCCGAGATGATCATCGAGGGCGAAATACAGCCGTCCGGCCGGGTGAAGGAGGGGCCGTTCGGGGAGTTCACCGGATACAGCCTCGGCGCGCGCGAACGCGAAATCCTGAAGGTCACGGCGATCACCCATCGCAAGGGCTGCGTGTTCTACGACATGTCGGTCGGCCATCTCGACCACATGCTGCTGTCGACCATTCCGATGGAAGCCAACCTGTTTCGCGCCGTGCGCTCGATGATCCCGTCGGTGACCGCGGTACGCGTGCCGAGCCCCTTCACCTGCTTCGTCTCCATCGAGCAGCGCCTGAAAGGGCAGGGCAAGAACGCGATCCTGTCGGTGTTCGGCGCCGATCTCTACATGAAGCGGGTCGTGGTGGTGGACCAGGACGTCGACGTGTTCGACGACCGCCAGGTCAACTGGGCCATGGCCACGCGCAGCCAGCCCGACCGCGACATCCTCATCATCCCCGGCGCGCGCGGCTCGGATCTCGATCCCTCGACCTCCGGCGATGACGGGTTCACCGCCAAGTGGGGCGTGGATGCCACGGCGAAGCCGCTGCTGAAGGACTTCACGCCCCGCCACCACTTCCCGGAGGACGTGTGGAACGGTATCGACGTGAAGAAACTCCTGTCCTGATCCGATGAGCGGCAACGTCGTCCGCCTGCTGGAGGATACCGCGCGGCGAGGCCCGGCGCGGATCATCCTGCACCGGGGCGACGATTCGCTGGATGCCGGAACGCTTTTTGCCCGCGCCGGCGCCGCCGCCGCGGCTTTGGCGGCGGCAGGGGTGAGGCTGGGCGACCGCGTGGCAATCGACCTGGCCGACCCGCTGGAGACCGTGATCGCCTTCCTCGGTGGGCTGAAGGCCGGCGCGGTGGTCGCGCCGCTCAATCCCCGGCTGACGCCGGAGGAACGTGACAGGCTGGTTGCGGACCTCGCCCCCGCCCATGTGATGCGCGAAATTCCGACGGGCGAGGCGGACTACCCGGCTGCGGCGCTCGACGGCGCCGCGCCGGCGATCGTCCTCTACACCTCCGGCAGCACCGGGCGGCCCAAGGGGGTGGTGCTGAGCCACGGAGCGACCGAAGCGGCGCTGGGCGTATGGACAGGCTCGGTGCTGATGATCGGTCCGGACGACGTGGTGCTTGGCACGCTGCCGCTGGCGCATTCTTTCGGCATTTTCGGCACGGTCATGTCGCCGCTGCTGATCGGCAGCGCGTTCGTGCTGCTGCCGCGCTTCTATCCCGACGATGTGCTGGCCGCGATCGCGCGGCACCGGGTGACAGTATTTCCCGGCGTCGCGACGATGTTCCGCCGCATTCTCGAAGCGCCGGCCCTGAAAGGCGCCGATCTCGCCAGCCTGCGCCACGCCATTTCCGGCGCCGCGCCCTGTCCCTGGGAGCTGGCCGAGGAGTGGCGCGAGGCGACAGGGCGCCGGATCGTGCGCGGCTACGGGATGAGCGAGCTTTACCGGCCGATCTCGTTCTCGCCCTCGGATGCGCAGGAAGCGCCGGATTCCATTGGCCGCGCCCTGCCGGGGGTGGAGCTCCGCATCGTGGACGACGGCGGCGCGGCCCTGCCGGACGGCGAGATCGGGGAGCTGCTGATCCGCTCCGCCGCGCGCATGACCGAGTACCTGAACCAGCCGGAGGAAACCCGGGCCGTGCTCGATCCCGACGGCTGGTTTCGGACCGGCGATCTGGCGACGCTGTCCGGCGACGGGCTGGTCCGCATCGTCGGCCGGAAGAAGGACATGATCCTGCGCGGCGGCTATACGGTGGCGCCGGGCGAGGTGGAGGCGGCGCTGGCCGGCCACCCGGCGGTCTCGGAGGCCGCCGTGATCGGCACGCCGCATGTCCAGCTCGGCGAGGAAATCTGCGCCTTCGTGGTGGCGCGGCCGGGCGAGAGCCTGACGGCGGCGGAGGTCACGGACTGGTGCCGGGACCGGCTGGCGAGCTACAAATATCCCCGCGTGGTGCGGCTCGTCGCGGAACTGCCGCGCGGCCCGACGGGCAAGGTCGACAAGATGCAGCTCGTCCCCTGACGGGCGGCGGCAACAAATTCGGGGCGCGGCCCGGGATTCATTGACTGTAAAGCCGGGCTGCATTACATGATCCCCCTCACCGGCACACGGGGGCGTAGCTCAGCTGGTTAGAGCGCTGGCCTGTCACGCCAGAGGTCGCGGGTTCGAGTCCCGTCGCTCCCGCCACTCCCTTCCAAACGCCAGGAATCCCCGGTTACTGCCGGTTTTGGAAGGGGGGTGGCAAGAGGGTTTGCCCCTCGTTTTTACCCCACACATGCCCCGCCGCTGACTTCTCCAGCCAGAGAGTCAGCAGTTCTGCCTGTCGTAGCTCGGATCGCCCGAATAGCCTCAGCGGCCCGGGTCAGCTACAGCGCTCACAAACATGCTCAGCGTTCCCCAGTCAGGGTCCACAGGATGCCCCGCCGATTCGCCCGTTTGGTCGTATGTTTTCATCGGTGATTATGGGGGGATGAAATGGCTCAGATGATTACCTATGCAGAGTTTACACGACGGCGGCGAAGGCCCCGGAACCGGGCGGAGGAAATCAGGGCTGAAGATGGCTTCGTATTTATTGAGTATCGGTCGTCCGAAGATGTGTCGCTGTCGGTTCACACCGGCGGCGACGGAGAATGGTTTGAAATTGATACCGTTCGCGGGCATCAACCAATGACGATTGGCTCCGCGCAACAGCAAGCGTTGGAACTTGCTGAAGAGCACGGGGTAGGGCTGGTCGTGCTCGATCGGGTTAGCTAGCGTCCTGCCGCTGAACGGTTTCGGCTGTTACCCCCGGTGGCACCGAGGTCCGAGCGCCCGCATATGGAGAATCCCCGGCGTTCCATATTCGGGTCTGCAGATCGTTTCTATACGCCGCCGATCCATTCCGGCGCATCGGTGCCCGGCGGCACGGGCGGGCTCGTCCAGCGCGGCGGCGTTTCCGGCATTTCCAGGGCCGGGCCGAGGAAGCGCAGGGCGCCGAAGCGGGAGTCCATCTCGCGTATCAATCCGCCCAGCGCCTCGGCGGCCGGCTTTTCGGCGGGCGGCGACGGTTCCGGACCCAGCGCATCCGCCATCTGCCATATCCACTGCGCCGTGCGGGCGAGGGACAGCTCCACATGCCAGCTCCCGCCTTCCTCCGCGCGGCGCATGAGCGCGGTCATCGCGGCCGCCGCCGCGATATAGCCGGTCAAGTAGTCCAGCGGCTGGCAGGGCAGGCGGGCAGGGGCGTCGTCGCCTCCGTATGAAAGCCCGGTGGCGGCCTGGATCAGGCTGTCGTAGCCGCGCCTTTTCTGCCACGGGCCGGCGCCGGAATAGGCGGATATGGTGACCGCGACGATGCCCGGCCGCGCCGCCGCCAGCGCTTGCGGCCCGAAGCCCCGCGCCGCCAACGATCCCTGGCGATAGGCATTGACGAAGATGTCGGCTCTGGCGATCAGCGCGTGCAGGGTTTCGCGCCCTTTGGCGCCGCGCAGGTCGATATGGCAGGAGCGCTTGCCGAACCCCGTGTCGATCACCAGCGATTCGATGAAGGGCAAATGCGGGCCGTTGACCCGCAGTACGTCCGCACCGTGCTCGGCGAGGGTCCGTCCGGCCATCGGCCCGGCGATCACCCGGGTCAGGTCCAGCGCGCGAAAACCGGCAAGCGGGCGGTCGCCTGCCGGCGGCAGCGGAACCGGCGGGGCGTCGCCGATGCGCGTGACCTCGATGAGCGGGAGGGCGGAGACCGCCGCGCATTGCGGGTGCGCCTCCCATTCGGCACGGCTGCGCAGGAGCGCGGCGCAGAGATTGCGCGCCCCGGCCCGATCCTCGATGTCCTGTGCGGGAAGCCGTCCGACGGCGGCGGCAACCGATTCGCGATTCCGTTCCGCGCCCAGCATGTCCAGCAGGCCGTCGCGCAGATGCGGGAAATTTCCGTGCAGATAGACCCATCGCCCGTCCCGGGCGCGGTAATATCCCGTCACCGGGTCCCAGCCGGTTGCCGGCGCACCGTTCACCCGCAGATATTCGTTGCCGCACATGGCGAGCGCGGCGGCGCGGCGATCCACGGTCACGGGCTGGGGTCCGCCGCCGCGGCGGCGGTGGATTTCCGCCGATGCGAGGCCCACCGCGGCCAGCGCGGCGGCCGCCATCGGCTCGATGGGAAGGGCGGTGGGCAGGCTGGCCGGGCCGTCGCGCAGGATCGGCCCGTCGGAAGGGGCGTCGCGCCAGCCCGCGCAGCCGAGGATTTCGGCGAGCGGGCGTTTCGTGCGGTCGGGAAATGCGTTCATGGGCGTGCGGCGGCGGTGGAGGTTGCGTGGAGGAACCCTAATCCGTGGCAGCCACGCGGGAAAGCGTCGCGGACAATCTGCCGCCGCCCCCTGTAAACCCTTTGAAATCGGTCTAACTAAACCGTATAAAGCGGTCGGCTGCGGGCGGGCGTCGCGAGACGCAGCGCGGGGCTGGAGAAACCCTGCGGGTAAGGTTAATAATCCCTTAAGTCTTCCCCCGAGCCTGGGCCCACCCGCGGCCTGTAACCAGGACTCGGGGGCCGGGCCGTCGACCGGTCCGTGCAACGCGATTACCGATCTGGCTGTTTCATGGAAGCCCTGCTCCGCGAATATCTGCCGATCCTGATTTTTCTTATGATCGCGGTGGGTCTTGCCGTCGCGGCGGTGGGAGGATCGTGGATCGTCGCCCGCCAGCGGCCCGACCGGGAAAAGGATTCGCCCTATGAATGCGGCTTCGCGCCCTTCAACGACGCGCGGCGCCAGTTCGACGTCCGGTTCTACCTGGTGGCGATCCTGTTCATCATTTTCGACCTGGAGGTCGCGTTCCTGTTCCCCTGGGCGATTTCGCTGGGCTCCATCGGGCTGTTCGGCTTCTGGTCGATGGTGGTGTTCCTCGGCATCCTGACCATTGGCTTCATCTACGAGTGGAAGAAAGGGGCGCTCGAATGGGAGTGATCCCGGCAGCGGACCAGAACGCGGTGCTTGCCCGCGTCACCGACGAGATCGCCGACAAGGGTTTCGTGGTCGCCTCGCTCGACAAGCTGGTGAGCTGGGCGCAGTCGGGCTCACTGTGGCCGATGACGTTCGGACTCGCCTGCTGCGCTGTGGAGATGATGCACACCGCGGCCAGCCGGTACGACCTGGACCGTTTCGGTGTGGTCTTCCGCCCGAGCCCGCGCCAGTCCGATGTCATGATCGTCGCGGGCACGCTGTGCAACAAGATGGCGCCGGCGCTGCGCAAGGTCTACGATCAGATGGCCGAGCCCCGCTGGGTGATCTCCATGGGCTCCTGCGCCAATGGCGGCGGCTATTACCATTACTCCTATTCGGTCGTGCGGGGCTGCGACCGGGTGGTGCCGGTCGACGTGTATGTGCCGGGCTGTCCGCCGACGGCGGAGGCGCTGCTGTACGGGGTGATGCAGCTGCAGAAGAAGATTCGCCGCACCTCGACCATCGCCCGCTGACCGAACCCGTACCTGTCGCGCATCCGATTGCCAACCGCATGAACCCCGCTCTTCAGGATCTCGGCGACTATATCACGGGCGCGCTGCCGGAAGCGGCGCTCGACGCGACCCAGGATCATGACGAGCTGATCCTGTTATGTCCGGCCGAGCACGTGGCGCGGCTGCTGACCTTCCTGCGCGACGACGCCAGTTGCCTGTTCAAGCAGCTCACCGCGATCTGCGGCGCCGATTACCCGGAGCGGGCGGAGCGATTCGACGTGGTCTACAACTTGCTCAGCTTCCGCCACAACCAGCGAATCCGGGTCAAGGTGCGGGCCGGCGAGGATACGGTGGTGCCATCCGTCGCGGCCGTCTTCTCCGCCGCGGGCTGGTACGAGCGCGAGGTGTGGGATCTTTACGGCGTGATGTTCGACGGCAATCCGGACCTGCGCCGCATCCTGACCGATTACGGCTTCGACGGTCATCCGCTGCGCAAGGATTTCCCGCTGACCGGCTTCGTCGAAGTGCGCTACGACGAGGAGCAGAAGCGTGTCGTCTACGAGCCCGTGAAGCTCACGCAGCAGTTCCGCAGCTTCGACTTCATGAGCCCGTGGGAAGGGGCGAACTACATCCTGCCCGGCGACGAAAAGGCCGAGGACGCCGAGATGCCCGGCGTCGCCAAGAAGAGCGGCGGCTGATGGCGCAGACCGAGATCAAGAACCTGACGATCAACTTCGGCCCCCAGCATCCGGCTGCGCACGGCGTGCTGCGCCTCGTGCTGGAGATGGACGGCGAGGTGGTGGAGCGTGCGGACCCGCATATCGGGCTGCTGCATCGCGGCACCGAGAAGCTGATCGAGTACAAGACCTATCTGCAGGCGGTGCCGTATTTCGACCGGCTCGACTACGTTTCGCCCATGTGCCAGGAGCACGCGTTCGCGCTGGCGACGGAGAAGCTGCTCGGCATCGAGGTGCCGGAGCGCGGCCAGTATATCCGCGTGCTGTTTTCCGAGATCACGCGGCTGCTGAACCATCTGCTCAACATTTCGGCCTATGCGCTGGACGTCGGCGCGATGACGCCGCTGCTGTGGTGGTTCGAGGAGCGCGAGAAGCTGATGGAGTTCTACGAGCGCGTCTCTGGCGCCCGGCTCCATTCGGCCTATTTCCGGCCCGGCGGCGTGGCGCGCGACATGCCCGCCGGCATCGGAGACGACATCCTGGCGTTCTGCGATTCCTTCCCGAAGATGATCGACGACGTCGAGAGCCTGCTGACGGAGAACCGCATCTTCAAGCAGCGTACGGTGGATATCGGCATCGCCACGGCGGAGCAGGCGATGGACTGGGGCTTCTCCGGCCCCATGCTGCGCGCCTCCGGCGTGCCGTGGGATCTGCGCAAGTCGCAGCCCTACGACGTGTACGAGAAGATGGATTTCGACGTGCCGATCGGCAAGAACGGCGACTGCTACGACCGCTACCTGGTCCGCATCGAGGAGATGCGTCAGTCGCTGCGCATCATGAGGCAGAGCCTCGAGCAGATGCCGGACGGCCCGGTGCGCACGACCGACCGCAAGGTGTCGCCGCCGCCGCGTGCGGAGATGAAGCGGTCCATGGAAGCGTTGATTCATCACTTCAAGCTCTACACCGAGGGCTACCACGTACCCGAGGGCGAGACCTACACGGCGGTCGAGGCGCCCAAGGGCGAGTTCGGCGTGTACCTGGTCTCCGACGGCAGCAACAAGCCGTATCGCTGCTATATCCGGGCGCCCGGATATGCCTTCCTTCAGGCGACGGACTTCCTTGGCAAGGGGCACATGCTCGCCGACGTGGTCGCCATCGTGGGCTCGATGGACATCGTGTTCGGGGAGATCGACCGATGAACGTCGAACAGGCCGCAAGCTTCGCCTTTACGCCCGAGAACGAGGCCGAGGCGGACAAGGCCGTCGCCCGCTATCCCGAAGGACGGCAGGCAAGCGCGGTGCTGGCACTGCTCGATATCGCACAGCGGCAGTGCGGCGGCTGGCTGCCGCGCGTGGCGATGGATCACGTGGCGGAGCGGCTGTCGATGGCGCCAATCCGTGTCTACGAGGTCGTCACGTTCTACGAGATGTATTACGACCGCCCGCGCGGAACGCATGAGGTGCGCGTCTGCACCACGACGCCGTGCTGGCTGCGCGGCAGCGCCGATCTGGTGAAGACCTGCGAGGCGGAGCTGGGTATCCGTGTGGGCGAGACCACCGAGGACGGGCAGTATTCCCTGTCCGAATTCGAATGCCTCGGCGCCTGTGTCAACGCTCCCATCGTCTGGATCGACGACGATTATTACGAGGACCTGGATCCGGAGAAACTGAAGGCGGTGCTGGACGCCTTCAAGCGCGGCGAGGCGCCGAAACCCGGCTCGCAGAGCGGCCGACAGACATCGGCCCCGGCGCCCGGACTGACCACGCTCACCGCCAAGACGGCCAAGGAAGCGCGCTGATGCTGCAGGACAAGGACCGCATCTTCACCAACCTCTACGGCGTTCACGACTGGCGGCTGGACGGCGCGCGCAGCCGCGGCGACTGGGACGACACGCGTGCGATCCTCGGGAAGGGGCGTGAGTGGATCGTCGAGGAGGTCAAGCAGTCGGGGCTGCGCGGTCGCGGCGGCGCCGGCTTCCCCGCCGGGATGAAGTGGTCCTTCATGCCCAAGGAGGTCGACGAGAAGCGGCCGCACTACCTGGTGGTCAACGCCGACGAATCCGAACCGGGCACCTGCAAGGACCGCGACATCATCCGCCACGATCCCCACAAGCTTGTCGAGGGCTGCCTGGTCGCCGGCTTCGCGATGGGGGTGCATACGGCGTTCATCTATATCCGTGGCGAATTCGTGCGCGAGGCGCAGGTGCTGCAGGCGGCGGTCGACGAGGCTTACGAGGCGGGCCTGCTCGGCAAGGACGCCTGCGGCTCCGGCTGGGCGATGGACGTGGTCGTGCATCGCGGCGCCGGAGCCTATATCTGCGGCGAGGAAACCGCGATGCTGGAAAGCCTCGAGGGCAAGAAGGGCCAGCCGCGCATCAAGCCGCCGTTCCCCGCGGCCATGGGCCTGTACGGCTGCCCCACGACGATCAACAATGTCGAGACCATCGCGGTCGCGCCGGCGATCTGCCGGCGCGGTGCCTCGTGGTTCGCCGGGTTCGGGCGCGAGAACAACACCGGCACCAAGGTCTTCTGCATCTCCGGCCACGTGAACAACCCCTGCAACGTGGAAGAGGAGATGTCGATCCCGCTGAAGGAGCTGATCGAGAAACATGCCGGCGGGGTCCGCGGCGGCTGGAACAATCTGAAGGCCGTCATCCCCGGCGGCGCCTCGGTGCCGCTGCTGCCCAAGTCGACCTGCGACAGCGTGCTGATGGATTTCGACGCGCTGCGCGAGGTGAAATCGGGGCTGGGCACCGCGGCGGTGATCGTGATGGACAAGTCCACCGACGTGGTTGCCGCCATAGCCCGCCTTTCCAAGTTCTACATGCATGAGAGCTGCGGCCAGTGCACGCCGTGCCGCGAAGGCACCGGCTGGATGTGGCGCGTGATGGAGCGACTCGTGCGCGGCGACGCGGAGATCGCAGAGATCGACGCGTTGCTCGACGTGACCAAGCAGGTCGAGGGCCACACCATCTGCGCGCTCGGCGACGCGGCGGCCTGGCCGATCCAGGGCCTGGTCCGTCATTTCCGGGACGAGATCGAGCAGCGCATCGTCGACCGCAAGACCCATTCCAGGATCCAGGCGGCATAGGCGCCGGATCGGGAAACAGATCATGCCCAAGCTGAAAATCGACGGAAAAGAGATCGAGGTCCCGGCCGGACTCAACGTCCTGCAGGCCTGCGAGCTTGCCGGGGTCGAGATCCCACGCTTCTGCTATCACGAGCGTCTGTCGGTGGCGGGCAACTGTCGCATGTGCCTGGTCGAGCTGAAGCCGGGCCCGCCGAAGCCGGCGGCGAGCTGCGCTATGCCGGTCGCCGAGGGGCAGGAGGTGTTCACCAACACCCCGATGGTGCGCAAGGCGCGCGAGGGGGTGATGGAATTCCTGCTCATCAACCACCCGCTCGACTGTCCGATCTGCGATCAGGGCGGCGAATGCGACCTCCAGGACCAGTCGATGGCCTATGGCGTCGGCCGGTCGCGCTTCGACGAGAACAAGCGCGCGGTGAAGGACAAGGATCTCGGACCGCTGGTCGAGACCCATATGACGCGCTGCATCCACTGCACCCGCTGCATCCGCTTCTCGACCGAGGTCGCGGGAGTGGAGGAGATGGGCGCCACCGGACGCGGCGAACATATGGAGGTCGGCACCTACATCGAGAAATGCCTGACCTCCGAGCTCTCCGCCAACATCATCGATCTCTGCCCCGTCGGCGCGCTCACCTCCAAGCCCTATGCCTTCGCGGCCCGGCCGTGGGAGCTGGCGCGGACCGAGACGGTGGACGTGATGGACGCCGTCGGCAGCAACATCCGCGTCGATACGCGCGGCACCGCAGTCATGCGGGTGCTGCCGGTGCTGAACGAGGATATCAACGAGGAGTGGATATCCGACAAGACCCGCTACGCCTGCGACGGGCTGCGCCGACAGCGGCTGGACACGCCGTTCGTCAGGCGCGACGGCGCGCTGTCGCCGGCGAACTGGGACGAGGCCTTCGCCGCCATAGTGAGCCGTCTGCGCGGCATGGATGGCGCGAAGATCGCTGCCATCGCCGGCGACCTGGCCGACGCCGAGGCGATGTGCGCGCTGAAGGATCTGATGGAGGGGCTGGGCTCGCCCAACGTCGATTGCCGCCAGGACGGCGCCGCGCTCGGTGGCGGCGCCCGGTCCGGCTGGCTGTTCAACACCACCATCGCCGGCATCGAGAACGCCGACGCGGTGCTGATCGTCGGCAGCGACCCGCGGCGGGAAGCGCCCATCATCAACGCCCGCATCCGCAAGCGCTGGCTGCGCGGCGGGTTCAAGGCGGGCGTCGTGGGGCCGAATATCGATCTCACATACAGCACGGAGCATCTCGGCGCCGGGCCCCAGACGCTGAAGGAGATCGCCGACGGCAGTCACCCGTTCTGCGGGACGCTGAAGGCTGCAGAGAAGCCGATGATCGTCGTCGGTCAGGGCGCGCTGGCGCGCGCCGACGGCGCCGCCGTTCTCGCCGCAGCGCGGAAGATCGCGGAGGATTGCGGCGCGGTGACGGACGACTGGAACGGCTTCAACGTGCTGCACCGTGCCGCCGCGCGCGTCGGCGGGCTTGAGCTCGGTCTGCTGCCGGGGATGGGCGGTCGCGACGTCGCCAGCATCCTCGACGGGGCCTCGAAGGGCGAGATCGACGCCGTGTACCTGCTGGGCGCCGACGAGATTCCGATGGAAAGGCTGGGCAAGGCCTTCGTGATCTATCAGGGGCACCACGGCGACGCCGGCGCCCACCGCGCCGACGTCATCCTGCCGGGAGCGGCCTACACCGAGAAGAACGCGACCTACGTCAACACCGAGGGCCGCGCGCAGCGGGGCCGGCGCGCCGTGTTCCCGCCGGGCGAGGCGCGCGAGGACTGGACGATCCTGCGGGCGCTGTCCGACCCGCTCGGCTGCAAGCTGCCGTACGACGACATTTTCGCGCTGCGCCGCCGCATGGCGGGCATCAGCCCGGTCTTCGACGAGATCGGCCTGGCGGTTCCGGCCGAATGGGGCGCGTTCGGCACCGCCGGAGCGATGGACGATGCGTCCTTCGCGACGCCGATCGCGAATTTCTACATGACCGACCCGGTCAGCCGTGCGTCCGAGACCATGGCGGCATGCAGCCGCGCCGTGCTCGGCCTCGGCAGGGAGGCGACGGGCACCGATGGCTGACTTCTGGAGCGGATATGCGCTGCCGACGGTCATCATCGTCGGGCAGATCCTGGCCATCGTGCTGCCGCTGCTCGGCGCCGTCGCCTATCTGACGCTGGCCGAGCGCAAGGTGATCGCGGCGATGCAGCTCCGCAAGGGGCCCAACGTGGTGGGGCCGTTCGGGCTGTTGCAGCCGCTGGCCGACGGGCTCAAGCTGCTGTTCAAGGAAACCGTGCTGCCGACCGGGGCGAACAGCATCGTGTTCCTCGCCGCCCCGATGATCACCTTCGTCCTGAGCCTGGTCGCCTGGGCGGTGATCCCGTTCGACGCGGGGCTGGTGCTCGCAGATATCAATGTCGGCATTCTCTACCTGTTCGCCATTTCCTCGCTCGGCGTGTACGGCATCATCATGGCCGGGTGGGCGTCCAACTCGATCTATCCGTTCCTGGGCGCGCTGCGCTCGGCGGCGCAAATGGTGTCCTACGAAGTGTCCATCGGCTTCGTCATCATCACGGTGCTGCTCTGCGTGGGGTCGCTGAACCTGTCCGACATCGTGCTGGCGCAGAAGACGGTCTGGTTCTTCATTCCGCTGCTGCCGATGTTCGTGATCTTCTTCATCTCGGCGCTGGCAGAAACCAACCGTGCGCCGTTCGATCTGCCGGAAGCCGAGGCGGAGCTGGTGTCCGGCTACAACGTCGAATATTCGTCGATGACGTTCGCGCTGTTCTTCCTCGGCGAATACGCGAACATGATCCTGATGAGCGGCATGACGGCGGTGCTGTTCCTCGGCGGCTGGCTGCCGCCGATGGATATCGCGCCGTTCAACTGGATACCCGGCCCCATCTGGTTCGCCGCCAAGATCGCGCTGGTGCTGTTCTGCTTCCTCTGGGTGCGCGCGACCTTCCCGCGCTACCGCTACGACCAACTCATGCGGCTGGGGTGGAAGGTGTTTCTGCCGTTCTCGCTGCTCTGGGTCGTGCTGACGGCGGGGGTGCTGGTCGCGACGGGCTGGACGCCCCTGCCGAGGTGATGTGATGAGAACGGGTTTTATCGCCGCAACGGTTGCCCTCCTCGCCCTGGGATCGCAGGCTGCGGCGGAGTCCGCCGGCCGCACAGCGGCCTACAGCGAATTGCGGGACCGGGAAATCAAGGCGCTTTCCGCCGAGCGCGTGCGGGATCTGCGGATCGGCCGGGGCGCCGGTTACGCATTGGCCGCGGAGCTGAACGGCTACCCGGGTCCGCTGCACGTTCTGGACCTGGCGGAGGACCTCGCCCTGACCCCGGACCAGCGCTCCGCGGTGGAGGCGTTGTTCCGCGCCATGGCGGCGGAAGCGCGGCCGCTGGGGGCGCGTCTGCTGGAGCGCGAACGCAGCCTCGAACGCCTGTTCGCCGAGGGGCGGGCGACGCCGGATGAGCTCAGCCGCACCGTTGCCGCCGCCGCGGAGACGGAGGGCGCGCTGCGGGCGACGCATCTGCGCTACCATATCGAGACGCACAGGCTTCTGACCGAGGCACAACGGGCCGACTACGCGCGCCTGCGGGGCTATTCCGGGCCGAGCGCGGACGGCGAAGGCCGGGGACAGGGCCATGCACACTGAGTCAACCCGGACGAAGGACGGTGGCTGAGCCATGGGCATGATCGACAGATCCGCGCGCAGCCTGCTGCTGATCGAGCTGATCTCGGGCATGGCGCTGACGCTGCGTTACTTCTTCAAACCGAAGGTGACGCTCAACTACCCGTTCGAGAAGGGACCGCTGAGCCCGCGCTTCCGGGGCGAGCACGCGCTGCGCCGCTACCCGAACGGCGAGGAGCGCTGCATCGCCTGCAAGCTGTGCGAGGCGATCTGTCCGGCGCTCGCCATCACCATCGAGGCGGAGCCGCGGGCCGACGGCAGCCGGCGGACCACGCGCTACGACATCGACATGACCAAGTGCATCTATTGCGGGCTGTGTGAGGAATCGTGCCCCGTCGACGCGATCGTCGAGGGGCCGAATTTCGAGTTCGCCACGGAAACCCGCGAGGAGCTGATGTACAACAAGGACAAGCTGCTGGCGAACGGCGACCGCTGGGAGACCGAGATCGCGGACCGGCTCGTCGCCGACGCGCCATACCGATAGGAACCGGGGAAGGGGCCGGGGCATTGAACGGACACGATAACAGCGCACGCCGCACCCGGCGGGGCAGGGGCCGGGCATGATCGTTCAGGGCCTCGCCTTCTACATGTTCGCCGCAATTGCCGTGGCTTCCGCTGTCATGGTGATTTCCGCGCGCAACCCGGTGCATTCCGTGCTGTTCCTGATTCTCGCGTTTTTCAACGCGGCGGGGCTCTTCGTCCTGATGGGGGCGGAGTTCATCGCCATGATCCTGGTCGTCGTCTATGTCGGCGCGGTGGCGGTGCTGTTCCTGTTCGTGGTGATGATGCTCGACATCAGCTTCTCGGAGCTCCGGCACGGCTTCCTGCAATACCTGCCCATGGGCGGGCTGATCGGCGTCGTCCTCCTCGCCGAGCTGCTGACCATCGTCGTGGGCTGGCTGATCTCGCCCCAGGTCGGCGAGGTCCGCGCGCACCCGACGCCGCCGATCGACCAGCTCACCAATACGCACGCGATAGGGCGGATTCTGTACACGGATTACATCTACCTGTTCCAGGCAGCCGGCATGGTGCTGCTGGTCGCCATGGTCGGCGCCATCGTGCTGACGCTGCGCAGCCGCGAAGGCGTGAAGAAGCAGCGTATCGCCACCCAGCTCGCCCGGCGACGCGAGGATTCGGTGGAGATCAAGAAGGTCCAGCCGGGGAGCGGAATCTGATGCAGATGCTCCAGATCGGCCTGTCGCACTACCTCGCCGTTGCGGCGATCCTGTTCACCATCGGGATCTTCGGAATTTTCCTCAACCGGAAGAACGTCATCGTCATCCTGATGTCGATCGAGCTGATCCTGCTCTCCGTAAACATCAACCTCGTCGCCTTTTCCGTCCATCTGCAGGATCTCGCCGGGCAGATCTTCGCCATGCTCGTGCTGACGGTGGCGGCTGCGGAAGCGGCTATCGGGCTGGCGATCATCGTCGTGTATTTCCGCAACCGCGGCACCATCGCGGTTGAGGACATCAACGTGATGAAGGGCTGACGGCATGATGTATGCGTTGTGCATATTCCTGCCGCTGGCGGCGGCGGCCATCGCGGGGCTGTTCGGCCCCTGGGTCAAGGACCGCGGCGCGCAGATCGTGACCTGCGGCGCCATGCTCCTGTCCGCCGTCATCTCGATCTTCATCCTGAAACATGTCGCCCTCGACGGTCAGGTGCAGGAGGTCGAGCTCTTCCCCTGGATCGTGTCCGGCCAGTTCGAGACGGCTTGGGCGCTGCGCTTCGACACGCTGACCGCGGTCATGGTGTTCGTCGTCACCGTGGTCTCCTGCGCGGTGCATTTCTATTCCGTCGGCTACATGCATCACGATCCGGGGGTTCCCCGGTTTTTCTCGTATCTGAGCCTGTTCACCTTCTTCATGCTGCTCCTGGTGACCTCCGACAACTTCCTCCAGCTCTTCGTCGGCTGGGAAGGGGTCGGGCTCTGCTCCTATCTGCTGATCGGCTTCTGGTACGAGAAGCCGAGCGCCAACGCGGCGGCGATCAAGGCGTTCCTTGTCAACCGCGTCGGCGATTTCGGCTTCGCGCTCGGCATCATGGGCGTGTTCTTCCTGTACAACTCACTCAGCTTCGAGACGGTGTTCGCGGCGACGCCGGCGAAAGCCGATGCGGTGCTTCATTTCCTGAACTGGGACTTCAACGCGCTGACCGTGCTTTGCCTGTTGCTGTTCGTCGGGGCCATGGGCAAGTCGGCGCAGCTCGGGTTGCATACATGGCTGCCCGACGCGATGGAGGGCCCGACGCCGGTCTCCGCGCTGATCCATGCGGCTACCATGGTGACGGCGGGCGTGTTCATGGTGGCGCGGCTGTCGCCGATGTTCGAATACGCGCCGACGGCTCTGTTGGTGGTCGCCATCGTCGGCGCCTCGACGGCGTTCTTCGCGGCGACCATCGGCATGTGCCAGAACGACATCAAGCGGGTCATCGCCTATTCGACCTGCAGCCAGCTCGGCTACATGTTCTTCGCCTGCGGGGTCTCGGCCTATGCCGCCGGCATCTTCCATCTGATGACGCACGCCTTCTTCAAGGCGCTGCTGTTCCTCGGCGCGGGCTCGGTTATCCACGCCATGTCGGCGGAGCAGGACATGCGCAAGATGGGCGGCATCCACAAGCTGGTGCCGCTGACCCATATGCTGATGTGGGTGGGCAGCCTGGCCCTCGCGGGCATGCCGTTCTTCGCCGGTTACTATTCCAAGGACATCATCCTGGAAAGCGCCTTCGCCGCCGGCACGGGGGTCGGCTACTATGCCTTCTGGCTCGGCATCGCGGCGGCGGTGATGACGGCGTTCTATTCCTGGCGCCTGATCATCATGACCTTCTACGGCAGGCCGCGCGCGGACGAGCGCGTCATGGCGCATGTGCATGAATCCCCGAAGATCATGACGGTGCCGCTGCTGGTGCTGGCCCTCGGCGCCATCGTCGCCGGCTATGTCGGCTACGACGCCTTCGTGGGCGAGGGGATGCAGGCGTTCTGGGGCAAGGCGATCCTGGTGCTGCCCGCGCATCCGGCGCTGGAGCAGGCGCACCACGTGCCGTTCTGGGTCAAGGTGCTGCCGATCCTCGTGGGGCTCGCCGGCATCGGCATGGCGTACTGGCTCTACATGTACCGCCCCGACCTGCCGGGCCGTGTTGCGAGGCGGTTCAGGGGCGTCTACCTGTTCCTCTACAACAAGTGGTATTTCGACGAGCTGTACGACCGTGTGTTCGTGAACCCGGCGCGTTATCTCGGACGCCAGCTCTGGCAGGAGGGCGACGGGACGCTGATCGATGGACTCGGACCGGACGGCGTCGCGGCGGTCGCGCGCAACCTGGCGCAGCGGGCGAGCCGCCTGCAGAGCGGCTACGTCTATCACTACGCCTTCGCCATGTTGATCGGGGTGGCGGGGCTGGTCACGCTCTATCTCTGGCTGCAGGGGCGCTAGGGCGATGACCGACTTTCCGCTGTTGAGCCTCGTGACGTTCCTGCCCCTTATCGGGGCGGTCTTCATCCTGATCATCCGCGGCGACGAGGCCGTGGTCGCCCGCAACGCGCGCTGGACCGCGGTGTGGACCTCCGGCATCACCTTCCTGATGTCGCTCCTGCTGTGGATCAATTTCGACACCGCGAAGGCCGGTTTCCAGTTCGTCGAGAAATCCGAATGGATCGCCGGATTCGGCATCGCCTACCACATGGGCGTGGACGGCATCTCGGTGTTCTTCGTGCTGCTGTCCACGTTCCTGACCCCGATCTGCGTGATCTCCGCCTGGCAAGTCATCCAGAAGCGGGTCAAGGAATACATGATCGCCTTCCTCGTCCTCGAGACGCTGATGGTCGGCATGTTCTGTGCGCTGGACATCGTGCTGTTCTACGTCTTCTTCGAAGGCGTGCTGATCCCGATGTTCCTGATCATCGGGGTGTGGGGCGGGCAGCGGCGGGTCTATGCCGCGTTCAAGTTCTTCCTCTACACGCTGACGGGCTCCGTGCTGATGCTGATCGCGATCCTCGCGGTCTATCTCGCGGCCGGAACGACCGACGTGCCGACGCTGATGCGCTACACCTTCCCGCAATCGATGCAGCTCTGGCTGTGGCTGGCGTTCTTCGCCAGCTTCGCGGTCAAGGTGCCGATGTGGCCGGTGCACACATGGCTGCCCGACGCGCATGTCGAGGCGCCGACGGCGGGCTCGGTCATACTGGCCGGGGTGCTGCTGAAGATGGGAGCCTACGGCTTCATCCGCTTTTCGGTGCCGATGTTCCCGTACGCCACGGAGTTCTTCACGCCGCTGATCTATACGCTGAGCGTCGTCGCCATCGTCTACACTTCGCTGGTGGCCCTGGCGCAGACCGACATGAAGAAGCTGATCGCCTATTCCTCGGTCGCCCATATGGGGTTCGTCACCATCGGCATCTTCAGCGTCACGGTGCAGGGGCTGGCCGGCGCGCTGTTCCAGATGCTCAGCCACGGCATCATCTCGGGCGCGCTATTCCTGATCGTCGGCGTCGTCTACGACCGGATGCACAGCCGCGATATCGCGCGCTACGGCGGGCTGGTGCATCGCATGCCGCTCTATGCGCTGTTCTTCATGGTGTTCATGCTCGGCAGCGTCGGGCTGCCGGGGACCAGCGGTTTCGTCGGCGAATTCCTGGTGCTGGTCGGCGTGTTCCAGGTCAACACCTGGGTGGCGCTGCTGGCGAGCACCGGCATCATCCTCGGAGCGGCCTACATGCTCTGGCTATACCGGCGCGTAATCTTCGGCCGGCTGACCAGGGACGACCTGAAGGACATCCTGGATCTGAGCCCGCGCGAGATCGCGATGTTCGTGCCGCTGCTCGCCATGACCTTGTGGATGGGAATCTATCCGGCGCCTTTTCTCGCCGTGATGGACGGGGCGGTGACCGGGCTGGTGGACCAGCACAAGGCGGCGATGGCGGCGGTCCAGTCGCTCTCCGTGGCGGGCCGGTAAGGGATGTAATCCATGATCAACCTGACCCCTGTCATTCCGGAGCTCGTCCTCGCCTGCGGCGGCATGGCGTTGCTGATGATCGGCGTGTTCCGGGGCGACGGCGCCATGCGCAGCGTTGCCTGGATTTCGGTGCTGGTCCTCGTCGTGGCCGGCATTGCGTCGGGGACGCTCAGCAGCGACCGGCAGGTCGTCTTCGGCGGTCAGTTCGTGACGGACGCCTTCGCCCAGTTCGCCAAGTGGCTGGTGGTGATCGGCGCCGTATTCGGCATCGCGATGTCGCTGTCCTATAACGAACGGCACGAGGTCGCGCGGTTCGAGTTCCCGGTGCTGATCGTGTTCGCCACGCTCGGCATGTTCATGATGATCTCGGCGAACGACCTGATCTCGCTCTATGTCGGGCTGGAGCTGCAGAGCCTGTCGCTGTACGTGCTCGCCGCGTTTCGGCGCGACAATCTCCGCTCATCCGAAGCGGGGCTGAAATACTTCGTTCTGGGCGCGCTGTCCTCGGGAATGCTGCTCTACGGCGCCTCGCTGGTCTATGGCTTCGCCGGAAGCACGGGGTTCGACGCGCTGGCCGGCGTCTTCAAGACCGGCAGCGGCCCCAGCATCGGGCTGATCGTAGGGATGGTGTTCGTGATCGCCGGGCTCGCCTTCAAGATTTCGGCGGTGCCGTTCCATATGTGGACGCCGGACGTGTACGAAGGCGCGCCGACCCCCGTCACCGCGTTCTTCGCCCTCGCCCCCAAGATCGCGGCCTTCGCGCTGTTCATGCGGGTCCTGACGGGGCCTTTCGGTCCGCTGGTGGCGGAATGGCAGCAAATCGTGTGGCTGCTCGCGATCGCCTCCATGATCCTCGGCGCTCTGGCCGCGATCTGGCAGTCCAACATCAAGCGCCTTCTCGCGTACAGCTCCATCGGCCATGTCGGCTACGCGCTGGTCGGCCTCGCCGCCGGCAACGAGACGGGGGTGCGCGGCGTGCTCATCTACCTGGCCATCTACCTCGCGATGAGCGCAGGCGCCTTCTGCTGCGTGCTCGCCATGCGACGCGGTAACCGGATGGTGGAAGGAATCGACGATCTTGCCGGGCTGTCGCGCACGCAGCCGATGGTCGCGCTGGCGATGGCGGTGCTGATGTTCTCCATGGCGGGCATTCCTCCGCTCGCGGGCTTCTTCGGCAAGCTCTACGTCTTCCTCGCCGCGGTGCAGGCCGGGCTCTACGCCCTGGCCGTGATCGGCGTGCTGGCGAGCGTGATCGGGGCCTATTACTACCTGCGCATCATCAAGATCATGTATTTCGACGAGCCGGCCGAGAGCATGGACCGTCCCGTCGGGCGCGAGATCGGGGCGATCATGGCCGCCTCGACGCTGTTCATCGTGCTGTTCTTCGTCTATCCGTCGCCGATCCTGAACGGCGCGCAGACCGCTGCGGCCGCACTGTTCGCCGGTTGACCCCGTCATGAGCCGCGATGCCAGCATCGCCGCGGCGCCGGGCGTGCGGATGACCGCGTTCGACTCGCTTGACGGCACCAACGCGGAGGCGCTGCGTCGCCTCGCCGCGGGCGCGCGCGGCATCGAGGTCATCTGGGCGCGAGAACAGACCGCGGGCAGGGGGCGTGACGGCCGAAGCTGGTCCTCGCCGCTGGGCAACCTGTATGTGAGCTTTCTCGCCGAGGCCCCGCGCGGGCGCCCGCCCGCCGAGATCGCTTTCGTCGCGGCGGTGGCGGCGGGCGAGGCGATTCTCGGCTGCGGGGCGGCGGGCGTCGATTTGCGCTATAAGTGGCCCAACGATCTTCTCGTCGCCGGCCGCAAGGCCGGCGGCATACTGATTGAAGGAGACGGGAGCGGCGGGTTGGCCATCGGAATTGGTATCAATGTCGAAAGCGCGCCGGCCGTCGCCTCGTGGCCGGCGACATGCCTCCATGACGAAGGCGCGGCGGGGACGACGGTGGAAGTTCTCCGCGACTCGTTGATCGCCGCGTTCCTGGCGTCCTTCGCACGCTGGCGCAGAGAGGGGTTCTCTCCGGTGCGCGAGGCGTGGCAGGCACGGGCTTACGGCATTGGCGAGGCCATGCGCGCGCGGTTGCCGGACGGGTCCGTCTTCGACGGCGTGTTCGTAGCGCTTGGGGACGACGGGGCGCTGCTGCTCGATCAGGGGCCGCAGGGCGTCCGGCGCATCGCCGCGGGCGAGATCATGCCGATGGCAGGCTGAGCCATGCTGCTGGCGATCGATTCCGGAAACACCAACACCGTTTTCGCCGTGTTCGAGGGCGACGCCCGGCGCGGTGAATGGCGCAGCTCGTCCGATGCCAAGCGCACCGCGGACGAATATGGCGTCTGGCTGACCCAGCTGATGGCTCTGGAAGGGCTGACGAGAGGCGATATCGACGCCTGCATCCTGGCGACGGTGGTGCCGGAAACGCTTTTCAGCCTGAAGACGCTCTCGCGCAAGTACTTCGCCTGCGAGGCGCTGGTGGTCGGCGAACCGGGTGTCGAGCTCGGCGTCGAGGTGCTGCTGGACGCGCCGGAAGACGTCGGCGCGGACCGGCTGGTCAACGCCGCCGCGGCCCATAGCCGCTATGGCGGACCGCTGATTATCATCGATTTCGGCACGGCCACGACGTTCGACGTGATCGACGGCGATGGCAATTACTTCGGCGGCGTGATATCGCCCGGCATCAACCTGTCGCTTGATGCGCTGCACGCGGCCGCGGCCAAGCTGCCGCGGATCGCGGTGGAACGCCCAAAATCGGTGATCGGCAAACGCACGACTCCGGCAATGATGTCCGGCGTCTACTGGGGCTATGTCGGGCTGATCGAGGGGCTGGTGGCGCGCATCAAGGCGGAATTCGGTGCGCCGATGACCGTCATCGCGACCGGCGGGCTGGCGCCGCTGTTCGTCGAGGCGACTACGGCGATCGAACATCTGGATCCGGACCTGACCTTGCGCGGGCTGGCGGAAATCTACCGCAGGAATGCACCGAAATGACCGACCGATCCCTCGAATTCCTGACGCTCGGCGGCACGGGCGAGGTCGGCATGAACCTCGCGCTTTACGGCTATGACGGCAAGTGGATCATGGTCGATTGCGGGGTCACCTTCGGCGACGAGTTCGCACCGGGCATCGACGTAATCGTGCCGGACATCGCCTTTGTCGAAGAGATCAGGAAGGACCTGCTCGGCATCGTCCTGACCCATGCGCATGAGGATCATTACGGCGCCATTCCGTATTTGTGGCGACGACTCGGCTGCCCGGTCTTCGGCACGCCGTTCGCCTGCGGCCTGCTGCGGCGAAAGCTCGAGGAGGCCGAGCTCGACCGGGTCGTGCCGCTCAACGAGGTGCCCTGCGGCGGCGGCGTCAATCTCGGCCCGTTCCAGATCGACTTCATCCCCGTCGCCCATTCGATTCCGGAGACCCAGGCGCTGGCGATCCGCACCCCGGCCGGCATCGTGCTGCACGCGACCGACTGGAAGCTGGACGACGGACCGCTGATCGGACCGAGGACCAACCCGGCGGCTTTCCAGGCGCTTGGCAGGGAGGGCGTGGTGGCCATGATGTGCGATTCCACCAATGCGATGACGCCGGGCCGGGCGGGATCGGAAGCCGCCGTGCGCGAAAGCCTGATCGAGGTGATAGGCCGCTGCAAGCGGCGGGTCGCCGTGGCCTGCTTTGCCTCCAACGTCGCGCGGCTGGAAACGGTCGCGATGGCCGCGCGCGCCAACGGCCGGGAGATCGGACTGGTCGGCCGCTCGCTGTGGAACGTCACCACGGTCGCCCGGGATTGCGGCTACCTTCAGGACTGCCCCCAGTTCCTGAACGAATACGACGCCGGCTTCCTGCCGCCGGAGCGCACCGTGCTGGCGGTGACCGGCAGCCAGGGCGAGGCGCGGGCGGCGCTGGCGCGCATCGCCGCCGACGACCATCCGGAAATCGTGCTGGAGGCAGGGGATACCGTCATCTTCTCGTCGCGCGAGATTCCCGGCAACGAGAAGGCCATCGGCCGGGTGCAGAACATGCTCGCGCGGGCGGGGGTGAAGATCGTCACCGCGGATGACGAGTTCGTGCACGTGTCCGGCCATCCCCGCCGGGACGAGCTGGTGGAGATGTACGGCTGGGTGAAGCCCCCGCTGGTCATCCCGATCCACGGCGAACGCCGCATGCAGGACGCGAACGCGGCGCTTGCCCGCGAATGCGGCGCAAGGCAGACCGTGATCGTGGAGAACGGCGACCGCGTGCGCCTGCATCCCGGCCCGGCGGAGATCGTCGGCCAGGAACAGGTCGGCCGGTTCGGCGTGGAAGGCAGCCGGCTGCTGCCGCTCGGCGGAGAGGTACTGAAGGCCCGCCGGCGGCTGTCCTACGCGGGAATGGCGGTGGCCACCGTGGTGGTCGACGAGAGGGGGCGGCTGCGCGGGGAGCCCCGTCTTTCCGTTTCGGGCCTGCTGGACGGCACGGACGAGGATGCCGGGCTGCACGAGGATGCGCTGGGCGCCATTCGCGACGGGTTCGAACGTCTTTCGCCCAGGGCGCGGCGCGACGACGACGCGGTGGAGGAATCGGTCCGGCGCGAACTGCGCCGGGCGCTGCGCCGCGCGACGGGGCGGCGCACCCCGGTCGAAATCCACGTGGTACGGGTGTAACCTTCGCCGCCATGAACGTCTTTTCGGGCATCCTCGTCTACGTGGTCCTGTGGTGGCTGGTGTTTTTCATGACGCTGCCGATCGGGGTGCGCCCGCCGCATGAAGTGGGCGAGCGGGCGGAACCCGGCCACGAAAGCGGTGCGCCGGTGAAGCCCAGGCTGTGGCTCAAGGCGGCTGCGACGACGGTCATTGCGGGGGCACTGTGGGGCATCGCCTGGTGGCTGATCGCCTCCGGTCAGCTTTCGTTCCGCGGCGGGTGAGGGCAGGGCGGTGTCGGGTTACTGCGATGCGGCGCCGGGGCATCCCTTTCACGGCCCCTATCACGATCGCGAATACGGTTTTCCGGTCGAGGACGACGCCGTGCTGTTCGAGCGGCTGGTGTTGGAGATCAACCAGGCCGGACTGTCCTGGCTGACGGTGCTCAAGAAGCGCGCGGCCTTTCGCGCCGCATACAGGGGGTTCGATCCCGCCGTCGTGGCCCGCTTCGGCACAGGCGACCGCGCGCGGCTGCTGTCCGACGCCGGCATCATCCGGAACAGGCTGAAAATCGATGCCGCGATCCATAACGCGGGCGTCGTCCTTGCCCTGCAACGGGAGCATGGCTCCTTCGCGGCCTGGCTGGCGGCACAGCACCCGCTGGACAAGGCGGGATGGGTGAAGCTGTTCAGGAAGACGTTTCGCTTCACCGGCGGCGAGATCACCGGGGAATTCCTGATGAGCACCGGATATCTGCCCGGCGCGCATCGCGAGGACTGCCCGGTCTACGCCCGGATATCGGCGCTCGGGCCGCCGTGGATGTCCGCCACGGCTATTTCGTGACGAAGTGCAGCAGGAATGCCGCGGCGGTCAGCCAGACCGCGGCGCCGACGTCGCGCGCCCGTCCGCAGGCGAGCTTGATCGCGACATAGGCGATGAAGCCGAATCCGATCCCGGTCGCGATGGAAAAGGTCAGCGGCATCGCCAGCATGGTGACCATGGCGGGCAGGAACTCGGTGATGTCGTCCCAGTCGATCTCCGCCAGCGCGCGGGTCATGACGCAGGCGACGAACAGGATTGCCGGTGCGGTGGCATAGGCCGGAATCGCCGTTGCCAGCGGCGAGAAGAGCAGCGCGAGCAGGAAACAGCCGCCGACAGTGACGGCCGTCAGCCCCGTGCGCCCGCCGGCCCGGATTCCGGCCGCGCTCTCGATGTAGCTGGTGGTTGTCGAGGTGCCGAGGACGGCGCCGGCGACGGTCGCCGTCGAGTCCGCGACGAGGGCGGGACCGAGCTTGGGCAGGTTGCCCTCCTCATCCAGCATGTCGGCCTGATGGGCAAGGCCGACCAGCGTGCCCGCCGTGTCGAACAGATCCACCAGCAGGAAGCTGAACAGCAGCGCCATGACCACGCCCGCGCCCAGCGCGAAAAATCCGGGAAGGTCCAGCGCCATGAAGGTGGGGGCGATGCTGGGCGGGACGGACATCAGGGCATCCGGCGATCTGGACAGCCCCAGCGCCACCGCCCCCGCCGTTACCGCCAGGATGCCGATGATGATTGCGCCCGGTATTCCCTTGTAATCCAGCGCGACCATCAGCACGAATCCGAGCGCGGCCAGCAGCACCGGCAGGCTGGTCAGGTCTCCCACGGTGACGAAGGTCGCCGAACTCGCGACGATGGCCCCGGCGGCCTTGAGCCCGATGAAGCCGAGGAAAAGCCCGATTCCGGCAGCGATCGCCAGCTTCTGCGAGCGCGGGATGGAATTGACCAGCCAGGCGCGGAACGGTAGCACGCTGAGGATCACGAACAGCACGCCCGAAACCAGCACGGCGGCCAGTGCGATCTGCCAGCTTATTCCCATCCCATTGACGACGACGAAAGCGAAGAAGGCGTTGAGCCCCATTCCGGGCGCCAGCGCGATCGGATAGTTGGCGTACAGCCCCATGATGAGGCTGCCCACCGCGGCGGCGAGGCAGGTGGCGACGAACACCGCGCCCTGATCCATGCCCGCAGCGGCCAGGATGCCCGGATTGACGACGATGATGTAGGCCATGGTGAGGAAGGTCGTCAGCCCGGCGACCAGTTCGGTGCGCACGGTGGTTCCGTTTTCTTCGAGCCGGAAGAGCCGGTTGAGCATGCAACACCCCCGATTTTTGTTCGCCCGCATCGGCGAGCGTAGTCGGGGATTTTTGCATGGAACACGGGTCGTTTAGCGGTTTTTTAACGCCGTCGGGCGCAGGTTGCACCCATGCGCAGCTTCATCACCACGGCGTGTTTTATACTCGCCATTTCAATCATTTACTCCGCCGCGGCGCAAACGGTGACGGTGACGGCGGAGACCTGCGCGCAGCTTGCGGTCCATACCCCCGATTCGGATGTCGCCTATAAACCCGGCGTCGACGTCCACGGAAACACGGTCGTGCCGGCGACGCTCGGCGGCGGGGTGCAAATCGAGACGCCAACGGAATTCAATATTCCAATCACCGTCGATCTGCATGAAAAGCTGGGTTTGCCGCCCGATCCGGCCCAGTACCAGACCCAGAACTTCACCGTCGGCACCGTAACCGTCCGCGACGGGCGCGCCTATTTCAACGGCCAGCCCTTGCAGGATGACGAGGCCTACCGCCTGTCGCAGCTCTGCCAGCAGCAGGTTCCCGCCGTCCGATAGGACGTTCCGCCGCAGCCCTTCGAAATCGACCGCCGATTCCTTGATCCCGCGACTGGGCGGTCGCATCATGCTGTCAGCTGGGCCCAAGGCGGCCCAAGGCATCATGAGACAGGGAAGGATACCGCGATGCGCCTTCGTGCTGTATCGGCATTCGCCGCCGCATTGGCCGCGGCGGCCGCCTCCGGGACTGCGATGGCGCAGGCCGACGCGGTCGCCGGGTTCTACAAGGGCAAGACCGTCACCGTCGTCAGCGCGGGTAGTGCCGGCGGCGCCCACGGGGTCTATGCGCAACTCATCACCGCGCATATCAAGAGGCACCTGCCGGGCGATCCCACCATCATCATCCAGTACATGCCGGGCGCCGGCGGCAACAAGGCGATGAACTACCTGTTCAACGCGACCCGCGATGACGGCACCTTTCTCGGCGTACCGCTGCAGGATCTGGTCTTCAGCGCCCGTATCGGCGTGAAGGCGGTCAAGTACGATCCGGCGAAGGCGCATTACCTTGGCGGAGCCGATGTCACCCGCACCACGGTCACGGTGATGAAGGCCAGCGGCATCAGGTCGCTGGAGGATGCCAGACAGAAGGAAGTGCTGATGGGCGCCAGCGGCAAGTCGGCCCAGCCCTACATGATCCCGATCGTGCTCAACGAGGTCCTGGGGACGAAGTTCCGTGTCGTCACCGGCTATGCCGGCATCAACGGCATGCATCTCGCCATGGAGCGCGGCGAGGTGCATGGCCGGGCGACCTCGTGGCAGTCGATCACCAGCACCAAGAAGGCCTGGATCGAGAACGGGATGATCGTGAACCTTCTGACCGTCGCGATGGAGCGGGAGCCGGACCTGCCGGACGTGCCGGCGCTGGCCGAACTGGTCACGGAGCCGAACGATGTGGCGCTGATCCGCCTGCTCGCCGGCTCGTCGGTCCATGGGCGGGCCTGGATCGCCTGGGGGGACATTCCCGCCGCGCGGCTTGCGGCGCTGCGGACCGCGTTCGGCAAGACCATGAGCGATCCCGCGTTCAAGGCCGACGCCGAGAAGCGCGGCCTCGAACTGCGGCCGGTATCCTGGCAGGAGCAGGAGCAGCGGAAGAACGAGATGATGGAGACGCTGCCGGTCACGGTGGCGCGGCTGAAATCCATCCTGAGCCTGAACTAGCCGGCTGCATCGTTCATCATGGTCTCAGACATGGAAGAGGTTCCCGTCCTGATCGTGGGCGGGGGGCCGGTCGGTCTCGGCCTGGCCATCGATCTCGGATGGAGGGGCGTCGACTGCCTGCTGGTCGAGCAGTCCGACGGCACGATTTTCCATCCCCGTGCCAATGCGATCAATTCCCGCACGATGGAGTTCTGCCGCCGCTGGGGCATCGCCGACACGGTGCGCGACGCAGGGGCGCCGCCGGAATTTCCGGCGACCATTCTCTACATTACCGGATTGCAGGGATACGAGCTCGCGCGCATCGAGCGGCCGACCCACGGCGGCCGCGGGCCGCTGCCCACCACGCCGGAACGGCCGCAGCGCTGCAACCAGCTCTGGTTCGACCCGGTCCTGCGCGACCGGGCGGGGCAGTTCGACAGCGTCACCCTCGCCTACGAGACGCGGTTCGACTCGTTCGAGCGCGCCGAGGATGGCGTGATCGCCACGCTGACCGACCTGAAATCGGGGGCTGTCCGCCGAGTCAGGGCGCGCTACCTGGTCTCGTGCTGCGGCGGGCGCAGCGCGGTGCCGAAGGCGCTGGGCGTGCTCTGGGAAGGGCGTCCGGTGCTGTCCTACAACCTCAACATTTTCATCCGCGTGGACGAGCTCTGGCGCTGGACCGACAAGGGGCAGGCCGCGTTCTACATGCTCACCTATGCCGATGGCAGCCAGGGGGCGCTGATCGAGCTGGACGGGAATTCCCTGTGGCGCCTGGGAGTCCGCAACGTCGACCACGAGATCACGGCGGGGAACATCGACGTGGACGCGGTGGTGCGCCGGGCCATCGGTCCCAAGGTGCCGTACGAGGTCGTCTCCGCCCTGCCGTGGACGTGCCGCAGCATCGTCGCCGACCGCTGGGCCGACGGCCCGGTTCTGCTGGCGGGAGATGCCGTGCACCAGCATTCACCGGCCGGCGGGTTCGGCATGAACACCGGCATGGGCGATGCGGTCGATCTCGGCTGGAAGCTCGCGGCGCTGGTCGAGGGCTGGGGCGGGGACCGGCTGCTGCAATCCTACCCGGCGGAACGCCGCCCGGTGGCGCAGCGCAATGTCCGTGTCGCTACGGAGGCGAACGAGGAGGTCTACAACCCCGACCTCGTGCCGCTGATCGAGGACGCGACGCCGGAAGGGAAGGCCGCGCGAGCCGCGCTTGGCGCGGAAATCCTGGAGCGGCGCAGCCGGCAGTTCATCTCCGACGGCATTGCACTGGGCTATTGCTATGAAAGCTCCCCGGTTGTCTGGCCCGACGGCTCGCCGCCGCCCGCCGAGGATTCCATGCGCTACACCCCCACCACCCGCCCCGGCGCCCGCGCGCCGCACGGCTGGATCGCGGAGGGCAGGTCCACGCTCGACCTGTTCGGGCGCGGCTTCGTGCTGCTGGCCTTCGACGGAGGGGCTGGCGAAGGCGCCGGGCTCGAGGCCGCCGCGCAGGCGCGAAGCGTGCCGTTCGAGACCGTGAGCATCGGCGATCCCGATCTCGCGGCGCTGTACGAGCGGCGGCTGGTGCTGGTCCGTCCCGACGGCCATGTAGCATGGCGGGGCGATGCGGCGCCGGACGATCCGGATGCTGTGCTGGAGGTGGTGCGGGGCGCAACAGGCTGACGCGGCCCGCCATTTACTTGCCACATCGGTTTGCCTAAAGTCTGCCCGCCTTCGGCCGGGCGCGCCTGCGCGCGCCGGGGCGGGCGCGCGAAAGGGTTGCAATGAAGCTTTCCGGCTATTTCCTGCCGACCTTGAAGGAACACCCGGCCGAGGCGCAGATCGTCTCGCACCGCCTGATGCTGCGTGCCGGGATGATCCGGCAGGCGAGCGCGGGCATCTATTCGTGGCTGCCGCTGGGCTTCCGCGTGCTGAAGAAGATCGAGCAGATCGTCCGCGAGGAGCAGGACGCCGCCGGCGCGCAGGAATTGCTGATGCCGACCATCCAGTCGGCGGATCTGTGGCGAGAGAGCGGACGCTATGAGGATTACGGCAAGGAGATGCTGCGCATCACCGACCGGCATGACCGCGACATGCTGTACGGGCCGACCAACGAGGAGCTGATCACCGCGATCTTCCGCGATTCCGTGCGCAGCTACCGGGAGCTGCCGCGGCTGCTCTACCACATCCAGTGGAAGTTCCGCGACGAGGTCCGCCCGCGCTTCGGCGTGATGCGCGGGCGCGAGTTCCTGATGAAGGACAGCTATTCCTTCGACATCGATTACGACGGCGCACGGCGCGCCTATAACCGCATGTTCGTCGCCTATCTGCGCACCTTCGCGCGGATGGGGCTGAAGGCGATCCCGATGCGTGCCGACACCGGTCCGATCGGCGGCGACCTGAGCCACGAGTTCATCATCCTGGCCGAGACGGGCGAAAGCGAGGTGTTCTGCCACCGCGATTTCCTGTCGTTCGACCCCTTGGGCGAGGACGTGGACTACGACGCCGATCTCCAGCCCGTTTTCGACAAGTGGACGGGGCTTTACGCCGCGACGGACGAGATGCACGACGCGGCGGAGGCGGCCCGGCTGGGCGATGCTCTGGTCAGCGCGCGGGGCATCGAGGTCGGCCATATCTTCTATTTCGGCACCAAGTACTCGAAGGCGATGAACGCCGTCGTCGCCGGGCCGAGCGGCGAGGAGATACCGGTCGAGATGGGATCCTACGGCATAGGCGTCTCGCGGCTCGTCGGCGGAATCATCGAGGCGTCGCATGACGAGAGCGGAATAATCTGGCCGGACAGCGTGGCCCCGTTCGATGTCGGGCTGATCAATCTGCGCGCCGGGGATGCGGAGTGCGACACCGCCTGCAACGACCTGTACGGCAAGCTTCGCGCTGCCGGCTTGGACGTGCTTTATGACGACCGCGACGAGCGGGCAGGGGCGAAATTCGCCAGCATGGACCTGATCGGCCTGCCGTGGCAGCTCATCGTCGGACCGCGCGGCATCAAGTCCGGCGTGGTGGAGCTCAAGCGCCGCGCGACGGGCGAGCGGGACGAGCTTTCCGTCGACGCCGCGCTCGGCTGGCTGACCGGCGGCGGCTGATGTTTTCTCCCTTCGAGCGGATGGTGGCGATGCGCTATCTGCGCGCCCGCCGCCGCGAGGGATTCATCTCGGTGATCGTCGGGTTTTCCCTGGCCGGCATCGCGCTCGGCGTCGCCACGCTGATCATCGTCATGGCGGTGATGAACGGATTCCGCGCCGAGCTGCTCGGCCGGATCCTCGGGCTGAACGGGCATCTCGGCGTCTACGCCCTGCCGGGCGAGAAACTCACCGACTTCGACTCGCTGGCGGAGTCCCTGCGCAAGCTGCGCGACGTGAAACGCGTGACGCCCGTGGTCGAGGGGCAGGTGATGGCGACGGCGCGGGGCAGCGCCAGCGGCGCGCTGGTGCGGGGGCTGAGGCCGGCCGATCTGCGCATGCATCCGGCGCTCGGCGGCGCAGTCCGGGCCGGCACGCTGGACGGATTCGGCGACGGGCCCGACGTCCTGATCGGAACGCGCTTCGCCCAGCGCATCGGCGTCCGGCCGGGCGACCCGCTGACGCTGATCTCCCCCCAGAGCCGGGCGACCGCGTTCGGCTCCGTACCACGAACCAAGACCTTCCGCGTCAAGGCGCTGTTCGAGGTCGGGATGTACGAATACGACAACGGCTTCCTGTTCGTGCCGCTGGATGCGGCGCAGAGCTTCTTCCGCACCGGCGACGGCGCTGTGACGAACCTGGAGGTCATGCTGACCGATCCCGACGGCATCGACGCCGCCCGGCAGGGCATCGCGAAGGCCGCCTCGCGCCCCGTCCGCATCGTGGACTGGCAGCAGTCCAACGCCAGCTTCTTCAATGCGATCAAGGTGGAACGCAACGTGATGTTCCTGATCCTGACGCTGATCATCCTGGTGGCGGCGTTCAATATCATTTCCGGCATGATCATGATGGTGAAGGACAAGGGGCGGGACATCGCCATCCTGCGCACCATGGGTGCCAGCCGGGGCGCGGTCCTTCGCATTTTCCTGCTGGCGGGGGCGTCCATCGGCGTGGTCGGCACCTTCGCCGGCTTCATCCTCGGGCTCGCCTTCTCGCTCAATATCGAGACGATCCGCGGCTGGCTGCAGAAACTGACGGGAACCGAGCTGTTCTCGGCAGAGATCTATTTCCTGTCGCAGCTTCCGGCAAAGGTGGACCCGCTGGAGGTGGTTTCGGTCGTCGCCATGGCGCTCGCCCTGTCGCTGCTGGCGACGCTGTATCCCGCCTGGCGTGCGGCCCGGCTCGATCCCGTGGAGGCGCTGCGCTATGAGTGATGCGCCGGCGCTTGCGCTCAGCGCCATCCAGCGCGGCTTCGGGTCGGGGACCACGCGGATCGAGGTGTTGCGGGGCGCCAGCATGGCGCTCAACGCCGGCGAGACGGTCGCGCTCGTCGCGCCGTCGGGTGCCGGCAAGTCGACGCTGCTCCATATCGCCGGGCTGCTGGAAAACGCTGATTCCGGCACGGTGGTCCTGGCCGGGGAGGACTGTGCCGCGGCGCCCGACGCCCGGCGGACCGAGCTGCGGCGAGCCTATCTCGGCTTCGTCTACCAGTTCCACCACCTGCTTCCGGAGTTTTCCGCGCTGGAAAACGTGATCCTGCCGCAGATGATCGCGGGGACGGATCGCAAGGACGCGGCGGTTCGGGCGACGGAAGTCCTGACCGAGGTCGGGCTGGGCGCGCGGCTCGACCACCGCCCGGCGCAGCTTTCCGGCGGCGAGCAGCAGCGCGTCGCCATCGCCCGCGCGCTGGCCAACCGGCCGAGGGTGCTGCTGGCCGACGAGCCGACGGGCAATCTCGACCCCGGCACGGCTGCCGCCGTGTTCGACATGCTGATGAAGGCGGTGCGCGGCGCGGGACTGGCGGCGCTGGTCGCCACGCACAACCCGGAACTGGCCGCGCGCATGGACCGCCGGCTCACCCTGAAGGACGGGGTGCTGGTGGAAGGATAGGGGAGATGAAACTGTCACGCGCGCGTCATGGCGGCGTCGTAATAGCGCCTCCGCGCGCCGTTCGTCAGGAGTGCCGCATGAGCATCGTTAGCAGTGTCAGCGAACTGGAAGCCCTGTACGGGCGGGCCGGCGAATCCTCCACCGTCAAGGAAGTCGACCGGATCACGCCGCATTACCGGGCCTATGTCGACGCCGCGCCGTTCGCGGTGCTCGCCACGTCGGGGCCGGAGGGGCTGGACTGTTCGCCCCGCGGCGACCGGCCCGGCTTCGTGCGGGTGACGGACGAGCGGACGCTGATGATGCCCGACCGCCACGGCAACAACCGCATCGATTCCTTGCGCAACATCGTGCGCGACCCGCGGGCGGCGCTGCTGTTCCTGATTCCCGGCTGCGGCAATACGCTGCGGGTGAACGGCCGGGCCCATGTCGAGACCCGCCCGGACCTGCTGGAGAGCTTCGCGGTGGACGGGAAGGCGCCGCGGTCGGTCGTCGTGCTGACGGTCGAGGTGGTCTATTTCCAGTGCGCGCGTGCCATCGTCCGGTCGGCGCTTTGGGACCCGGACAGCCAGGCTCTTCCCGGCAGCCTGCCGAGCGCCGGCGAAATACTCGCCGCGCTCAGCGACGGCCGGGTCGGCGGAGAGACCTACGACGCGGCATGGCCGGAACGGGCGCGGCAGAGTCTCTGGTAGCCCGGTCTCCGTTTCGATGTTGGTGATTCGTTCTTACTCCCGAATCGGCCTTGAGATTCAAGCGGTTAAGAGACCCCTTCCACAATATCCTGTGGGTAGGGAATCCGCCGATTCGGTTATCTAGCGTATTCCCCGTTTGTTCTTCATGACCCGATCGTGGGTATGTGGAATGATGCGCCATGCCCTATGCTGACTTCGTCCATCTTCGGGTGCATTCCGCCTATTCGCTGTCGGAAGGGGCGATCAAGATTCCCCAGCTGATCGCGCTGTGCCGCGAACACGCCATGCCGGCAGTGGCGGTCACGGACACCGGCAACCTGTTCGGCGCGCTGGAATTCGCCATGGCCGCCGCCAGGGAAGGCGTGCAGCCGCTGATCGGATGCCAGCTCTACGTCGCCCGGCCCGGCTCGGAAACCGGTGTCGGGGCGGCCACGCCCGAAGGCGTGCGCAAGCGGCTCGACCAGCTTGTCCTGCTGGTGCAGGACGAGGCCGGCTACCGCAACCTGCTCATGCTGGTCAGCAAGGCCTATTTGGAAACGGAGCCCGGCGCGCGGCCGCATGTCGCTGTCGAGGACGTCGAGGCGTATTCCGCCGGGCTGATCGCGCTGACCGGTGGGCCGGAGGGTGCGGTGGGCGCCATGCTGGCCGACGGCCAGATGGAGGCCGCCGAGGCGATGCTCGGGCGGCTGGAGGAGGCCTTTCCCGGACGTCTCTATGTCGAACTGATGCGCCACGGACTCAGCGTGGAGGAGCGGATCGAGGGCGATCTGATCGATCTCGCCTACGCCCGCGATCTGCCGCTGGTCGCGACCAACGACTGCTATTTCGTCGACGAGAAGATGTACGAGGCGCATGACGCGCTGCTGTGCATTGCCGAGGGCGCGCATATCGCTGACGAAAAGCGCCGGCGCCTGACGCCGCAGCACGGCTTCAGAAGCCCGGCGGAGATGCGGAAGCTGTTCGCCGACTTGCCCGAAGCGGTCGACAACACGCTGACGATCGCCCGCCGCTGCGCCTTCATGCCCGAACGCCGACCCGAGATCCTGCCGGCATTCCCGACGGAGGGCGAGCGGACCGAAGCCGATCAGCTTCGCGCAGAAGCTGAAGAAGGGCTACGCAAACGGCTGGAAATACTGGAAGTTTCCGGCGACGAAGTGCGGCCGTACTGGGACCGCCTGGAATTCGAGCTCCGGGTCATCATCGAGATGGGATTCCCCGGCTACTTCCTGATCGTCGCCGATTTCATCCAATGGGCCA